>JBATTW010000270.1:0-11830 GCA_049670805.1 Bacteroidota bacterium
GGCTCGGAGATGGCAAACTCGAGGGGCACCGTCGGCTCTTCATGAACAGCCACGACCATTGTTCCCTCCAGTGTGATTCGCGAGAAGAGCCCGTGGCCAAACGTACCGTCACCGATAACAAACGTGAGATCCGTTTCGTATTCCACATTGCTCTGATGACGCCAGATTCTCGCCTCTATCGCGTTGCCAGGGGTGAATCCGGGATCACTGCTGTCCGCGCCAAACGCGTTCATCTCCAGGGGCCACTCACCATCCACCATAGCCCCGCCCACACAGAGCGCTCCGTCATAGATCGCGATCTCATCACCCGCTTCGAGTGCGGCCGTGTCGACTTGCGCCCCCCCGATGAGGAGCGCGTAGGGCGCCTCAGTTGGGGCTACGGGTGAGAAGTGCTGGAGGCCATCCGAGGTCCAGGGCCGAATGGAGAATCTGTCATAGTAGCATGGACCGTTGTTCATCCCCTCGGCAAAAAAGGCAACCTGATTGAGACTTACATCCGCCATATCGACCACTTCGTTCAGCACCACATTCCATTCGTCGTTCAGAACCATGATCTGGCATTTGCCGTCGTGGTACCAGATCTTCTGCTTGTACCACTCCCCCCGGTTGATTGTGATAGTTGTATCTATATCAAGCACCTCCAGCTGGTTGGCACCGGAAGAATGGAGGAATCCGGGGTGTCCCTCCTCATTGGCAAAGGTCCCGAATGCCCAACCATCCATTGCCAGAAGAAGGCTCCCGCCCGCGCCTCCGGTATCCGGATAGGCCTCGAGAAGAACCCACGTTTCCACTTCAGCGCCTTCGACCGTCCCGAAGGGCCTGATAAGCACCGCGTAGCCCCCTGAAGGATTCGTTCTGATTCCGGCCGAGTAGTCACCCTCGTGGACAGGGTCTTCCACCGTGACCAGCGGAACACCCGAGCTCCCCACATGATACCATCCCCCAAATCCCCCCTCAAAACCGTCTGCATAGGGAATACCATACGCAGTCGGGCCTGCCCACTCAACGGTCTCCATCCCCGCCGGGGATTCTCCACCGGAGAAGACGGCTGAAACACCATAGTGATGCGTGCCTCTCAGCGAGAGGTAGTGCGTGTACGTGAGCGCGGATGTGGAATCGATGAGTCTACCGTCGATGTATATCCGGTATCCGGTCAGACCGGCACCCTGGGCAGGGACACCCCAAGAGGCCTGGGCCAACCCGCTGGCTGAATCCACGTCCACATCCAGAGTCTGCGGCGGGAAATTTGAATAGTCCAGATCAATCGATACCTCAGCCCCTACGCTGGCATCCAGAACATCGATGGGAATCTCGTTCGATGGGGCGCAGAGCTGGCCGGAGAGGTCTTCGACCATGAGAGACCGTATCCCGCCATCATAGCCCATGCCGGGCCTTTTGTTTTCCACTCTGAGGAAGATCTTGTTCCGACCCCCCGTCTGGAGCAGTCCTTTCATGTCAGAGATGTCCAGGACAAATGCGCCGTCAGGGTATGGAATTCCCGGCGACAGCCTCATGGGATTGAAATTGAAGAAGGTCAGCAACGTATCGGGAGAGGTCGTTTCACCCAGACCCACCCTGTAGATCAGGTTATAACGATCGTCATGCCCGATGTCGACACGGGCAGTAAGCATCGGCTCATGGCCGATCCGGTCGGTGGCATACAAGACGTATCCGTATGAGGTCTTCGTTGCCTTCACTGCCGCGTACGACATCCAGAAGTAGCCGTTGTCTCCCCAACCGGTCCCGAAGGAGTTCACCAGACGAAACGCTCCGTACCCATCCGCCGTCAACATGCTATCATCGTACCCGACGACGGCGATTTCGTGCCAGTAGAGGCGGCCTCCCGCGGTCTGGCTCACGCAGTAGGTGTTGTTGTATGAGTTGATGTTGTCGAAGTTTCTGTAGCCGAAGATACCCATCACGGCGAGGTTCCCCCCAGCCAGATGATCCTTCAGAACCTGTAGCCCCGAGTCAGTGCGGGTAGCTATCTGGTGTGTCGAGAGTGTCCGGAAGCGCATACCGTTGCGGAAGGCTTGCTCTGTGGGGAATGTCCGGTAGCCCCTGTAGTCATACGGCATGTCAGCCATTGTAGCGCATCCCATCGTCTCGAAAACACGGAAAGCGTCGGCCCTCGCATTGAATCCTTCATTGGCCCCGTTATCCACACCACCGTTTGTCAGGTTATAGATAAACGCCGGACTGCACTGATGCGCAGGGTCATTGACGTCCCAGCCGTATTCCTGCCACTGGAGGTGCGTGAGGTAGTAGTATGCCGCAGCCCAGGCGAAGCAGCTGCCCCCTACCACCTGATTGCCAACGGGGGGAATCCCATCCGTGTTCTCCCAGGATGGTGGAGCGGCGCTGTCAGAAGCCATAGCGGTGGGGCCGAAGGCTGCCCAGCAGAGAAGTATCGCGAGAATGGTAGCAAGGCTCTTCATGGTAACCTGCTTCTGTTGTACTTGAGAATCGGCAAAAAAACGGTCGTATCGAGCGCTTTGCCCGGGATCGGGCAGCGAAAAGAACGGATTGGGTAGGCGGAACAGGGACCCCGGCATTACCGGGGGTAGGGCTCTATTGTTGTACGAGGGGTAGATTGAAGGGTTTCAGGCCCTCCCTGACCCAAAGATACCAATCCACCGCTGACAAGGCAAATCTCAACGCACCAACAGCATCTTCCTCGTCAGGGCAGCATTTCCAGCCTGGAGCCGGTAGATGTAGAGGCCGCTTGCAAGCCCCCTTGCATCAAACTCCGCCCGCCTGGAGCCTGCATCCATCACCTCATCCACCAGCGTCGCCACCTCCTCGCCAAGCACGTTGAATACCTTCAGCAGGACATGTGAGCGCTCCGGGAGCTCGTACCGGATCGTCGTGGTCGGATTGAAGGGGTTGGGGTAGTTCTGCTCCAGCAAAAACTCAGCCGGCATCTCGCCCAATGCATCCTCCGCCCACACAATCTGGTCCAGGGAGTACATAATCGTTTTCCATTGATCAGCGGTAGGGTAGAATCTTCCATACGTGGGTGGCGCAGTTGGCAGCGTCAGCGTATCCCGGTCAAAGATCTTGTAGGGAAACGTCCTCCCCCCGTCTTTGGAGAGCCTGACGACCAGCCTGTTGTTGATCAGGGGACGCGTGGCGAACGCCCAGTCGAACCTGACATAGTCAGTAGGTTTCAACCCTGCATAAATGGGCGAGTAGATCGTGTCAGTTTGACCGTTCGCCATGTAGCCGTAGAACTCCATCCTCATCGAATTATGGCCACCCGCACTGGGTCCGCTGACCCCTTGATAGAGCTCGAAACACTTGCGCCCGTCGGGGTTCACCAGTCGCCATCCACCCGGAGGGAAGACATGCTCGAACGGTTCGAGGCTCCTGTCAGCCACGGATGTGACCGCCCCCTTTTCAATCGGCGCGAAGCGACCCGCCGCCGGCTCCGGACGATATGAAACCTCCGGGATCAGATCCGTCTCATTGTCCGTTCCTCGCGCGGCCGCAATCACCCGGCTGCCGCGAAGGTGATTTCGAGCCTTCGCGCAGTTCATCACTTCTTTGGTCTTGTCATCCTGCGCAAAGGCCGCCGAGTAGATCATGGAATCGACCCACGCAGCCTCGATCTTGTACTTGAACGTGAAGGAGTAATACCCCACGGCGGTCGGAAGGGGTGTCCCCTCTACATCCGGATATCCCCGCCGGAAGACATCATAGAATTCTTGCTCCCCGTTAGATCCCGGAGGGCTTGCATATGATATGTGCCGTTCAACGGCAAAAAGTCTCAGCCGGTAGTCACCCGATCGGAGCGGAGCGAGGATGTCCACATAGACATCAGCCTGAATGGAATCCCCCGAGATTCGCTGATCTTTCACAATAATGTCGATCGGCGTAGCCACATCCAGCCGTGTCTCGTAGACCCCGTTCACATACGCAGGGTAGACGTGTGTTATTCCATCCATCACTACATCCGGCACTCCGTAGATGCTGTAGTAGTAGATACGGTTCCTGTTCTCTGTCACATTGGCTGTGTACATAGGGTCGCTCGAGCTGGGCCACCACGCATGGTATTTCACAGCGACGATATCGTCAAAGTGTTGCGCAATAAAGGCATCCAGGGCGGGGTTCTGCGAAGCGCAAGGTGGGCAGGAGGTATTCGTCCCCTCCTCGAGCAGGACAGAACGATGAATCCCGGGAAACACCTGCGAGCGCTGTCGCAACGTATCGTTCGCACTGTTGTCATCCACCGACTTGATGAACACAGTCACATCGTACGCGATCCCGGGCGTGATGACAAACTGTTCGAATCCTAAGGTCCATTCGCCCCCCTGCTGAAGAGACGGAACTACGCCTGTGCTGGAGTATCCACCCGGCCGGATCAGCATCAGGACGGTATCCTGGCCCGGGGTGGGATCAGAACCCGCGTTGATCAGAAGGGCCTGGGGTATCACCGAATACGGCGATGAACCGAATGAGTAGGTTGTGTCCGGCTGAATTCCCATCACCCGGGCCACGGCAAGGTCCATCTTGGGATAACTACCCACGAGCACGTTATCGATGTAGAGGTTGTTGCCTGAGTTGCTGCTGTAGGCAATGAAGGCGAGCTGGACGCTGTCGGGGGTATTGGACGAGATCGCATCGTTTCCCTCCGATGGTAGAATCAGGCCGGCTTCAAGGACGGTCGCAAGAAAGAGCTGCAGAAATCTTGTCTTCATGTCGTCCCTCCTGTTATGCGATTCTCACGAATCCCACGCCAGGAGTTGTCACGGAATTGTCAGAAGATAGATGTGCAACTTGCATGCCCGGCAAAACATGCAGAATCCATTCAAAATGGAGGTATGGCCGGGGGGAACTGCTCCAAAACGAGCACCTCTCAGGTGAGGGAGAAGCGGGTGTTACTGTTGGGAGGTGTCAAAATCAAGCCCGTGTTTCTCAATTCGCCTCTGGAGCGCGTGCCGGTCGACCCCCAGAAGGCGTGCCGCGTGCGATATGTTCCCGTGTGCTTTCTCCAGCGCAAGCAGGGTGAGATGCCGGTCCATCGAGTCGACCAGGTTCCCGCCCTCCTTGTTGGCCTCAAGCAGACGAAGAAGCTCCGCGCGAAGCAGGGAGCCCACAACGAGTTCCGAGCCGATCCCAACCTGCTGAACCTGCAGTGCGTTGATGGTGCCGGTCCGGACAAAGATCGAAATCCGTTCTACTGCGTTCTTCAGCTCGCGCACGTTCCCCTTCCAGGGAAGCCGGGAAAGAAGTTCCAGCGCGTCGGGGGAAAAGACCTTCGCGCCGGAGGAGCAGTCTCTCAGAAAGGTCTGTGCCAGAAGCGGTACGTCTTCCAGACGCTCCCTCAGAGGGGGAAGAAGTATGGGCACGACGCTGAGTCGATGGTAGAGCTCCGGCCGGAATGTCCCCTCCTCCACAGCCAACTCCAGGTCACTGCTTGTCGCGGCGATGAGCCGGACATCGACCCTCGTCTCGACCTCCGACCCGACACGATAGAACCTCTGCTGCTCAATTACTCGCAGGAGTTTTGGCTGGAGCTCGGCCGGCAACGACGAGACCTCATCCAGAAAGAGCGTCCCCTGATCGGCCAGCTCGAACTTCCCCCGGACACGAGTTCCCGCGCCGGTGAAGGCTCCCCGTTCATGGCCGAAGAGCTCCGATTCGAAGAGCTCTTGCGGGATCGCCGCGCAGTTTAGCGCGATGAACGGTTTATCCGCACGCAAACTCCCAAAATGAATCGCGTGTGCGGCCAGCTCTTTTCCGGTGCCTGTCTCGCCGATCAGAAGAACCGTTAGCTGGGATTCTGCCACAGACTCTATCTTCTGACGCACCTCTTTCATCGTCGGGCTCTCCCCCAGGAGCGAGCCCGGACCGACGCGTTCGCGCAGTATCTCCTTCAACCGGACGGTGTCCTGAAAGAGCCCCTGGTGGAGCTTCGCGCGCTGGATGTACTGTGCCGCGAGCGTTGCGATCAGAGAAACCAGCCTCTCCGCGTCCGAGTTGAACTTCCTGCCCCCCTTTGAGTTGACAAGATTGATAATTCCGATAAGCTTCTTGTCAGCAAAGAGAGGAACCACAATGGCGGGTCCCAGCAACCGGGCACTATCGGATGGCCGCTCCAATCCGACAAACGTCGTGATGTCGTCCGTGGCCACCGCCTTAGGATCATGCATGATCTTCTGTGCCGCAAGCAGGTTGACGATGTGATCGATCCCCCCTTCAGATGCATCCGATCGCCGGACGAGCGTCTGTGCCTCCTGGTCCGACGAGGGATCGATGAGGAGAAGAGCGACCCGGTCGGCGTGACACAGCCGCTGACAGGTCTCCGCGATTGCTGCAAGCGTGTCCTGGACATTCAGAGTGGAGCCCAGTTTCTGTGCCAGCGAGTTGAGCTCCTCCAGCTCCCTGATCCGGCTCTCCAGATCAGCCGTCCCCGTACCCGGCTTGGTACCCATTCGGTCTCCTAGCCTTCCACGTTCAGATTCCGGACACGTTTCGTCGCGTCCTTCCACTCCTCCCGCTCCCGGTCTGCCGTACTTCTTTTCCAGATATTCAGAAACTTCTCGTAATGACTGCTGGCTTTGTCACGGGAGCCCGCCTTTTCGTACAGCCTGGCCATCCGGTAGTAGTAGAGGGGAGGGATCCAGAGTTTCCTCGTCGTGTCCGGGGCAACGAGGCTCTCATACTCCTGGATCGCCCTCCGGATGTTTCCCTGCTCCGCGTACGCCCGGGCTGTGACGTCGCGGGTGTGCATATAGACCAGACTCAGGCGGGGGCCTCTGTCTCCCGGGCCGAATGGCCGCGTGATGGTCGGGGGGACCAGCGTCTCAAACCGCGGGATAGAGACCGGGTATGAGGCTGCCACACCCGGCGAGCCGTTTCTCAGGAGCTCCTCCTTGACAAGCAACCCCATCAGGCTGTGTTCCACCGTTCTCTCCCTGCCTATGCCATCTGCCACCCGCTCCTCCAGACCGGCAATTCTCGTTCTCGCGGAGTCCATCCGGCCCTGATAGAGGTCCAGCAATCCGTCCGTGTAGAGAGAGAAACCCCTGCATGGCTCACTTGGGGAGAGAGCGTACCGCCACGCTTCAAAGCACTCACGCGACCGCTCGTACGATCCCCTTTCGAGTTCGATCCACCCGCTAAGCCATTCCGCGCGCGCGCACAGTTTCTTGTTCCCGACGCTGTCCGCCATGGTCTTGCATGTCCGGACACTCGCCTCAGCCGATTCCAGCTTTCCGCACCAGAGATCAAGGTAGCCTTTCCAGAGGTGTCCCAGCGCCTTGAGACTGGGTGAGGCGGCGTCGGCAATCTGGCTCTCCACCCACCTGTAACCCTCGGAGTAGTCTTCCCTCAGCACATAGACATATCCGATATTCAGGCCTGTCGTGTATGTGTGGTCCAGATCGTACGACCGCTTCATAGTGGCAAGGGCCTCATCCAGCCTCCCCATCATGAAGAGAATCGCCCCGATGGCGCCGACCGCCCCTGCGGGGCGGGGGTTGATCTCTTCATTTCGGCGAAAGTAGACAATCGCCCTCTCGAAGTCTTCCTTATAAAGAGCGTATATCCACCCAAGCTGATTCAGAGCGCCTGTGTTTTCAGGATTGACCTCCAGGAGCCTTCCCAGAGCCGTGATCGCCTCTTCAGCCCGCCCCAGCTCTCTCAGACTCCACCCCAGTTCATAGAGTGCTCCTTCTTCTTCCGGGTATTTCTGAAGTATCGTCCTCTGGATCTGGACATATCTCTCCAGTGCCGATTCGCTAAAGTCCTCTTCCCAGAGAACGGCCTTCCCCTCGATATAGAGCTTCTCCTTTTCGGTGGCACGGTACGATAAAGCCCGTGCCCTGCTGAACGCTTCCTTCGCAGCAGCCGTGTTGCCCAACATGTCTTCGAGTCTGGCAAGCTCACCGTAAGCAATCGCGAACGTCGAGTCGCTCTCGATCGCTTTCAGGAGATGGAGCCGGGCTTCATTTGGCAGGAACTGACCGGACATCTCACCGGCCATCAAATAGTGAGAGTAGGCATCCACCGAACTGGTAGTGATGTCCGCAAGCCTCGGGGGTGCCGGCTCATCCTCCTCTGGCCCGAGACCGAGACGGAGGCTTATTGCGAGCACAACCTGGTCTATCTGCGAACCGAGTATACTCTCCACGCCAAGTCCCTGAGCACTTGCCCCGGTTATCCGCTTCTTCGTCTTGACATTCACGACCCGTACATGCGTAACAAAGAGGTTCTCTACCTTTGTGATCCTCGGCAGGATGACTGCGTCCACGTCCTCCATCTCGCAGAGCTGCATTCCCAGCTCCGCGTCAATAGTGGTAATTTCCTCAGCACTATCGATCGTCACACCTTCCACCCGATTCGCAAGCTGAAGGAGACGTTCCTGTGGCACAACCTTGAGATCTTCGAACTGCTCCAGCTTGGTCGTGAGAGCGTCCGTGACGATGGAACCGAGCTTGTCATATGAGCTCTCACCGGTCTGGTTTTCGCACGAGAGAACCGCGATCGATTGCGGAGGAGGTGGAAAGAAGAACTCGTAGAGGCAGGGCCCCAGAAGGATCAGCATTGCGACAAGCAAGACACCCGCGGCAATCGCAAACACTTTCCTCCTGAACCGCTTCACTCCCCACTTCAGCTTGAGCAGTTCCCCCATCTTCACTCCCGGCACCTTCCCCCTCAGCAACGCAAGCTCCGCCACCATCTCTTCCATCGACTGGAAGCGGCGGTCCGGGTCTTTTGTCAATGCTTTCTTCAGGACCTCTACTGCACCGTCCGAGATGGATTCATTCAGGGTGTTGGCCGCCACCGGTTCGGTATTGAGTATCGCGTACGCCAGTCCCGGTTCGTACTCGCTCCGGAAAGGACGCTCGCCGGTCAGCAACTGATAGAGGAGCACACCGAGGGACCAGATGTCGGTGCGCTTGTCGACCTTATGGCCCTGCAGCTGTTCCGGCGACATGTAGGCTGCCGTACCCATCGTGGTGCCCGCCTTGGTACGCGTAGACCCTGCCACCAGTTTCGCGAGGCCGAAGTCCAGGATCTGCGCCCTGCCCGAGTCGGTGTTCATGATGTTCGCGGGCTTGATGTCACGATGGATGACATTGTTGATATGGGCCTCGATCAGGCCTCTCCCAACCTGAATCGCGATATCAAGAGCATCGTCCTCCGGAAGCGGGCCACGCTCGATCAGTTTGTTGAGCGTTTCCCCTTCGTAGTAATCCATAACGATGAACATCTGTCCTTCGTCCATCTCTTCGATGTCGTGGATCGTGCAGATGTTCGCGTGCTGCAGGGATGAGACAGCCTTCGCCTCGGAGATAAAACGGTCTCTGGCTTCGGTGTTGCGGGTGAGTTCAGGGGGGAGAAACTTTAGGGCGACAAAACGGTCCAGCTTCAGGTCGCGGGCCTTATAGACCACACCCATCCCTCCACCACCGAGCTTCGTCAGGATTTTATAGTGAGAGATGGTTTTGCCGATCATCCTGTCTTGCCTCCCGGGAGGCAGCCGTGAGATTGAGGAAGAAGGAAGAGCAGTCAAGGTGAGTCAGAGGTACTGGTACAACCGGGCTGAAGCGGTCTGGGCGGGTGTAGTTATCCGCGGGCCAGGGTAACCACGGCAAGCCGCCGAAGGCTGCCACGTCCACCGCATTCGACCCCTGTCCGGATAATCAGAAGATATGGCGACTTATCGCAACCTTCAAGTAAATTGTCTCAAATATGAACACTCTCTCGGGGAGAATCGGAGGCGGAGGTCCGTTTTTGGTTACACCTTCATCATCATCTGAACCCATGAGATTGACTCAGATTCGCGCTTTCTCCCCTCCAGATATCTGTCAGAATCTGTAGACAATCGCCAGGCCCTTCAGCGTCGGGACCACCGAGAGGCCTAATCCGGATCCCTGGCGCTGTTCCTGCCAATTGGCTACCGAGTCACCGATCAGGAGCCCCAGCACGGTGCCGATGAACACGTCGGAGAACCAGTGCCGGTCGGCATACATCCGGCCAAGACATGTCGTTGTCGCAAGTGCATAGAGTCCCACAGAGACGAACGGGTTACCTATTCTCCGAGATAGGATTGTGGACATGCTGAACGCAATTGCGCAATGACCCGAGAAGAACGATGCCCGCTCGTCAGCCAGTCCTGTCATGAACTGGAAAGACATGTGCCCTTCCTCCGTCTCGGGGCGTGCCCTCCCCGATACGATCCTCACCGGTTCCTGAATAGCCGCAATCGAGATAAGCGCCCCCGCGAACATGACGCCGGTATCCATTAGCCAATCGTTGTCCGACCAGGCACCTCCGCCGTACATCACCACAATCAGTGACATCATGAGAGCGGGGGAGCCGTAGTAGAAGCCGACCCGTTCGACTGCGTCAAGAAACGGGGATCGGTTATCCAGCAGCCAGGTCCTGGCATTTTCATCCAGGTAGAATGAACCAACAACGCCCACACCGAAGAGCCCCGCCTTGAAAACATCCGTACCGTCCCACCGTGCGGGCGAGCTGAGCGTATAGCCCGTCGCATCGAGCGCCAGGCAGAAGTCGGAGCCCACGGTTCGAGAGGTGGAAGAATCTGGGGATGTGCTGGAAGGAGTCGCGGCCTCGGTCGGAGCCCCCGCGTATGAAATGTGGAAGGCACTGAGAAGAAGAAGCAGCGCAGCGGATGCCTTTGTCATCTGACCCGGGGACATGGGAGTCCTCTATCCCCTTTCGGGCTTCCCGTCCATTATGGACCACCATTGAGAGTAAATATCGGGGTTGTCGTCTCTCCGGATGCTGTCCCTGATGTAGAAGAAGGCTATCAGAAGGACCGGTGCCACAAAGGCAAACCACGCCCAGGCCTTTTTGAAATCGTCCCACTCGGCGTACTTGCCATAGACCAGCGTGATAAACCCGGCGATGGCCCAGAAGTAGAGGCTCAGCGCCAGCGTGTTAATCTCGCGGAGGCTCTTGAGTTCCATGCTGTTGAGAGGGCAAGTTACACCAGAGCCCAACCAGTGTCAAGGCATCCTCTGCTTGATTTTGCACGCGCTGGCCCGTACATTTCTTCTTAACACCCACTGGAGGTCATACCATGTTTCTTCGAACCATCATTCTTGCTGTTGCTTTTCTGACATTTGTCGGGACTGCCCCGGCCCAGACCGAGCTTTCGGATGTCGCCACCTGGACCGTTGACATAAACCAGAACTATTCGACTATCCCGAACGTCACATACTCGGTAGCAAACAACTACGAGTGCAAGCTGGACGCCTATGTGCGAAAGGGCGCCGACGCTCCTGTCCCAACGGTTGTCAGTATTCATGGCGGCGGATGGGTCGCCGGCAAGAAAGAGACCGCCATACTCTGGCTTCTTCCCTATTTCGAGATGGGGTTCTCAGTCGTGAATGTGGAGTATCGTCTCGCGGAGGTCTCGCTCGCACCTGCCGCTGTGGAGGATTGCCGGCTGGCCCTGATATGGGTCTTCAAGAACGCGGAAAAGTATGGATTTGACACGTCACGGATAGTCGTAACGGGAGGGTCGGCCGGTGGCCACCTCTCGCTCATGACCGGGATGCTCACACCAGAGGCGGGATTTGACTCTCCCAGGAATTGGCAACGGAGACTTGTCCCTCCGCCACGCGTGTCGGCGATTGTCAACTGGTACGGGATAACCGATGTCGCGGACCTTCTCTCCGGCCCGAACACGCAGGAATACGCGGTCTCCTGGCTGGGGAGCCAATCGGACCGGGTGGAGCTGGCAAAGAGAGTCTCCCCCCTTACCTATATCAGAAAAGATCTACCCCCAATCCTGACGATCCACGGGACAAAGGACAAACTGGTCCCCTACGAGCACGCGGTCCAGCTT
>JBATTW010000271.1:0-3127 GCA_049670805.1 Bacteroidota bacterium
ATGCCAAAGCTGATGATCGTGGACGGATTGAAGGGATTGGGATAGTTCTGCGCTATGAGATGGTCGACCGGCACCTCACCGCCCGGCCCCCCGGGTTGTGAAACGCCGGTAATCAGCTTCCCGCCCCCGCCCCGTGATCCACCCAGGGCATCGGCGAGATAGAGATTGACCCAGTCAGGACGTGTCGACCGCCGCATATGGGTCTCTTCCCATTCCTCATCGGTGAGGCGCAGGAAGTTGGTGGTTCTGTACTCCAGATAGCTCATCACCGGCCCCACAAAGGCAACGGATTGCCCATCCGGCATATCGGCAACAAGCAGAGCCATATCCACATCCCCCGTCCCCGCATGCGAGACCCAGCCCATCATAGCCCCGCCGCAATCTGTCGGGGTGGTGTGGTAGTCGGCTACCAGATAGTCAGAGTAATCATCCCCGGGATCGCCCATCGCCCAGCCACCGTAGAGGAGTCGGATATACCACCCTTCCACTGTCGGTGCACAGACACCCATATCGTAGATCAAGGATTGCAGCATCCTCTTCTCATCCACACTCAGCGGAACGCCGTCCAGTTCCTTCCTCGCAACCTGCCCGAGTGTGTCTGTGACTCCTTCCAGTAGCTTGAAGTACCCCAGGATCTCCGACTTGAGTCCCTGATCGCTGAACGAAAGAGCCTCGAATCTGGAATGCGCCACTCTCCCCAGATCTCTTAAACTCTCAAACACCTCCGGAATCGGCTCCACAAAGCTTTCAGGATAGGAGCAGATTGCGGCACCTGTGTAGGACTGCTTGGCATAGAGAAGGTGGTCATGGCGGAGTTCCGCCCATGAGGAGAGCTGCGTGTTCATCTTCTCCTGCCACCATGCGGCGGTCTGCATGAAACCGGGGAGTTCGGTTCGATCAGCCGGTGGATTCGCCGCTCGTACGGCTTTGAGCCACATCGTGTAAATGGAGCTCTGCCAGAACTCCTCGCCGTAGGACTCAATTAGATACCGTAGGGCCGCCAGATTGGTGGAGTAGTGATACTGCTCCAACTCGGGAACCAGAAGCTGTGCGGCCGCGTCATTCCCCAACGCGAAGAGGATGTCCAGCGTGGAAGGAAAGAGACGGCAGACAGGACTCCCGTTGAACTCTATCTTGTCAAAGACAACGCTGCCGGTAACATATGAGTCGATCACAAACCTTTGGCCAAAGAGCATGAACGCAGAGGCCGGCTCTACCTGATCGGGCGACATCGGATCCCGATAGAGGATCTGCGACAGAATCTTCTGAGGAGCCCACGGCTGCGCCGCGAGAGAGTCCTGAAACTCATCCAGAACCAGCGTGTCCAGAAGCTGGCTCGCCTGGCTTATGCTCAACGTCTGCAACATTGATTGGAGGTTATCTGGCGTCACATTGTCCTGATCGCCGACAAAGAACTGAAGCACATCCTCCATCTCCCTGTACTCTGGCCAGGCGTTTGCCCGGTCCATCAATTCCAGCAGAAGCGCCGCGTCAATCGTCTGCCTCCGGATATCCTCGGGAGGAGGCGTGGGGCAACCAACCCCAGCCGACTCGGGGGCAAGCAGATAGATTTCCATCCGGCCGAGCCACATCATGGCCCTGAAGTACCCCTCCAGTGGCGGGTCAGTGGTTCCCCACCCTGGCTCGGTGTAGTGACCTCTCGGCTTGAACTGGCTGAAGTCAATGATCCTGCAGACGCTCGAAAAGAAACCGTAGGTTGCCACCTCCTCGGCCTCTATCAGTTGCATCAACGTATCCACGGCCCCGGCGTTCTCCGGGTAGACAGGCTGAACTGTCTCACCGAGTAGCTTCCTCGGTACAGTCAGATAGAGGTCCACGTCCCTGAACATCTGATTCATCCCGGGAGAGCCGGAATACTCGGCAGCAAGACCCGGCAGTGCACCATGCAGGGAGGCAAGGAGCTCTTTCACCTGCACTTTCAGCACACCCTTTTCAACCTTTGCCAGCGTGCGCACGTAGTGGAAGTGGAACGCATGGAGGATCGCATCGGTCGAGATAAATATGGGAAGATCGTTTTCCCACGCATCAAGGAACTGACTCACGAAAGAGTTCTGTCGCAGCCTTTCGGTAACGACAAACCCATGCTCTTGGATGAGCTGCTTCTCATACTCGGAGAGCTCGTAGACCGAATCGATCCTCTGGCTGTAGAGAGCATCTCCCCAGACAGCGGGAGATGCGGTTCCAAACACGCCGGCGGGATAGGAACTGAGAAGCTCCTCCCTGGTCATATCCCGGTGCGTTTGAAGGTACTGGATGTAGGCCTTGAGATCGAAATCGGTTGTCTGAGCGGTGGTAGGTGCTTGCAACAGGAGGAGACCCGCCACCAGGATCGTCAACCCTGCACGTGTCGTCATGACTCTCTCCTCAGGCTGAGAATTGTGGCATCCGGGACTCGCGCGCGGAGCGGGGGTGGGTCGTCGAGAGGCTAGGAGGATCGGAGGTTCGGCGGCCTGCCCTGAGCAAGATCAAAGGGCTCAACGGCTCCTGCAGCGAGCCACGGCAAACCGATCTTTGTACTGGAAAGTACGACAGGAAAGGCCGAGTGTCAATACCCGACACACCGATGTCCTTTCACACAGCAGGGCCCGGACTTCGCAGCCCGGGCCCTGCTTCTGACAGTCGCAACAGACGCGTCTGTCAGTTCAGCTTTGTCAGCATCTCCTTGGCCTTGTGGCGCATAAACGCGTACTGCATGCTGTTCAGTGTGTTGTGATGCGCCGCCTTCTCACAGTGCTCCTTTGCAGCCGCTTTGTCCCCCATACCCTCGTATGTCAGCGCAAGCCGGTAGAGATTGTACGGGTTCTGGAGATTCGCCTTGCCGAGCGCGTCCACCGCCACCTTGTAGTCCTTCTCCTCGAGGGCGATCATTACCTTCAGCTGGTGCGCCGCCCAGATCTGGAACGTGTTCTTCTTCTCCTCAGCCTTCTTCAGGTACTCCAAGTTCAGTTGCTTTGCCTTGTCCAGATTTCCTTTCATCAACGCAACCCGGCAGCTGTTGAAGCGAAAGCCCTGCTGGGCGTTCTCTTTTGTCCGATCCGACAGGTCCGATCCGTTGACGGTTATCCAGGCCTTTTCAAAAGACTTCATCGCCTTGTCCGACTTACCC
>JBATTW010000272.1:0-3371 GCA_049670805.1 Bacteroidota bacterium
AACTTGCACTGTTACAAGCTTTTGCCGGAAACGTCAAAAGAGATACTTGCAAACTCACCTCTTTCTTTTTATATTTGAGTGAACACCCTTGGGGCGTTCTTTATGTCAACCTCACCCTTTAGAGATGTGGGTTGCAATTCCACCCATTTCTTCGTAAATTACTTACATGGGTGTGTGTGTGGGGATTCAAGGCAGATTTCAGGTGATTTAATCCCCACAGAACTTCAGACGAGTATAAACCGGGCAATTTCTCTTCGGAGAATGTCCTCCAGTTCTTAATGATACGAGTCGCGCTGTGCATAGACGGCTAGCTGTCAGAGAACAGCGGCCTAGGGCTACGGGGTAACACCCAATTTGGGGTAACACCCAAGTTTCATGCCCGCCACCGGGGACACACAGTGTAAGACACCCCCTGGGCTTGGTTCCCAGGGGTAGCTGGCACGCAATCAAGTTCTAAGGGCCAGCATCGAAATCGGCATGGCGCCGGTTTTGGTGCTGGCCTTTTTTTTGCCCCCAAGCAATGGTTTACATAATCAGGAGGAAACATGGAGGTAGGGAGACTAATCAACACCATCGCCAATGATAAGATTTCAGCTGAGGAGCGGCTGCTCCGCCTCGCAGCGCAGTTCCCCAACGAGCGAATCCCGGGGAAGAAGTTGCGGAGCATGATTCTCCGCCGACGGCTCTCACAGATGAAATATCCTGACGTACTAGCCTTCGCGGAGAAATACAGCATCTCCCCCAGGGTGGTTCGTATGTGGCTTGATGAGATGAAGGGAGGAAAGGCACGATAACAGAATGATGGCTGAACGAACAGAACTTGGAACTCAAGAGATCTTCCCGGGCGGGCTTGTCTGTTCACCGCCCGGGCGAGTTAGAAAAAATTGGGCCTCAATACTCGTTGCCGCCCTGGCAGCGAGTGGGGGGGTTGTCTAGAATCAGGGCGACGAACAGACGGAGTGAAGAGATGGGACGAACAGACAACATCGAGGCACGAACCAAGCCAGTCATACCGTGGCTGGAAGGGGGTGCGGTATGAAGTGGTTCAAACTGGATTGCCGCTTTCAAGACACCCTGGAGATCCGTGAGCTTATTGCCGAGTGGGGAATGTGCGGTTACGGTTGGCTTCTCACGATATACGCGAAAGTCGGAGCGCTGGTGGATGAGAAGCGTCAGACGTTTGATCTGACTATGCCGGACGGTAGGCCATTCCCCCTCCGGCTATTGTCGAAGGATCTTTCGACAACTGTCAAACGATTGTCTGACTTTTGTGGATTTCTGTCGGCCAAAGGTTTGATAGACACGGAGGCATGGAGGAGTAAAAATCGCATTCTCGTTCCACAAATGGCAGAATGGGGCCATGAGTACATCCGGAAAGTCCGAAAAAAGTCCGGACAAACTCCGGCCCAAGAACAAGAAGGAGAAACAGAAGGAGAAGGAGAAAGAGAATCAGAAGAAGAAAAAAACAAAAACGGGGATGGGCTCCGCCGTGGGGGAAATAGTAGCGATGGGGAACCCTTACTAAACCTTAACGAAGAAGAGTTCCAGCGGTGGAAAGGTGACATTCACCGGATGATTGCAGCGGAGAACGCATCGAGGCCGCACAATCGCTTCGAGTGGATACCTACCGCCAGTTCTCAGGAGGTGGATTTCCGGATGTTGCTCTCCGCCCTCAATGATGAGGACAAGCTTGATATTCTTGCAAGGGCGAGGAACGCCCTGGGAGATCAAGGGGGCTGGCCACAGTATGTCCGGCTGTGGATTCTGTACACTGTCAAGAGTTCGGACAAAAAGAGAGTTGAAGCTCCATACAAGTACATTCGCACAATGCTCAGGTTTCCTGAGATCCTGGCGGGAGAAATGAAAGACGGCAAACTCGCCGGTAGTTCATCGGGAACAAGGCGCAAAAGCAACGGAACGAAAAACATATCAGGGGAGTGCGATGAATTTGCTCGACAGGCTTCTCAGGCGATGGGGGGCTAAAATGAAACCAACAAACGCAACGTTGTTTGAATACCTAGTCGGGGAGCACTTCAGCCAAGCCACAGGCGAGCTTGTACACGTAATGGTAGGAAACTGCCAGGGCTATGACGGACGAACGGAATCCTATGCATTGACGTTTGAGTGCAAACTGGATCTCCGAGCGCAAGACACTCACAACCTGTGCTTTGAGGTTGCGCACAACAAAACGCCTTCAGGCCTTTCAGTTTGTACCGCCATGTTGTGGGTGTCGGGTGTTCCGAAGAACAAGTACGAGGTGGATTGCTTCCAGTTCCGTGTACCTGTTTTGAAGAAGAAACTCGCAGGTTGGCAATGGTTTGATTTCGCAGACAAGGAAACAGGTAAACCCAAGTCTGCGGTACTCGTTCCGACAAAGAAGGCGCAAGAGTTCTGCGAGGAAAGATTCACGGTTTCATTTGATTGGGGGGCACTAAAACCGTGGACGAACTAGAAAGACTATATGAGCAATACTGCCGGGGTGAGATTTCGCGGCAGGAGATGTTGGCCGCTTACGAGAGAATCCGAGCCAAAGACAAAGAAGAACTGATTGAATACTACCAAAGGGGAAAACAATGTCAAACGTACTAGTGGACGCAGTTCACATTGCAACCAGGGAGAACAATTCTACAGGATACAGAGAACGCCTGGAACGCCTCCGGAAGAGAGCAAAAGAGGCAGAGGCCGAGGTGGCAAACGCTTGTACCTTATTCACGGAAGAGGTGCGAAAGAAAAAGCAGGCTGAACTCATGGAATCCCACATTACTGTGCTATCAAACCATCTCAAGACATTGGATGAGGACATAGGGACATCCATCACGGAGAAAGAAGCCGAGATCCATAAGGTGAAGTACCCACTTTTCACGAGTGACAATGAAGCGGAGCGGTTGATTGCGGCTGTGGAAATGAACTCTGCGATGCTGGTAGGCGAACTCTACCCAACCGCCCTGATAGAGGAGGCATATAGGGCGGGGCGGGTGGATTTCTGTTCCGCGTTGATTGATAGGGTTTACCGCACCCCACGGCCACCGCTAGAGAAAAACTCACCTGAAGGTATAGTGGAACGGCATAGGCAAGGGGAGGAGTTCGGCGGCACGGTAACAAAATTGTACGGAGCCAAACTGAGCCCCCTTCAGAACGAGACAAGACTACTATCTCAAGTGGAGAACGAAGCAAGGGAATTTGCGGAAAGAGTAAGGGACGGACTAGACGTTACCCACCCGTTACCCAGAGCGACAAGAGAGGCATTTCCTCCAGGTATCAATGCAGCGCAGCTTGAACAGTAAGCCCTTATAAGGCGGTAAGCTGTAGGTTTCGAGGTTGAAACGGCGGTTAACTTGCTTCAAGAAGAGCACATTGACACAAAGAGACAC
>JBATTW010000273.1:0-7800 GCA_049670805.1 Bacteroidota bacterium
CCATTCTACTTCTATAGCCTGGCGGTCAACCCCCTTACACAGGAGATCTACGCGGGTGGCCTTGCACATGGGAGTGTGTTCGGGCTCTATTCTGCGAGTTTGCACGACACGATTTGGACGGAGATCATACCTCCAAAGCCCTTTGCAGGTATCGTGTCAATGCTCTTTCTACCCACGGTCCAACCATATGGTCAGCTGCTTCTGGGGACCTACGGCGATGGTGTGATTCTGCATAACGTCCCGGTGACTTCAACAGACGCCGAATGGACCCCGCCGTATTTTACGCTGCAACAGAACTATCCAAACCCCTTCAACCCCAGCACGACGATAGAGTTTGACCTGCCACATGCTGGATGGGTGACACTCAAGGTGTACAACGTACTAGGAGAAGAGATAGCAACTCTGATAGAAGGGAACGTTTCGGCAGGGACGTTCGAAGCCACCTGGGATGCATCGGGTTTCCCAAGCGGGGTGTATTCCTACCGCGTCCACGCTGGTGATTTCGTGGCCACGAAGAAGATGATACTCATGAAGTAGAATTGCAGGACACTCAGTGTCGACACCTGTAGCTCCGACTTCTGTGTCGAGCCTTTTGGTTTTGGTGTTGACATCGGGATTCTTCTCGTCTATGTTCTGTTCACAATTCATCTGTTAACAGTCAGCTAACGATGGTGTCTTGATTAGCGATGAAAGTGCACCAAAGAGGTTCCGTTCCGCAAGTTTCTAGGCCTTCGGGGTATTCCTAAACCGTATGTGGGCAGTTCGAATCTGCCCGAGGGTACTTTTCCCTCGATATCAACCTTCCCGGAAAACAAAAGAGCCCAGCATCGACTGCTGGGCTCTTTTGCGTCGCCTCGACTCAGGTTGGTCGTTCAGAATGAGAACTGGCCTGCGTCATTGAGGAATTGGATCTCAGGTTGACTGGTTACGCCAGCCTTCTCCATTACTTCCCTGAGATTTGAGGACTCCAAGAACCCCTGCGCCTTCTGGAGGCTGTCCCAATGCATGACAATTGTGAGATGATTGGGGTCTTTGGCGTCCTGAAAGAGCTTTCCTCCCAGACAACCACCAGCCTTGCGGGTTTCAGCATGCTCGTCGAAGGCTGTCTTCCACTTGGGGAAATCCTGGACGGTGTGCTTAATGATGATGGATGGCATACTATACCTCCGTGTTGGTGTGAGTGTTAATGATCCGAACGAGTCGGTTGGTGAAAGTCTCTTTTAGGGGTCGGTCTGGATGGGGGGATGAAAGATCGAACGGAAAACTCCGAGGGGCGCCGGGGGTCTGGCGGATTTCTCCGGTGAAGCTCGGAGAAAGGAGCAGGAACTCTCTAAAGAACATGCGCAGACTCTACACAAATAGTGAGTCAATGTCAAGCGAACGATTATCGACCCGAAATTGTTCAAGAGGAGGGGCGGGAACGTGGCGACGGGATGTAGGGTATAGATACACCAGGAGAGACAATGTCAATACGACCAGTCAAGCGAGTCATCCAGGCTCAGCCCACCATCGAGGGGGCCGGCGTTCGATTGCGCCGCGCATTCGGGTTTGGGCAGACGGACGAATTTGATCCGTTCCTGTTGCTCGACGATTTCCGGAACGAGAATCCGGACGAGTATCTCGCCGGGTTCCCATGGCACCCGCACAGGGGGATCGAGACCATCACATATGTTCTGGCGGGAACGGTCAATCACGGCGACAGTCTGGGGAACCAGGGGACCCTGGGGTCTGGTGATGTTCAGTGGATGACCGCCGGCCGAGGGATTCTTCATCAGGAGATGCCGCAGGGTGATCCGAAGGGACGCATGCACGGCTTCCAGCTTTGGGCGAATCTTCCCTCTTCGCTTAAGATGACAACTCCCCGATACCAGGATGTCCCGTCCGGTGAGATCCCGGAAGTCACCGACGACGACGGGACGAGTGTCCGGGTGGTCTGCGGAGAGTTCTGGGGAAAGACCGGTCCGGTAGATGGTATTGCCGCGGATCCGCGATATCTGGACGTGTGGGTCCCGCCGGGCCGTCGCAAAACTCTGCCCGTTGAGACGTCACGGCACGCGTTCGCCTACGTGTTCGAGGGCGCAGGCACGTTCCGGGATGCCTCCGAACCCCGCTCCGTCAGGACGGACTATGTTGGATCAACCGACGGTGGGGCAAACGAAGAGGTCGGGAATCGATCCCTCGTACTCTTCGACAGAGGTGAGGAGGTGACCGTCCAGGCGGGAGACGCCGGGATCAGATTCCTTCTTGTCTCGGGTCAGCCGCTTGAAGAACCCGTTGCATGGCAGGGCCCGATCGTCATGAATACGCAGGAAGAGTTGCGGCAGGCGTTCACCGAGCTCCAGAACGGGACCTTCATCAAAGATCGGTAACGCGCCCGAGGAAGGTAACCCTGTGCTCAAACAAACAGCCAGCCGGGGCGTCTACCTTCGAAGAGGGTCGTTGTGTGACCCACGGTATGAGGAGGCCATCAGCGCTCAGTCGAAGAAATACCGAATGCCGAGGCCACCGTTTCCGGTAAGCTTTGTTGACGGGATCAATTCAAGGATGGGAGCCACCTCCAGAAAAATGTCGATCGGAGCCCCCCTTGGCCAGAAGGAAATACCGCCAGGGATGCGAACGCCCAACCTCGTCCTGTCATCCTCGAAGCCGAGTCGTCCGCCAACGCCAGCGTACAAAACAAACCGTTCCGTCGACTCTATGACATCAGGAAAGTGCCAGAGGTAGTCGGCGTGGATGTGAAAGAAACCCTTCCTCGTGAAAGCCCATGCCACCCCGGCATCAAGCGCATTCACTGTTGAAACCCAGTATTTCGCGGAGATTCCTGTTGGCTCACCCAGGATGATGCCGGCCCCGAAATCCTTGTTCTGTGCATCGGATTGGCGGGGTACGAGCAAAAAGAGAAAAACGAGAATGAGAAAGATGTGGTGATCTCCTCTACTCGAGCGATGACGCTGGGTAATCCACATAATCCTCCCTTTTCATTGCCTATCACTAAGATATTGATCTCCTTGTAGAAACAAAAGAGGAAAGACTCCTTGATTTTCCGTTCGTGGCGGGGTACAATAGTCCCGGTGTCACGTATCTCAACATCGGGGTCTACTTCGATGTCCTCACTCCCTTTCCTTCTTCTTTCTGTCACAGCCTTTTCCTTCACATTCGCTCAATCACCCATGAAAGCATTCTTCCCAACGTCAGTCCATGAGTGGGAGGTCTCGGACGAATCCCGCGCTTTTTCCGGGGAAGAGATATTCGGCTACATGGACGGTGCCGGTGAGATATACCGTGCATACGACTTCCAGGAACTTCTCACCCAACGATACGTGCGTCCTGAGGAGGGAGAGATTCTTGTGGAGATCTTCGATATGGGATCGGCCCGGAACGCATTTGGTGTCTTTACCTACATGCAGGGGAGAGGTCCGGCTGTAGACGTTGGCCAGAACGGGGAGTACAAAAACGGGCTTCTCTGCTTCTGGAGGGAGAAGTATTTCGTTTGCATCATGACCGACAAAGAGAATGAGCTGGCGAAAAAGGCCATTCTCGAATTGGGGCAGACCATATCCGAAGCGATCGGCGAGGATGGAAAGAGGCCTGACATTCTTGGATATCTCCCCGAGGGAGAATACCTCCCAAACACGCTCCGGTACTTCATACGAAACGAGATCCTGAATATTCACTACTACGTTGGTGAAGGTAATCTGCTCTGTCTGAACGACAAGACTGAAGGTGTTCTCGTCCGCATGAAGGGGGACAAGAGCTACCTCGTGCTGATTGAGTACCCCAACCGGGAGCAAGCGGATTCCGCTTACAGCAGATTCCTGACGGGCTACATGCCTGAAACACGGGAAGAGGGGATCGTTGAAACCAAACGCGGAAAGTGGACCGCGTGTGTTGGACGGAGCTGTTTTGTATTGGTCGTATTTGATGCTTCAAGCATGGAGCGGGCAAAGAGCTCTCTCGAAACAGTGAAAGGGAGATTGCCATGAGTCGACACAGTATTACACGAAGAGATTTCCTTCGCCAGGCCGGTGCCTCTGCGCTCGTGATGGCGGCCGGCATGACTGCGTGCGGAGAACAAGAGATGCAGAAGAAGGCCAGGGTGGTGCTGATCCGGGATCAGGACGTCATTGACGGCGAGGGGAGGGTCCGTGGGGAGATTCTCGAGCATATGTTCGATGAGGCTACTGCCACAGCCCTCGACGTGAATTCGCACGCCGAGGCGTGGGAACGTATCGTAAGCCCGACAGATGTTGTGGGGATAAAGACAAATGTTTGGCGTTATCTTCGCACGCCTACCGAGCTTGAAGATACAATGAAGGCGCGCATCATGGCTGTTGGTGTTGAGGAAGAGAACATAGCTATTGATGACAGGGGTGTGTTGTCAGATCCCGTGTTCGGGAGAGCGACCGCGCTTATCAATGTGAGACCAATGCGTGCTCATCACTGGTCGGGTGTCGGTGGGTTGCTGAAAAACTACATCATGTTCTCCCCATCTCCTCCTGACTATCATCCAGACTCCTGTGTGGATCTGGGAGCTCTCTGGAAGCTGCCGATTGTGGAGGGGAAGACACGCCTAAATGTCCTTGTGATGCTCACGCCACAATTCAATTGTCTGGGACCTCACCATTTCGATCGAGAGTACACATGGCCATACAGCGGATTGCTGGTGGGGACGGATCCTGTGGCACTTGATGCTGTTGGGCTTCGCATACTCGAGGCGAAACGGCGTTTGTACTTCGAGGAAGACTCTCCCATGCGTCCGCCGGCAAAGCATATTGCGGCCGCGGAGAAAAAACACGGAGTCGGAATAGCAGACCCGGCCAAGATCGATCTTGTAAAGCTTGGCTGGGATGACGGTGTGTTGATCTAATGCGGTCCAAATACTAGCGCGCCGATGGTTCCGATATCCCACCAGGATTGATTCTGATTGTACCCCGCCCAGATGTGCTGGTTCTTCCGATAGTTCGTCCCATCGTTGTCGTTGATGGCCACGTCGAACCCAATCTTGAACCCTGGTTTAGCGATGATGTCACCCAGGCTCGAGAGGGGATACCTTGCCACAATGGCATAGCCATCGCTCGTCGGATGAAAATACGTCTCGGCGCCCGGGGCAAGATTCGGTTTTGGCAATAGAGGCCCACCTGCCCCGGCCCCCTGCCACATCTCCGCGGAGAAGTCCGTTACACGATGCTCGGCCATCGAAAGATGCCGGTACAACCCGGGAGTTGGCGGGTCGTACCCCTGCGAAGAATTCACGCGCGTATCCAGGACAACCTCCATGCAATCGGTATCCCACGGATAGCTCATTCTCGGGAAATCCCAGTGTGTCACAAGACTGTCATCCCTCACGGCCGCACCCACGTAGAGATATGTGTCGTCGTACATGACCGAGATCCTGGCCGAGAGATCCCCTTCGCCATCCCACGGCTGGTTGCCAAAGAGGAGCCTCCCGATTTGGGACGCCTTGTTGATAAGCATAGGGCTACTTCTATCCCAGCCCTTCCATGATCCATCGAGTGCGGGAGGTGATGAAGCATAGTGAGCTACACCGACGTAGAAATCATGCTTGATATCTTCGCTGTAGTTTTCGTGTTCGACGCGCAGATGAATCGGATAGAGTTGGTTGTCCTCTGAATACCCCGTGAGTGTGAGAGGAAGATCCAGGCGCTTTGTGTCGAGCGGGCCCAGGGCTACATTCTGCCGAAGGGTGCCTGTCGTGCCCCAGGCAGGATCAATCGTGAGAGTGGGTGTGACAGTCACGTGGTCCGGGGTCTGGTTGGCCATATCAACCCTCAGCAGGTTTTCTCGAGCATTCGGAAGTACCATGCGTGTGTTGACCGGCGCCTTCACCACGAGAGACTTTCGCACCGTATCAGTGCCGAAAGAAACAAGGGTGGGGTACCTCACCGGGCCCGCATCGTTTGGGACCTCGATGTTTATCGTGAACGTCTCCATCCCTCCCGAGGGAATGCTCTTCGTCACTGATGAAAGTCCATCGATCCAGGAAGCGTCCTGGGTGTATTCCGCCGGGAATACCGTTCGCTCGACGGGTCCCTTGTTTGTTGCGAGGAGATTGACAATGCCGCCCCACCAGGTCAACTGGCTGTGTGCGCGCTCTTTCCAATCAGCGGCCAGCTTGATCCTGACGTTGCCCTCAACGGTCTCCTCAGTCGGGTTCCAGACTTTTACGACTACGGCGTTCTTCTTTCCCAGAAAGAGGAGGCTGTCGTTCGAAGACCGGACGGTCATGGCAATACGTGAGGACTGCCCCACCACGATGTATTCCCCCTCTCTCGTGTGGGGCGTCTTCGCCCCGTTGAGAGTCACGCTTGACACCTTCGGGGCCAAGATCTTCATGTGGTCAAACTGCTCCGGGGTAGTCAGATCAAGCTCAGTGCCGGTCCACTTGCACTGGACCTCCGCAAGCGGAAGAGGGGAGGTGAGGAGTAGTTTCGACTGATGACGCAGCTCCTGAACATTGAATCCGGCAATGAGAGAAGCGGCGCCCTCTTCTTCTCTTACCAACCAGTATTGTGACCTATCGATGTCAACGTGAATGAAATCCCTGCCATCCGCACTCTGAACGAGGTACGTGCCGGGTTGGTCCCCCTTCGAGAACGCGCTAACGGCTGGCGTTGCATCATAGGAGTGGATCAAGCTGGCAAATCTGGTCGATGCAGTTTCGCGCCGGGACATTACTATCGGGAGCGGCACCTGCTCTTTCACCATCTGCTTGTAGAAGCCACCGATGGGTGGCGTCATAGCCTGGAGGATCCAGGTATCCGGCTCCCCGAGCATGATGACCGAGAGCCGCTTCCCTTTGTCAGTGAAGACGCCGCTCCAGGTGCTGTCGGTATACCCCGAGGATATTCCGGTGAGTTGATCATATCCTGGAATACCAGGCCTGATGCCGAACAGGTCATCAGGTTGTGGTTCCAATTCGAGCCCGCTGAGCGTCAGTGCTCCGAGGCTGTGGAGCGGCAGATCAAAGATGCGCTTCTCAGGGGCCTCCGCATCAAACAGGTCAATGAAGTAGTCCCCGACCTGTATCAATGTTCGCGTGAGTGCGACACCGGGGTACGCTGAGGTTGATCCACCTGATGCAACCTGGAGTGCGGGGAGGGCGCCATAGAAATTGCCGTATCCATTCGTCCAGGTTTGACTTGTCTGATCAACCACAAGCGTATTGTGGGCGATAGACTGACGATACCAGAGCTGCAGGTTCGGATTCATGTATGATTCATTGAGGGGGTCAACGATCCAGTTACGACCATCGGCGTAGTAGCCCATCTGCAGCCGGTCGGGATGGCCGTGCTCTCCCCCCATGATCCCGTAATCGAGGTAGAGATACCTGCGTTTGTCGCTCGTGCCATTCCGGAGGATCGCAAACCCGTTGCCCTGCAAATGAACACTCTGTTCCGGGTAGACATCCAGAGTCTCTCCTGGAAGGTCCGGCACGAGATTGAACATTGTGATCGGTTCTGGTGCCTTCCCCAGTGCGGACGTCTCGCCGACGACCTGCGTGCCCCTCGTAAGATGGGTCTGGTTCAGGAGCCCCAGGTACTTCCTGTCACCATAGACGGCGTATCCCACCTCGTAGAACGGCGCGTACTCGAGGATGCTTCCTCCACCACTATCTTTGATGCGCGGGAATTCGTAGTTGGGCTTGACCAGCAAAAACGGAGCGTCAAACATCTTCTTCATCGTCCGTCCTGCTATCTCCATATGGTAGAGGTCGTAGCCGTTGTGGCGCGCCATCTCTGCCAGATGGATCATCCCACGGAGGGCAACAAAGTGGTAGCC
>JBATTW010000274.1:0-1856 GCA_049670805.1 Bacteroidota bacterium
TTCCAGAGTGGATGATCGTTTCAGAGGATCTGGTCCGGGAGCGCATCCCCCCAGGACGGTTAAGAGAATTGCGGCACAGACGGAAGTTATTGGTTTCATCGTACACTCCAGCTGGGTGGAACGAAAATAGCCAAACACAATCTGAATAGCAAAAGTTGACAATGAGTCACGCATCCGATAGATTGCCGCCTTTACAGAGGGGGAAGGGGGAGCCATTTCATGCGTCTGCACCACCGGGTGACCGGAAGCGGGCCTCCGTTGATTATTGTTCACGGCCTGTTCGGTTCGGCGAACAACTGGGCAGCGGTCAGTCGACGTCTTGGAGAAGTCTTTCGCGTTTTTGCCCTGGACATGCGAAATCATGGTGGCTCGCCCGATGCCGAACGGATGACCTATGACGACATGGCGGGAGATGTGCTGGAGTTCATGGAGACACATGACCTTCAGTCGGCACACCTCATCGGTCATTCGATGGGCGGAAAGGTGGCAATGCGTCTGGCGCAAATCGATCCCGGCCGGCTCGAGAAGCTCGTGGTTGTGGATATCGCGCCCCGGCGATACAAAGGGGGGGATGAGCCTCTTCTGGATGCCCTCTCCAGTCTGGAGCCAGGGTTGTTCAGGAGCAGGGGAGAGGTGGAAGCTGCTCTCTCGGGTTTGATCCCTGATCGAGCGGTGCGACAGTTCTTTCTCACCAATATCAAGCGGGACGAGCATGGCCGGCTCGCCTGGAAGATCAACCTCCGGGCGATTCGGGCAAACTACATCTCACTGGATGCGGCAATCCCCTCGGCCAGCCCCTTCCGGAAGGAGACTCTCTTCGTTCTCGGGGGACGGTCCCGGCATGTGGGTCTGGAGGATGAACCGTCCATCCGACAGCTCTTTCCCGCAGCCGAATTCTGCGTTATCGGCGGATCGGACCACTGGGTTCATGCTGACGCTCCCGACCTGTTCCACCGTGTGGTCCTGGCCTTCTTGAGCAGGTGAAGAGGTGTCGCCCTCCCCCTGTCTGAAACAAAACACCCCAGTGTTCCGTTGTAGGGAGTTAGTATTTATTTCACACACAATATTGGGGTATTCTATGAATAGCCTCTCCAGGCTCAAATTTGCGCTTCTGACGGCCCCTTTCTTGCTCATTGGCGAGGTTTCCGGTCAGACACAGCTGGAGACCCCGCAACCCAGTCCGGGCGCCCGGGTGGTCCAGTCAATTGGAGTTGCGGAGGTTGTTATAGACTATCACCGCCCGGCGGTCAGGGGGCGCAGGATCTGGGGTTCTCTCGTCCCGTACGGTGAGGTCTGGCGTGCCGGGGCAAACGAGAACACGACCATCTCGTTCTCACACCCGGTAAAGATCGAGGGTCAGAATCTGTCTGCCGGAACATACGGGCTGCACGTGATTCCCCGAGAAAACGAGTGGACCGTCATCTTCAGTACCAACTCTCGGTCATGGGGAAGCTTCTTCTACAGGGAAGACGAGGACGCCCTGCGCGTGACGGTCACACCTCAGGAGGCTGCCTTCGCTGAAAACCTTCTCTATGAGTTTGAAGATCTCACCGACAGCACGGCTACCTTCTCCCTTCTCTGGGAAAAGTTGCGTGTGCCCGTACAGGTGAGCATGAACATGCATCAGATCGTCCTCCAGAATATCCGCGAGCGGTACCTTCGGGGGCTTGCCGGCTTTGGCTGGCAGGGCTACAACCAGGCTGCACAGTACTGCCTGACGCACAATCTCAACCTCGAAGAGGCCCTCACTTGGGCTGATCGTTCCATTGCCATCAACGAGAACGCAAGCAACCTCTGGACAAAAGCTGACCTGTTGCAGAAGGCGGGGAACGTCGCCGAGTCTCAAACCCTCAGAG
>JBATTW010000275.1:0-7626 GCA_049670805.1 Bacteroidota bacterium
GTTATCACCTCCGGATTGAGTACGACCAGAAACTTTCTGTGGACGATTTCTTGCGGTCCCGGATGGAGGGGATTACCAATCATCTGTATCTCGCCCTCCACACCGACAAGCGACAGCGAGAGATTTACAGGCTCGAACGTCTTGTTCAGCACCTTTACGTCGTAAACGTTGCTGAGTCGCCCGTCGGGCTGTTCCTGATAAAACATCCCCGGTGCGCGGAGTACCGTCACGTCCACGTTGGTCCGACGGGCCAGCAAAACCGTCAGGAGGGCAACAAGCGACACAAGGACAACAGAGTATCCCGCTACCCTGGGTGTCCACACCCGCCTCTTCTTTTCGGCAATACCGGTAGCAGAGTCATACCGAATCAGTCCTCTGGGTCTCCCGGTCTTCTCCATCACCGTGTTGCAGGCATCGACGCACGCGGTACAGTTGACACACTCCAGCTGGGTGCCGTTCCGTATATCAATGCCGGTGGGACAGACATCCACACAGAGGTCGCAGTCGACGCAATCCCCCTGGCTTCGTTCTTCGCCACGCCGCAGCTTGCCGCGAGGCTCACCGCGAACGTGGTCATACGCAATAACAATAGAATTTCGATCGAGCAGCACTCCTTGCAGTCGGCCGTACGGACAGACAAGAATGCAGGCTTGCTCCCGAAACCAGGCGAAAATCCAGTAGAAGACCCCAGCGAAAACAAGCATCGCTGTCAAGCCGGCCATATGCTGGGAAGGAGGGTCGGTAACGACCACAAGAAGCGCGTCGCTCCCGATCACCCACGCCAGAAAAACATTGGAAATCAGAAACGCCAGCGTGAAGTAAATGAGATGTTTCGCCCCTTTTTTCACAATCTTTTTGCCTGTCCACGGTGACTCGTTCAGCCGTTGCTGTTGTCGGTGATCTCCTTCCAGCCAGTATTCGATCTTGCGAAATACCATCTCCATAAACACTGTCTGAGGGCATACCCATCCGCAGAACAACCGGCCAAACACCACCGTGAACAGAATCACGAACACAATAAACGTGATGAGGGCAATGCCGAGGAGGTAGAAATCGTGCGGGCCAAAGAGTATCCCGAACAGGATGAACTTCCGGTCCAGGATGTTCAGGAGAAAGAAGGGGTGTCCGTCGATGCGGACAAAAGGGGTGACAAAGAGCATGGCCAGAAGCAGGAGGCTGACAATCCCGCGCAGTCTGTAAAAGGGGCCGTCAGGTTTCCTGGGGTAGATCCAGTTGCGCTTTCCCTCTTTGCTGACGATAGCGACAGAATCTCGAAACGCATCCCGATTCACTACATCCGTTTCCCTCTCCAAAGCATCCTTTCCCTGGTTACAGTGTTGTGGTTGCCGTCAACGAATCCGCAGGAGATCCTGCAGCGTCCGGTGGAACGCCTTCCGCGCCCATGTAGCGTTCACCCTCTGGTTTCTTCGCGTTCAGCGGATTCGTCCCGTAAAGAGAGAGAACAAAGCTCGCAATCTCCTGTGTCTGCCTCGGGGTGAACACGAGTTCCCAGCTGATCATCCCCTTCTCGGGAACACCGCTCTTGATCGTGAAGTAGACATCGCGCACGCCACCCCCGTGGATCCAGTAGTCATCTGTCAGATTCGGCCCGACGAGACCTCCTCCCGCCGGTCCGTGGCAGGAGACACAGTATTTCGCGTACTCCTCAGCACCGCGCTGAAGAGCTTCCCCGTCATCCAGGACGGTCAGCGCGTTTTCGTCAATCGAACCCTCCGCAGCAATCGTTATCCGCCGTTGAAGATCAGCAGCAGCCATTTCCTCCCTGTACTCGTCGATCATCAGCGGCGCAGATTCCAAAACGTGGTAAACCAGCATGTACGCGGCCCCAAAAACAATCGTGACGACAAAGAGGGTTGTAAACCACGGCGGAATGCTGTTGTCCAGTTCGCGTATCCCGTCGTACTCATGTTCGGAATCCATTGCACGATCGGTGGCGCGAGGCACAAAAAACCAACGGGTCTTCGAAAGACCCGCGCCAAGCGCCTTCCTGTCCTCCTCGGGAAGAACCAGGAGAAAGAATATGATCGCCACGAGGACGAGGGTCAGTATAGAGGTGAAGAGCAGCGCCCCGTGCCCCGAGCTGCCTGACTCCGCAAGCAGACCTTGCAGCGGCAAGCAGGTCGTCACCACGATCACAATCAGCAGTCGAACAGAGCGCCCACGGACGTGTTTCATGGTTCAATCCTCTTTCTTTGTTCGCTCCGGGTCGTCACCTTCGAGGGGCAGCCGGCTCATTCTCTCCGTGTACCGCCTGCTCCGTTTCACCGTCCATATCACAACCCCGATAAAGAGAGCAAACGCCACCACGAGCGATACAGCCCCCACGTTTTCGATCCCGGTCACCGATTGCAAGTACCGCGACAACATGCACCTGTTCTCCTACGGTTGTCCGCCCCTGATATCGATACCCAGACGCTGCAGGTACGCAATCAACGCGATGATCTCCTTCCCCGGTTCCGCGGGGGCCCCCTCCCTAATCAGGTCTCCGGCAATCTCTTCTGCCTGAGAGAGGAGAGCGTTGTTGGCCCGCATCTCGTACCCAGATGGATATGGGACCCCGATCTTCCGCATTGCCCATATCTTGGCAGCGGTCGAGGATGTATCCAGATCCTGTGTCAGAAGCCACGGGTACGCCGGCATGATCGAGCCCGGCGACATCGATGTCGGATCATTCATGTGGAGATAGTGCCAGAGATGAGGATACTTCTTCCCCACACGGTGCAGATCCGGGCCGATCCGTTTGGATCCCCAGAGAAACGGATGGTCGTAGACGAATTCGCCTGCCTTTGAGTACTCGCCATACCGTTCCGTTTCAGAGCGGAACGGCCGCACCATTTGCGAATGACAGGTATTACAGCCTTCCCGAATGTAGACATCCCTCCCGTGCAGTTCGAGGGGAGTGTATGGCTGCACACTGGGAATCGTTGGAATGTTTGACTTCACGACATAGGTCGGTATGATCTCAACAAGACCACCGATGAGGATTGCCACCGTCGCAACCAGAGCAAACCAGACCGGCTTCCTCTCGATCCAGCGGTGTCTGCTCTCCTTCTGCCGGTGTGGCTCCGGACCGAGAGGTGCAGCAGCTACCTCTTCCACCGCTGCAAATCTCCCCTGGCGCGCCGTTCGGTAGAGGTTATAGACCATCAACAGAGCGCCGCCGAGATAGAATGTCCCGCCGATCGCGCGAATGGCATAGAGAGGAATAATCTGCGTAACGGTTTCGAGAAAGTTGGGATACTGGAGAACCCCGAACGGTGTAAACTCCTTCCACATCAGCGATTGCGTGATCCCCGAGGTGTACATCGCCACAGCGTAGAAGACAATCCCCAGGGTTCCAATCCAGAAGTGGATGTTTGCAAGTTTTCGCGAGAAGAGCGTAGTGTTATACAATCTCGGCACCAACCAGTAGAGAATACCAAAGGTCAGAAAACCATTCCAGCCGAGCGCACCGATATGGACGTGAGAGACGATCCAGTCGGTGTAGTGTGCAATCGCGTTGACGTTCTTGAGAGAGAGAGCGGGCCCTTCGAACGTCGCCATACCGTAAGCGGTGACCGCAACCACCATGAATTTGAGTACGACGTCTTCCCGCACTTTATCCCACGCTCCGCGAAGCGTAAGCAGGCCGTTGATCATACCGCCCCAGGATGGTGCCAGAAGCATCACCGAGAACACCGTACCCAGCGACTGGGCCCAATCGGGGAGGGCCGTGTAGAGAAGGTGATGCGGACCGGCCCAGATATAGATAAAAATCAACGACCAGAAATGAACGATCGAGAGTCGGTAGGAATACACAGGCCTCTTTGCAGCCTTGGGAAGATAGTAGTACATCAATCCCAGATAGGGGGTGGTGAGAAAGAACGCCACCGCGTTGTGCGCGTACCACCACTGGACGAGGGCGTCCTGGACCCCGGCGTAGACCGGATAGCTCTTCAGGAACGAGACCGGGATCTCAATGGAATTCCCGATGTGGAGGACGGCAACGGTTATCACGGTTGCAACATAGAACCAGATTGCCACGTACATATGCCGCTCCCGCCGCTTTATGATCGTGCCGAACATATTCACGGCAAAGACCACCCAGACCACGGCGATGGCGATATCAATCGGCCATTCCAGCTCAGCGTATTCCTTGCTTGTCGTGATCCCCAGCGGAAACGTGAGCGCGGCCGACACAATGATCAGCTGCCAGCCCCAGAAGTGGATCCAGCCCAGCACATTGCTGTAGAGGGCCGTTTTACACAGTCGGACCAGGGAGTAGTAGAGCCCCATGAAGATAGCGTTACCCACAAATGCGAAGATCACGGCATTTGTGTGCAGCGGTCGAATCCGGCCAAACGTTATGTACTGAAGGTTTGCATTGAGCTCAGGAATAAACATCTGGAACGCGATGATGACACCCACCAGCATACCCACAACCGCCCACACGACGGTGGCCACCGCAAATGCGCGAACGAGTCTGTTGTCGTAAGTGAAGCGCTCGGGTTCCATGCTCTCCTTCACCGTTGATGTTGTGTATTCTGTTCGGAGCTAGGAGCTGGCTGCCGGTGTTCGTCATCGAAGAGCATCCGGATAGACGGCGTGTGCTTGTCTTCAAACTGTCCCGTCCGGACTGCCCACAGGAAGGCAATCAGAAAACCGGCCGCTACGAGAAAGCTGAAGCCGATAAGCACGACGATCACCGACACTATCGTAACCCCACCTTTCTCGAGGCAAGCCGCACGGCCGTAGTAGTAAAGAACACCACTGTTATCGAACTCAGAGGCATGAGGATAGCCGCGAGAATTGGTGAAAGTTCCCCCCGTATGGCAATCGTCAGACCGGCCGCGTTGTAGAGGAATGAAATAACGAAACTCACGATGACAATGACAAAGCTTGCCCGCGAGAGGCGGAGGAAGGCGTCGAGCCTCCCAAAGGCTCTCCCATCGAGAATAGCGTCGCTGGCCGGCGCAAATGCAGTGATGTCGTCCGTCACAGAGATACCGACGTCACTTTCACGCAGGGCACCTGCATCATTCAATCCGTCCCCGACCATCATGACATTCTCCCTCTCCGCGCGCAACGCGCGAACAGCGTTGAGCTTGTCGGCGGGTGACTGGTGAAAATGGAGTTCGAGATCCCCCGCGAACCTCTCCTGCAGGTGTCTTCGCTCCGCATCCCTGTCACCTGAAAGGAGCATGAGCCGAAACTTCTGTCGCAGCCCAGCGACAACCCGGTCCAGCCCATCACGATACCGATTCACAACAGCAAATCGCCCCCGTCCCACACCGCCGATGGAGATGTACACCTCGCTGTGTCGTCCACTCTCCGATCGCATCTCCGCATCAGCTCCACCTTCAGACAACGGTTCCACAAAACCCGCGGCGCCCAGCCGAATCTCCGTCCCCTCAACCGTTCCCCACAGACCCTCGCCCGGTATCTCGGAGAAATCCCTTACCCTGTAAATCTCACCTCCCTGCAGGTGTTCATGGAGCGCCCGGCTGAGCGGATGGGTCGAGTTGCGCACGACGGAGGCAACCAGCGACTTTTCCTTCTTCGAGAGAGGCGTACCGCTGAAAAGGACAGCGGATCGACTCACATGTGTCATCGTCCCGGTTTTGTCAAAAACAATGGTGGACACTTTTGCAAGGGCTTCGACAACCGAAGCCGCCTTTACAAAAAGACCGTTTCTCCCGAACACCCGCATCGCTGTACCGAAGGTAAACGGCGTCGAGAGCGCCAGCGCACAGGGGCACGCAACAATCAACACCCCGGTGATGGCGTTCAGGCCTGTAGGCACATCATGCGGGAGCCAGAGAAACGCTGCCAGGCCGGCCAACCCGAGGACACCGGCTGTGAAGTACTTCGCAATACCGTTTGAAATGGATGTGAGATCCCGGCCGGGCCGTTCACAAGGCCCGCTCTCCCTCCACAGCTGAGTAAGATAGCTCTCCGACACCTCCTTGAGCACATCCAGCTCGACCGCGCTCCCGATCTGCCTTCCCCCAGCGTAGATGAAATCTCCCGATCTCTTCTCATCCAGTCGAGATTCGCCGGTAACAAAACTGTAATCAATGGCACCCGGACCCTTGACGAGGACGGCATCGGCCGGTACAATGTCACCGTTTCGTACGACGATGCGATCACCCGGACTCAGCGCCGAAAGCGGAACCGTCTTCTCTGCACCATCCTTTCGAACGGTTGCCGCAAGAGGGAAATAGGATGTGTAGTCCCGTTCGAAGTTCAGGCTTTCATACGTCTTGGCCTGAAAGAGTCTTCCCAGCAGCAGGAAAAACACCAGCCCGCTCATTGAATCCAGATAACCAGGGCCCGTCTGGCTCACGATCTCGTAGACGCTACGGGAGAAAAGGACGAGTATCCCAAGGGCAATCGGTACATCCAGATTCACGACACGCCGCCGCAATCCGGCGATCGAAGATCGAAAGTGCTCCGCGCTGCAATAGAAGAACGCTGGCAGGGAAAGCAAAAGGATAGAATAACTGAAGAACCTCGCCAGGTCCGGATCCACGGTGCCCCCGCCAAGGTACTCGGGAAAGCTAAACAGCATGATATTCCCGAAGCAAAACCCGGCAACACCGATTCTATAGTAGAGGGAGCTGTTTGTGGACGCCGGCTGCTTCTGCCTGGCGCTCGCAAGACTAAGCTCGGGTTCATACCCGAGGGATGCCAGCAGCTCCACAATCTCTCTGAGGGAGAGCGTCTGTCGAAAGCGGACACGGATCTGTTTCTTGAGGAACTCCACCCGGGACTGCAGAACGCCCGGCTTCAGACTGTGGAGGTTCTCCAGAAGCCAGACACAGGAGCTGCAGTGCATCTGTGGGATGGTGAGTGTCACGCTGTTGGTGGTCCCGTCGGAGTAATCGAGCAGTTGCCCCACAAGGGCCGGATCATCCAGATACTTGTACCGACCGGCGTCAGAAAGTTTGGGCGAAAACCCCGGTGTTCGCTCGAGGTTGTAGTACTCACACAGATTGCTCTCGTGCAGGACTTCATAGACAATCTTACAGCCCGAACAACAGAAAGCCTTCCCGGAGTGAACGACACCACCTTCCGACACGGGGTCGCCACAGTGGTAGCAGACTGTCTCTTCTGTTACTGCAGCGCCGTTTTGTAAGGACATGGTTGAGAGAGGACGGGGGAAACGACTGGAAATCGATTCAAGATAAGAAAATAGCCCCGCAAATCAAACATTGCAGGGGCACGCATTTTTCCATATCTTCATGCCCGACTGCAAGCAGACGCCCCCATGTCGTCGATCGCTCTTTTCTGCTCCGGGGAAGAACCCGACCCGAGAAGTCCACTCGAAAGGAAATCAGCATGTCACCATTCATCAAAGCCCGCTCCATGTACGGTGCGTGCGCCGCTCTCCTCTGTCTTGGAAGCAGTGTGCCTGCTCCCGCTCAGACCGTTCCAGAGAAGGGCGTTCGAGCAAACACGCCGAAGGTTCATGCGTTTATCAACGCACGTATTGTACAGGCTCCGGGGAGGATTCTTCAGGAGGGAACCCTGGTCATTCGGGATGGAATCATTACCGGTGTCGGCAACGTATCGGTTCCCGGAGACGCACGTATCTGGGATCTCGAGGGGCGCACCGTTTACCCC
>JBATTW010000276.1:0-11722 GCA_049670805.1 Bacteroidota bacterium
AAAAAAGAGAGCGCCGCGGATAGACCAGAAACTGAGACCGCCAAAGGGGAAGAACAGAGAGAACCGATCAATGAACGGAAAGCGCAGCTCGTGACTGGTAAGCCAGAGTTTCTCTCCGCGGATTGACCAGAGAGAATAGCCGCGCAGATCCCAGCTCCCTCCCATGACGAACCGCCGTGATTCCTTCCCGTCGTTGTAGAAGAGCCAGAAGCGGGAAGCGAACGCACTCCGGAGCCCGAGCCGCAGGTAGTGCCGGTAGTCGAAGATCGCGGTGAAGTAGTTGACGTTGGAGTACTGGACGTCCGTCGTAAAGGCCACAGTCAGGTTGAGGCGGTGACCGTCTATGGGCCCACTGGAGAGCCAGAGGGAGTTGTCGTGTACAAAGGAGACCGAGTTCGAGAGGAGGAGCGCTTTCCGATCTTCGATCCGCGAGTCGATTTCTCTGTTGGAGTTGCTCAGGCTGAAGCTCGTCTCGATGCGTTGGAATTTGCTGAGGGGATAGGCGATCGCGAGGTAGCCACCGTAGACGCGTTCGTAGTAGAATTCGTCTTCAGAGGTGATGTCGTACCGGCGGCCGGCAAACCGGTAGATGCCGTACGCGTAGCTTGTCCGCTGTGCACGCGAGACGCGCGAGATAGCGATATTGAAACTCGAAAGGAACTCCGACTGTGTCTGTGCGGTATTATAAAGGAGGAAGTAGTACTGGTCGTTCCCCAGTATATCGCTCAGCGCAACGGCGGCACCCCCCGTGGTGCCAAAGACCGGGTCGGTCGAGATCGCGCTTTGAGCGAAATCGAGGCTGTACTTGCCCCTGTACCGGAATCTTTCGACATTGGTCAGACCCGCGACATTCCGAGCCTCCCAGGGTTTCTCTTTTGCCAGCAGATCGATCCGCCGTGTCGTTGTGGAGGTGTCTATCGCTTCCAGCGCGTTTTCGATCATCTTGATCTGGAAGCTGAACTTCTCGAAGGCGGCAAAGACCAGGTCGCCGGCATTCGTCCAGGTGGGATCGAAGGCGGAGGTGACGAAATGCGTGAGCTTGGTGATGGTGGCCGGAACGACCGGGCCTCCTGTCGAGGAATCCGGTCGGGCCATCGCCCAGATGTTCTGGATGCCGTCGATATCCGAGGTAAATGCCAGGAGGGAACCGTCCTTTGACCAGGCGGGGGAGTAGTAGTTCTCGTCCCCGAACGTCAGGTAGTCGATGGCGCCGGTGCCCAGATCGTACATAAAGAGGTTGTACTTCCCCTTCACGCCGTAGGGTGTCCGGTCCGAGCTGAACACGATCCGACCGTCGGCCGGATCCCAGGCGGGGTCGCGGTCATCGTAGTAGTCGTTGGTGAGCCGTTGCACGCTCCCGGTGTCGGTATCCAGCACGTAGAGGTCGTTGTTACCGGCTTTGTCGATTGCCGAGAGAACCACGCGCCTGGCATCCGGCCCCCAGGACGTGGATCCGATGCTGACGATTTCGGCAAAGCGGAAGGTCTTGACTATCCTGTCCGTGAGAACATCATAGAGATGGAGAACGTCCTGCTCGCCGCTCTTTGTCACAAAGGCCAGAAGCCCGACCTTTGACACGTCTATCCGGCTGCGGAAGGGGTGAAATGCCTCCAGCTCATCCGATTTCTCTCCCTCGAGGACCACGCTTCCGGATTCTTCGGGGTCGAAGTTATCGAGATCCCGTTTGTAGATGCCGGTATAGCCCGTCCGGTTGCTGATGAAGTACGCTTCTCTCGTCGTGTCGTACTCGAAAACGACCGGTTTGGAGTTAAACCCCTCGTTCACGAGGTTGCGGGTTACGCGGCTCGGCGCGTCGTGGGTGGCCAGAAGGGGGTAGTACTGCTTCTTGAGCGCGTAGAGCCACTCTTCGTCGAACTCCTTGTAGTTGCGACCGGTCGTGATCTTGAAGATGTCGTTGAAGGAAGGCTCCTTCCAAAAGTTCTCCAGGAGGAGGAGCACCTTCTCCTCACCGTAGGTCCCGGCCAGGAACATGAGCGCGTTCTGTCCGGCCTTGTACATGAGGTAGGATCCGTAGATCCTGTTCATGTCGTTCAACCCGACGATGATGTTGTTGAGCACGGCATCGCGCATTACCATCTCCGCCTGCGCGTCCCACTCCGTCGACCAGTATTCAGCCAGGCCCTCGACGAACCAGAGAGGGGGGAGTCTTCCCGCTGTCATTTTATGGTCGAACAACACCCGGTTGACCTTGCTGTGCATGAACACATGCACGAGTTCGTGTCGGATGACGTGGCGAAACTGCGCTGTAGATCCGTCCGACGGGATGACGACGCGTCCCTTGAGGAATTCGAAGAAGCCTCCCACGCCCTCGGGTATAAACCCGCCGATCGTGTTGGTCTGCTGAAAATGGAGGTGGGAGCTGTAGAAGATGAGCGGGATCCTGCTGCTCAGCGAGTGGTTGAACTTCCGTTCGAGGGAGGTGTAGCTCTCCTCCGCGAAGAACGCTCCCCGTTCGGCGAGCTGCTGCATCTCGGGGTAGTAGTAAATATCAAAATGCTCGGTCCTGAGAACCTGCCACTCGAAGTCGGTGTACTGAACCTTGTTCCGCCCAAAATGGTAGAACTGGGCCTCGGCGGCCCGGGCGAACAGCAGGAGAAACGCAAGGGGGATCAGCGTAGAGGTGAGTCGCATCATCACGGCCCCGTCAATCACAGATCGCACGACACGAGAAGAATAGAAAGATCTACGACAAGTTGCAAGGGGGGCTACCAGGAGGTCCCGTCACGGAACACCGTAACGACCAGAATCAGAGCCAGGGTCAGGAACGCCACGAAGAGGGCGATTTTTTGAGAACGTGTCATAGTTTTCCCAGCTGGGTCTTGAGAGTGTCGATGGCGGTGACGGGGGTAGGGTCTTCCCGGTGGAGTATCGAGAGGTAGTAACTCACCCAGTCTCCGAGGTAGACGAGCGAGAAGATGCGTGTGAGGAGGGAGGTGCCTTCGCTCCAGATCTCGCTTGTGTGTGGTGTGTGTGACGCGATGAGGCCCCGCGTGATGTCCATTCTCGCCCGCACGCGGCGATGGTCTCCCCTGTCCCTGAGGAAGAAGACCTCCATCTCCTTCATCTGTTCCTTGAGGACTTTCCACCCGACAATCTCGTTGTGGTTCATCTCCGGCAGGACGTGGCCAAACGTCAGGGTCTTGGCGTTTTCCGCCATCTGGCCCCGCCATCGTGTGCTCACCGCGTCGAAGTGTTCGGTCGAGGAGTAGATGATTCCGATCCGTCCCTGGAGACGGGCTGCCAACTGGAGAGCGCGGTTCGGGTCCGGTTCGAGGGAGGAGTACTCACGGGATTTTGCCGCGAGGAGAGAAAGGGTCTCTCTGATCGCCCGGCTCTTGTCCGGCACGAAGCCCATCCGGCCCAGTGCGATCAGAAGGGGAAAGAAGGAGTATCCCAGGGCGGCCCGCGGCGGAAGTCCACCGGGAACCTTTATGTACGTTGACCGGTGTTGTCGCGCGAGGCGCTCGGTCGTTCCGTTTGAAGAGATGCAGAGAAGCTTCGCTTTTCGCCTGAGTGCCTCCCGGTGAGCCGCGATTGTTTCTTCGGTGTTTCCGGAGTAGCTCGAGAGGACAACCAGTGTGTCGCGGCCGACAAATGCGGGGAGGGTGTAGTGGCGGTTGACGAGAAAAGGGATCTTTAGTTCGTTTGAGAGGTAACTGCGGAGGAGATCGCCGCCGATGGCGGAGCCACCCAGCCCTGAGAGCACGATCGACCGGACGCCCTGCGCGTGGATTCTGATTCTCGCCGATGAGGTAATCTCCACTGCTTCGCGCGCCTGATTCGGAAAACTCTTGATCAGGTCAAACATCCCGGACCTGTCTGTCTGGTGCAGATCTTCGAGCGTCATGGTGGTTCCCCTTCGTCTCAACCTTCGAGCGGTATGTCAGGCATCTTCTTCTTCATAAAGGAGACAAGGTGCTTCTTGATCTCGTCCGCGGTGGGGAGGGTCAGCGCCTTTTCCGCGACCCGTTTCGCCTCCCTGGCCTTGACGGACCGGATGATCTTCTTGATTTCCGGAAGCATGGACGGGACCACGCTGAACTCATCGAGCCCGAGCCCCACGAGGAGAACGGTCGCGAGCGGGTCGCCTGCCATCTCGCCGCACATCCCCACCCAGACCTTGTGTTTGTGTCCTTCGTCGATGGTCGTCTTTATGATCCGGAGGACGGCCGGGTTGAACTGCTGGTACAGAGCGGCGACAGCGCTGTTATCCCGGTCAACAGCCAGCATGTACTGGATCAGATCGTTGGTACCGATGCTGAGAAAGTCGACCATCGGAGCGATCAGGTCGGTCAAGAGAGCGGCTGAGGGGACCTCGATCATCACGCCGATCTTGATGTTCGGATCGAAGGGGAGGCCCCGCTTTGTGAGGTCGGCTTTTGCCCGTTCGACCATCTCTTTTGCCATTCTGACTTCCCCGACGCTGGAGATCATCGGGAACATGACGCGGACGTTCTTTCCCGCACTTGCCCGCAGTATGGCCCGGAGCTGGTTCAGGAACAGTTCGGGCCTGTCCAGGAGGACGCGGATTCCGCGCCAGCCCAGGAACGGATTCGCTTCCTGGTAGGTTTCGGGTACCAGCTTGTCTCCCCCGATGTCGAAGGTCCGGAAGATAACGGGGTGAGGGTATATCTGGTCGGCCACCGTCCTGTACGCTTCATACTGTTCGTCTTCGGACGGGTAGCTCGCGAGTCCCAGGAGCTGGCTCTCGGTCCGGAACAGGCCGATTCCGACCGAGCCCTGAAGGCGTACAAAATCGATCTCTTCGGGGAACTCGATATTGGCGGAGAGCTCGATGTGTCTGTGGTCCGGAGTTTCTGCGGTCAGCCCCACGATCTCCGTCAGCCGGGCCTCGAACTCCTTGAAACGGTTCGCCTTTCGCTCCAGATCCTGGAGTGTTTCCTCGCTGGGATTGATGATGAACAGACCGCTGTAACCGTCGATCGCGATTCTGTCTCCGGTCTGGATCTGTCTGCTGGCGTTTCGGAGGCCGACGACAGCCGGGATCTTCAATGACCGCGAAAGGATTGCGGCATGTGAGGTCATTCCACCGAGATTGGTTGCGTACCCCAGAACCTGGTTCCTGCTGAAAATCACCGTATCGGCCGGTGTAAGAGTTTCGGAAACGATGATGGACTCGCCTTCGAGCCGGGAAAAGAGTTTCTGGTTCTGGATGTTCCGGATGATGCGGTTCATAACATCGTCCAGGTCATGTGCCCGCTCGTGCATGTACTCATCGTGGGCGGCAAGCATCATCCGCCTGTACTTCGTGATCTCATCGGATACGAGGTATTCAGCGTTCACGTTCTCGTCCGCGATGCGCTTTTCGATCGTCTCCATGAGAATCTGGTCTCCGAGGATCATGATCTGCGCTTCGAAGATCTTGGCGCTCTGCGATCCGAGTTTCTGTTCGGCGAACAGCAGAATCTTCTGGAGCTCCTTCTGGGATCGGGCGGTGGCGTTCTTCAGCCGGCTGACTTCAGACTCCACCTCGTCCGGGGCGATCTCCCGCCTTGCGACGCTCGGGACTTCCTTGCTGTAGACGTACGCCGGCCCGACGGCGATTCCGGGAGCGGCCGGGATCCCTTTGAGGATCACCTCACCGGCTGTTGGATGCGGAGTGTTCATTATCAGTTCTCGTCGAAACCACGTTCAAAGAGCTCAGTGATTGCTGCCGCCGCCTCCTCTTCATCGGGGCCGTCGAACCGCAGCTTGAGCTTTGACCCCTGTTCGGCGGCGAGGGTCATCACCCCGATGATGCTCTTTCCGTTGATCTCGAATTCGTCTTTCTGGATAAAGAATTCGGCCTTATACCGCGCTGCAGTCTTGACCAGCGCTGCGGCTGGACGGGTGTGAAGTCCCGCTCTGTTCGTGATGGTGATTTCCTTCTCGATCATGGGCGGGGTCAGGATGCCCTCTTCACGAGGCTCTCGGACAGCCAGCGGAGCGTTGCCGTGGGTTCGTTGCGTGGAAGGGCATGCAGCGCGTTGACGGCCTTCCGTGTGTTTGCACGCACCTGGCGTTGTGTGTCCTCGAGTATGCCGTACCGTCTGTAGATGTCGGTGACCATGCTGACCATACGTGCTTCTGCAGAGCGTCCCGATCGTCGCGTCATCCCCTCGCTCCCGTCCGGGTGTGTCCGTCTTCCCCGGAGCAGGGCCTGCACGACGACCCGGTCTCTTCCCCGTGCTCGTTCCGCAGCTCTTAGCAAGAGGTAGGTCTTTTTCCGTTCGAGGATATCTCCGCCGATCGACTTGCCAAGGCGGGACTGGTCCGCCATGACGTCGAGGAGGTCATCCTGGAGCTGGAAGGCCCGTCCCAGGTGGTGGCCAAACTCGCTCAGGGCTCCGATCTGTCTCTGTGAGCCACCGCCGACGAGTCCACCGATCTCACCTGCTGCCGAGAAGAGGCTGCCGGTCTTCTTACCGATCATGCGAAAGTAATCCCGGACCGAGAGGTCCGTTCTTTTCTCGAACTCCAGATCGAGCGCCTGACCCTCGCAGAGCTGGAGGAGGGCGTTTGTGAACAGCTCGAGTGCCGGAGAGAGCTCGGGGGTTCTGGTCCGGAGCAATGCCGCATACGCCATGGCCAGGAGGACATCTCCGGCGAGCAGGGCATTGTTCAGATTCCACCGGATATGCACCGTTGGCCGCCCGCGGCGCGAGGGAGCGTGGTCCATGATGTCGTCATGCACGAGCGTAAAGTTATGCATGAGCTCGAGCGCGACGCTGGCCTCCAGGGCCTGCTTGGCCTTGCCACCGACTGCTTCACACGAGAGGAGCACGAGCACCGCCCGGACGCGTTTTCCGCCGCCGGCGAGGACGTAGCGGCAGGCATCGTTCAGGTCTTCCGGGCTGCCCCCTCGGGGCAGCCCGCGGATTCGTTTCTCCACCATGCGGCGGAGGTCGTCATAACGTGCTTGGTGTGTCGGTTCTGTCATAAGGGCAAGCGCGATACCAGCTTCTTTGTCTGCAGCTGCTTGATCTCCTTTGCGCCCGTCAAAAACATCACCCAGCGGAGTTCATCAACCCATTCCTCGAGGAGCGTCTTGAGGCCTCTCTTTTTCCGACGGGCCAGTGCGTGCAGCATTGGTCGCGCGGATCCAACGAGGTCGGCGCCCAGTGCGATGCACTTTGCGGCGTCCACTCCCGTGGTAATACCACCCGACGCGATGATCGTCAAGCCCGGATTCCTCTCCTTTAGAGGTGTTACCGCGCGCAGCGCGCTGGCGGTCGGTATTCCCCAGTCCCAGAAGCGCTCCCGGGACCTGCTCCGCTTTCCTCGCAGGATTTCGATGCCGGCCCAGCTGGTTCCGCCGGCTCCTGCAACGTCGATATACGCGACGCCGGCTTCGACGAGGCGTGCCGCCACCTCGCCCGAGATCCCGGCTCCGATCTCTTTGACGATGACGGGAACGGAGAGCTCGCGCACCAGGAGTGCGATACCCTCCAGAACCCCCCGGAACGCCGGATTCCCTTCCGACTGCAGCAGCTCCTGGAGAGGGTTGAGGTGAATCGCGAACGCGTCAGCACGGACGAGGTCGACGAGCCGCTGAACGGAACCCGTATCCCGGAGACGCGCCACCTCTGCTGCTCCGAGGTTCCCGATGACAGGGATATCCGGTGCGACCTCCCGGATGACGCTGAAGGTCCTGTGGAGCGCCTTCCGCTCCATGGCCTGTCTCTGGCTCCCCACCCCGAGGGCGAGGTGCATTTCTACACACACCTCCGCCAGCTGCCGGTTGACCGTGAGGGCATCCGCATACCCTCCCGTCATGCTGGAGATCAGGAGCGGGCAGGAGAGTTGATATCCGAGGAAGCGGGTGGAGGTATCAACCTCGGAGAAGTCGATTTCAGGCAGCGCGTTGTGCTCGAAGTCGAGGTGGTCGAGTCCTGTCCCTTTTGTCCTGAACCCGACATCTCTGGTGAGAGCAAGCCTGACATGTTGTTTCTTGCGCGAAGACGTGGAGCGCGGACGCGATTGGTTTGGCATTCGGCGGAGCGGAACGTACAACAGTTAACATCTTGAAATATATACTGATTTCACCCCTGATAAGCAATTGCATTCCGGTCGCGCGGGGGGGCGCCGCAACGGTTCTCCGGGCACGCGGTTCACTCTCTGACCTGCGTCACAGTGTGTGCGCCAGCGTACACACTGTGACGGCCATTCTTGCTTCTCTCTACCCAGATGGTTACCTTATCCCTGATTTTTCCGACTTAGTTGAATTACAGGCAATGCGCGCGATCATACCCGTTGCAGGAGGCGGAACCCGTCTCCGTCCTCACACATTCACTCTCCCCAAAGTGCTGATCAACGTGGCGGGCAAGCCCATGCTTGGTCACATACTCGACAAGGTCATGGCGGAGGGCGTCACAGAAGCGACCTTAGTGGTGGGGGACATGAGCGAGATGATCCGAGAGTTTGTCGCTTCCGCCTACCCGGACTTCCGGGTGGACTACGTCGAGCAGGAAGAGAGGATGGGTCTGGGGCATGCGATCTACCTCTGCCGCGACACACTCAGCGGCGGACCCCTTCTCATCATCTACGGTGACACTATCTTTGATGTCGACCTGAAGCCTGTCCTGAGGGGGGGCGATTCCTCCATCGGCGTCAAGGAGGTGGATGATCCGCGGAGGTTCGGCGTGGCGGTGCTCGAGGACGGATATGTGACCCGTCTCGTGGAGAAACCGGAAACCCCTATCAGCAATCTCGCGATCGTTGGTATCAACCACATTGTCCATCCGGATCTCCTCGTGGACGCGCTTTCCGAGCTGGTGGAGAAGGATATCCGGACAAAAGGGGAGTACCAGCTGACCGACGCGCTGCAGATCATGATCCAGCGTGGCGAGCGAATGACGACGTTTCCTGTGGAGGGATGGTACGATTGCGGAACGCCCGAGACACTACTAGAGGCGAATCGCGTACTGCTGGGAAAGCGGTCGGCTCATCCCGTCGTCGACGGCGTCCTGATCAAGGACCCCGTCTACATATCGCCCTCCGCAAGGCTCACCGACTGTGTCATCGGGCCGAACACCACGGTCGGTGACAATGCTCTGGTGAGCGAGTCCGTCATCCGCAATTCCATTGTCAGTGAAAACGCCGTTGTGGAACAGGCGTTGCTGGAGAATTCCATCGTCGGTAACGGTGCAACCGTGAAGGGGAGCTACAAACGTGTCAATGTCGGTAACTCCTCCGAGGTAGAGTTCTATTGATCCTGCCATTCGCACATTTATTGAGGTCCAACTATGCCCCATTTGTTTACGTCAGAGTCCGTATCCGAAGGTCATCCTGACAAGATTGCCGATCAGATTTCTGATGCCGTTCTGGACGCACTCATCACACAGGACAAGTTTTCGCGTGTGGCCTGTGAGACCTTTGTGACCACGGGTCTGGCGCTCGTTGGGGGGGAGATCACCACCTCCGGGTACATAGAAGTGCAGGACCTGGTTCGCGAGGTCATCAGGGACATCGGGTACACCCGTGCGGAGTACCGATTCGACGCCGACTCCTGTTCGGTCATCTCGAGCATCCACTCACAGTCGCCGGACATCGCGCGCGGTGTTGACACCGGGGGCGCCGGGGACCAGGGGATGATGTTCGGGTATGCGACAAACGAGACACCCGAGTTCATGCCCATGCCGATCATGTACGCGCACAAGCTCGTGAAGCGGCTCGCGGACATCCGGAAGAAGAGATCGAAGTTGATGCCGTACCTCCGTCCCGATGCGAAATCGCAGGTGACCATCGAGTATCAAGGGCGCCGGCCGGTGCGGGTCCACACGGTGGTGATATCAACGCAGCACGATCCGGGAGTGTCGCAGAAAAAGATCAGAAAGGACATCATCGAGAACGTGATCAACAAGGTGATACCTGCTGATCTGCGCGATAACCGTCTCGTCGTGCACGTCAATCCCACCGGGAAGTTCGAGATTGGCGGCCCCCACGGGGACACGGGGCTCACCGGCAGGAAGATCATTGTTGATACCTACGGAGGGAAAGCCCCGCACGGGGGGGGTGCCTTTTCGGGGAAGGATCCATCGAAGGTGGATCGGAGCGCCGCATACGCCTCCAGGCATCTCGCGAAGAACATCGTTGCTGCCGGGTTTGCCGATGAGTGCCTTATTCAGATCTCCTACGCAATTGGTGTTGCCGAGCCGGTTTCCGTGCACGTGAACAGCGGGGACACCGGGAGGATTCCGGATGCCGAGCTGGAAAAGGCGATTCGGAAGAACATCGACCTGACACCAAAAGGAATCATGAAACGCCTCAACCTGCTGCGGCCCATCTACCGGCAGACGGCGGCCTACGGCCACTTTGGGCGGGAGGAAGACGGGTTCACGTGGGAGAAGCTCGATCTCGTCAAGATGCTCCAGCGCGCGATTCGCTGAAGCGGAGAGCAATTACCGAATCACGGACTTATTACACGAAGGGAACAATGGACTACAAATCTGGCAAGTACAAGGTAGCGGACCTATCACTCGCACGGGAGGGCACGAGGCTCATCGAATGGGCGGACTCACGCATGCCGGTTTTGATGGCGCTCCGTGAGAAGTACCGGAAGACCAAGCCTTTCAAGGGATACAAGATCGCGGGATGTCTTCATGTCACGAAAGAGACCGCGGTCCTGGTAAAGACATTTGTGGAAGCCGGTGCGCGGGTGAGCTGGAGCGGATGCAACCCGCTTTCGACCAACGATGCCGTTGCCGCCGCACTGGCGAAGGATGGGATCTCGATCTTCGCGTGGCATGGGATGAACGTCAAGGAGTTCTACTGGTGCATCGAGGAGACGCTCCGAATGCATCCGAACCTCACTCTTGATGATGGTGCCGACCTCATCTTCACGATTCACAAGAACCATCCCGAGTTTGCGGAGCGGTACGTGATCGGGGGAACGGAAGAGACCACCACCGGCGTGCACCGCCTGCGGGCGATGGCGGCGGACGGGGCACTGAGGTATCCGGTGATCGCGGTAAACGACGCCGAGACAAAATGGGATTTTGACAACGTCTACGGGACCGGCCAATCGACCATCGACGGCATCCTGAGGGCAACAAGTGTTCTGCTTGCCGGCAAGAACGTCGTGGTTGCGGGTTTCGGTCACTGCGGCAAGGGCGTTGCCATGCGTGCCAAGGGTCTTGGCGCAAACGTCATCGTCACGGAAGTCAAACCCACTGCGGCCCTCAAGGCAACGCTCGAAGGCTTTCGCGTCATGAAGATGGATGAGGCGGCAAAGGTGGGTGATGTGTTTGTGACGGCCACCGGCGTGAAAGACGTCATTGTTCGAAAGCACTTCGAACGGATGAAGGAAGGAGCCATCGTGTGCAACACGGGGCACTATGACTGCGAGGTCAGCCTTGTGGATCTGGAGAAGATAACGAGATCAAAGCGGGACATGCGGAAGGACAACGAGGAGTACCTGCTGAGGAACGGTCGGCGTATCTACGTGCTTGCCAAAGGACGTTTGGTAAACCTGGCCGCCGCAGAGGGCCACCCCTCCGAGGTGATGGATATGTCCTTTGCAAATCAGTTCCGCTCGCAGCTGCGTCTGGCGGAGCTGGACAGGAAAGGCGTTCGGCTGGAGAACACGGTGCACGATATCCCCGTGCAGCAGGACCAGGATATCGCGCTGGTGAAGCTCAACACGCAGGGATTGAAGATCGACAGGCTCACGCCTGAGCAGAAGACCTACATGGACGACTAC
>JBATTW010000277.1:0-4550 GCA_049670805.1 Bacteroidota bacterium
AACGATCCGTATGTGGCGACCCATGTCGTCCAGAGAATCCGGCGTACGACCGGGAAGTCCTCCTGGGACCATTCGCGCACATCGATCATATGCGGTCTCTGATCGCTTCAGCCGGAAGCGTTACTCCTCGCATTCCTCGAGGAATCGTTCGATGCCGTCTGCGATCCGCTCCGCGAGCTCCCGGCGAAACCCATCGTCCAGGAGTTTCATCTCATCCTCGGGATGAGACATAAAGGCCAGCTCAACAAGGGCGTTCGGCATCTCGGTGGGTGAGTTCAGGCGGAAGTTGAAGCTCCCGACGTTTCCGAAGCGCCTCAGGCCCGTCTTGAGGACCTCGTCCAGGATGTGGACGGAGAGAGGGCGGTAGCAGATGTGCTTGTAGTAGGTGCTCACGCCCTGGACGGCCTGAGGATCGGTGGAAACGCCGATCGAATTGGCGTGAACGCTCAGCAGTATGTCCGCATCGGAGGTAAGGATCCCGTTGAGCCGGTCGGTGATCGAGAGCGTGGAATCACTGCTGCGTGTCAGAATCACGCGCGCCCCCCGATCTTCCAGCTCCTCCTTCAGATGCAGGACCGTCGCAAGGTTCACATCCTTCTCCATGGCGCCGGTGGACCCGAGGGCACCTTCGTGCTCCCCGCCGTGCCCCGCGTCTAGTGCGATGGTCAGGTCTTCTATGTCCAGAGAGACCGGCTGACGACGGACCCTGATGACGAGCCTTGTTTCCTCATATCCGATGGTATACCCCCAGAGGTGCCGGTGGGCCAGCTCGAGCGTGATCCGGAACGTGTTCGTCCCCGCCTGCCTGTAGTGAACGTTTGTGACCTCTCCTCCGGTGGAATGGTGCGTGATCCAGTTTGTGTTGGGGACCGCGCCATAGACATCCACGACAATCCGTGTGGGGTTGAGCTCCTGATAACTGGAATAGGGGAGCTTCTCCTGCAGACCGATGGCAACCTCGTCGAATTTCTCCTCCCCCGAAACGGACCATGATCCGGTCAGCGAGAACGGCGGGTAGGTCCCGGGTGGCTCGAGTTCAACCATCCGTTCGGGTATCCACGCATCCATCCCCTCCGCCAGAGCGACCCTGTACTGGCGTCCGACCTTCCCGGTGAGAGAAAGCCGGACACCGGGAACGATGTAGGCCAGCTTCGTGCCACCCAGCCGATCCCTCCCCAGACCGCAATTGAGATAGGGACGGTCACCAATGGTAACCCCGGTAATGGGGATCCAGCCCTCTATGCAGGTCACCCTCCCGGCCGACTCCCTCCCAATGCTGTTCCCCAGACTGTCCTCCAGTCTGAACCGTATCGGATCGTCTTTCAGGCTGTCACCTGCGCCTATCTGGTAGACGCCGCGGTAGACGCCTCTGACCCCCCGTGCTCTCCCCGGAGGAACTTCCCGCATCGGAATCGAGTCCAGGAATGTGGCCTGACAACCTGGAGTCCCCTTGAACTGGACGCGCAGGATATCTTTCTCGCGGACCCACTGATCAACGGAGGGCTCCATCATGGCATCCTCGATGAGGAGCGTATCCGCTCTGGAGGTGGCAAGCGGTTCTTCGCGTGTTATGAGGATCCTCCTGGCGAGAGAATCCCCGCCCGGATCGACCGCGGTGACGGTGAAGACATTCTCACCCACATCCAGCTCCAGGAGGTGGGCGAACGCCCCTGTGGGATAGACACGGAGACGCTTCCCGTTCACCCGGACGCGCGCGCCCGGGGAAGTGCTCCCCGCCAGGCGGTGCCGGGAAACCAGGGTTGTCGTCGAGTCGGAACCCGGAACAACCAGGTTGAGTGTAAGCGGCGTTCTGTCGGTGGCAGGTGGTGTCCCGCCCAGAAACACGCCGAGAAATCCTGCGGCGATAAACGATCCTGCAGTCATTTTGCTTGAGAGGTTATTTCACGAAGAGCATCTTGTTGACGTGAACATGCTGAATGCCACCCGCGGCATCCTTCGCCTCGAACCGACCGATGTAGAGCCCGCTCGTCACCGGCCGGCCGTTCCCGTCCGTGCCGTGCCACTCGACATCATGAAACCCCGCGGGCTGCATCTGGTCCACCAGCGTGGCCACGCGCCGTCCCAGAATATCGTAGACGACAAGACTCACCCATGTTTCTCGTGGCAGTTCATAGGCGATTCGCGTCGTGGGGTTGAAGGGATTCGGGTAGTTCTGGTGCACCGTATAGGAGAGGGGAACCGATGCGGGGGTCTTCACGCCTGTCACGATTCGCTCGGCCACCTGAACGGCGGCAATCCCGATCTCCCCTCCCGGCATGCCGGAGCCCGGCGCGTAGCCGAGCTGAATACCATTGAGGCGGATCTCGCCGTCAAGCTTCCCGTCACCAACCCATGAGCCGGTGGAGTCGTTCTGGTGATCCCACTCCAGAAGCCTCCAGCCCACCCAGTCCACGATCATCCACGGACTGACCTCCATGCCGCTTGGAGTGCCTCCCGGTGAAGCATCCAGACTGTCATCCAGAACAAACCGCAGAAGGGTTCCGCTCCCGTCACCGTGGACGTATGTCTGGAGGACGCTCCCCTCGGCCCCCCATCGGACCAGATTCGCGCGGGAGCTGTCCAGACCGAGGTGGAGAAGCCATTCAGCGGCCGTGGTATCCCACGCGTAGGAGAGCAGGGCTGATTCGCCCGACCCGTAGCCGGGTGGAAAACGGCGGAGGGCAGAGAGCGCAAACCGGGCGCTGTCGACTCCGGTCGTGTAGGGACTCGAGAACGGGTCTTCCCATTCATCCACCGAACTGGTCAGCGAGTCGATGCTCCTGGTGGTCACGGGGTCGGGATGGATGGAAAACTCCCATTCCGTATTCCCGGGGATCGTATTTCCAGCGGTATCGGCAATATTGCTTAATCGAATGGTGTACGTTGCTCCGGGTTCTGTCCCGTATGGAAGCCACAACGACACCCCCCCCTTGCCGGCCGCCTCCACATACTCGCCTGTCCTCAGCTGCAGTGCGCCGGTGGACGCGCGCAGGACGAAGTTGTTGACGTTGACGCTCGCCTGATCCAGAGGCTCGTTGAACGTGAAGTTCAGGACATCCCCCGGGGTGGGACGTGTCTCGTCGGGAGCCGGGCGAACAGAGACGAGGGAGGGAGGGACAGCGTCCACATAGCCGGTTCTGAACTGGAGGATGTAGGGATCTCCCGGGGTCCCGTCCCCGTTCCCGTCGATCTGCTCCCCTGTCGCGGAACGGGCGGAGGTGTCCAGGACAATCATGATGTCGGTATAGAAGGGAAGAACCGAATCAGGAGAAAATGTCAATTCTGAATTCCCGCGGGTCCAGGAGAAAGAACCGGTCACGGGGGGGGTGACCGAAAATGCGTTCGCTACCGACGTGATATCCATCGGCTTGGAGAAAGCGATGCTGACGGGGAGATCAGGCGCGACCGAGGTATCCCCCTCCACGGGGCTGGAGGCAATCACTGTCGGGGCGGCGAAGGAGACGAGACTCCGGTCGGCAAAATGCCTACCCCCGGGGACGACGGTGACCTGTACTGAATCCATATGGAACCCTGGTGTCTCGAACCGGACGGTGTAGAGCCCCGGCGGGAGCCTGTCAAACATGTAGAAGCCGTTGTTGTAACGATCACCGATGTAAAGTCTGTTCCCCGACTGAAGCGATACGCGCGTATAGTTTATGAGACGGCCCGTTGCAACGTCACTCTGTATGCCTGCAATGATGCCGGTCGAATCCGGGTCCGTATTGAAGTAGGTCATAAAGGAGTTCCGGATGGCGTACGCCTCCATCTTCCGGTAGTGGTTGTTCATCAGACGGCGGGTCTCCGGGAAGTGATCGTGAAAGGAGCCCTCCGAAAGCTGGCCCGGCATACTGAGACCTTTGAGTACGCCCAAATTGAAGCCGTCCGGCTCCCCATCATTGTCCCTGTCGTTGTACGCTCCGTAGAACGTGAAGTCTAGGTACGTATATCGGCTGCGTGGTTGGGTCCGTAAGAACCCCGTAATCGTTGGACCCATTAGGTCTGACATCACCACAGCTTGGGGCCACGCTGCCTGACGAGCGGGTATATCCTCCTTGACCAACATGAGTGTGTAGTTCACAGAGTTGTTTACGGGCCACCCCGTTGCGTTGCTGTGTATAGAATGGAACCAGTCAGCATTAAAAGCGTTTGCCATTTCGTACCGCTGAGTGAGCGATGGTGGATCATCATTCGGATAGTCATTAGTATAGCGGGTGAGGATGACAGTCGCACCCTGCGCCGTGAGGAGCGTGTCCAGAAGAAGGGCCTTCTGGAAACTGCACTCGGATTCCCAGAAGTCCGTCCCCGGATCAGGAACGAGATGTCGGTCGTTGGCCGGATTGTGCCCGCCGTGTCCCGGGTCGATACAGATCTTCAGGCCGCTCAGATCGGATTGGCCATAGAGAAGGAGAGGCAACATCAACAACGCTGCAGCTCCACCGAGGAGTCGTCTCATCTGGCCACCTCCTCGTATGTCAGGAGCAGGATCTCTCCCTGAGAGGTGCTGCAGACGATCCTGTTGTCAACCGGTGAACAGTGCGGGTACATCTCAA
>JBATTW010000278.1:0-10433 GCA_049670805.1 Bacteroidota bacterium
CTCCTCCCCTCGACCCGCCGCCCGACTGCACCCGGCAGCTTGGCACCGCACGACCCGCAGATCTGCGTGCCCGGCCGGTTCCGCTCCCCGCACACTTCACAGGCAGTTTGTCCAGCCCCCCGGGAGGTTTCAGGAAGCTCGACCTCGGTTCCACACTGCGGACAGACCGCATCAGAGCTCGAGATCTCCTCACCGCACTCCCCACAGAGAATCCTCGCAACCGCCATCAACCCGCCTTCTGCATGTTATCGTTGACCAAGGTCTTGACTTCCTTCGATACCTTGAAGAGAGGGACCCAGTGTTCCGCGACCAGCACCTGTTCCCCCGTCCTGGGGTTCCGCGCCACCCTCCCCTTCCGTTTCTTCACCTTGAAGCTGCCAAAGCCTCTGATCTCGATGTTGTTCCCCTCTTTCAGTGCATTGATGACAGTCGAGATAAACCCGTCGACAACAGCCTCGGTCTCGACTTTGGTGAGACCAGTCGCTGTAGCAATCGTGTCCACAATGTCCGCCTTTGTCAACGCATCATCTCCTCTGATGTGGTGTGAAATGCATCAACCTCGGTCACCCATCGGGCCACCCTGCAATCACGGCCCCGGATACCGGTAAGAGAGAACCGGGCGCTCCAGCAGCTCCCGTTGGAGCCCCGTCAACAAGATGTCCTTGGCCTCCCCGACCCACCTGCTCAACCAGGTCCTGTGCCTACGCTCCTTCACAATTGCCGGCTCACCCTCTATCCCGGCAAGATCTGCGGCAATCTGTTTTGCATCCTCAAACGTTCCAAGCGTGTCAACGAGCCCCAGCTCCAGAGCCTGCTCACCCGAGAAGATGTTTCCGTCTGCCACCAGACCGCGCGCGCGGGCTTCAAGCTCCCGCTCTTCCATGACAACACCCAGAAACTGACGGTGGACGTCATCCACAACGTTCTGGAGCTGTTTCCTGTCTCTCTCTGTCATCTCCCTGACCGGGTTTCCGGTGTCCTTCATGTCGCCCGATTTGATCGTCTTCACCGCGACACCCAGCTTTCCGAGACCCTCGTAGTATTGCAGGATCTCCATGATCACTCCGACATTTCCCGTGAGCGTTCCACGGTTCGCAACGATCCTGGAGGCCCCGCAGGCCACATAGTACCCTCCGCTGGCAGCAACTCCTCCCATGGAAACCACAACCGGCTTGCCGCTTTCACGAGTCTTCCGAACCTCTTCAAAGATCTCCTGGCTTGCAACCACACCGCCGCCCGGTGAATTGATCCGGATCAAAAGAGCCCGAATTGAGCTGTTCTCCCTGTAGGATTTGATCTGTCTGACAATACTCTCGGAGGAGACGATCACCCCCTGTATCTCGACAAGCGCAATCTTGTCACCCCTGCCGCTCGTGACGGTAGGTGCGTCTGAGATCCCCGTCAGCGCAATGACAAGGAGCGTGAAGCCGATGGCGAATAGAGCCAGAAGGCCAAGGATGAGTAGGAACCACTTCGTGGATTTCGACATTGAGGATAGGTGGGAATGCCCGTAAGTTATTGATTTAACATGTAATTATAGTGAATTGGACTCTCAATGTCAAACCGGCCCCCGAAAGCCGAAAACCCCGTCCCGTGACCCCCAATGAGGGCTCCGGCACGGGGTATGACAGAGACGATGCACTCCCGAGGCGCTAATTCACCGTGTGAGGATCCAGGTCCAGTTCGGACATACTCCGCTCCCGCGACTCCTCCCGCGAAAGAAGCGAGTGCTCGATCACCTGACTCATCTCCTTTACAAATCGAAACTGCATTGTCTCCGGCCCCTCCAGCAACGACCGGGGGATCTCCTCCAGGTCAAGCTTGTTCCTTTCGGGCAGGATCACCGTCTTCAAGCCTGCCCGGTGGGCCGCGAGCACCTTCTCTTTGACCCCTCCGATGGGGAGCACGGCTCCCCGCAACGTGATCTCGCCTGTCATCGCAAGATCGTTCCGGACAATCCTTCCGGTAAGCAGAGAAGTAAGGGCAGTCAGGATGGTCACTCCGGCAGATGGTCCGTCCTTTGGGACGGCTCCAGCGGGTACGTGGACATGGATATCCGTATCTGACCTGAAATCCGGAGCTATCCCAAGAGCCTTTGCATGGGATGCGATGAAGCTGAGCGCAGCCTGCGCTGACTCTTTCATGACGTCCCCCAGTTGCCCCGTGAGGATCAGCCTGCCTCGGCCCTCCATCCTGGTCGCTTCAATGAAGAGGATGTCTCCCCCCACAGGAGTCCAGGCAAGGCCCACGGCAACGCCAGGCCGGTTGATCCGCTCGGCAGCGTCGGGAAAGTACTTCTGTTGACCGAGATACTTGCTCAGAGAGTCAGGAGCCACAGCTGCACTTTCGGTCTTTCCCTCGGCGATTTCGCGCGCCACCCCTCGAGCTATTGCGGCGATGTTCCGTTCCAGGTTTCGCACGCCCGCCTCGCGCGTGTAATCTGATATCACCCTCAGCAGCGCCTCGTCACTGACCTCCAGTTGTTCCCCGTCCAAACCGTGTTCCCTGGCCTGCTTTGGTAGGAGAAATCGCCGCGCGATGTGAAGCTTTTCGTTTTCGACGTAGCTCGGGATCTCAATGAGCTCCATCCTGTCCCTCAGAGCGGGCGGGATCGGCTCGATCATATTCGCGGTGGCAATGAACATGACTTTTGAAAGGTCGAATGGTATCTCCAGGTAGTGATCGCTGAAGGAATAGTTCTGCTCCGGGTCCAGCACTTCCAGCAGCGCCGAGGATGGATCCCCCCGGAAATCCTGACCGATCTTGTCGATCTCATCCAGCATGAACACGGGATTGTTCGAGCCCGCCTTCTTCAACCCCTGGATGATGCGGCCCGGGAGCGCCCCGATGTAGGTTCTCCTGTGGCCCCGTATCTCGGCCTCGTCGTGCACTCCCCCGAGGGATATTCTCACAAACTTCCTCCCCAGCGCATTCGCGATGGATCTCCCGAGAGAGGTCTTGCCCACGCCGGGAGGCCCGACGAACACAATGATCGGTCCTTTCATGTCTTTCTTCAGCTTACGCACCGCGAGATACTCCAGGATCCGCCTCTTCACCTTGTCGAGCCCGAAGTGGTCCCTCTCCAGGACCTCCCGGGCTTTGGCGATATGCAGATTGTCCTCGGTGCTCTGGCTCCATGGGAGATCCAGGATCCACTCGAGATAGGATCTGCTGACAGTGTATTCAGCCGCAGCCTGGTTCATCTGCGACAGCCTTTTCAGCTCCTTGTTTGCCACCTTCAGGGCGTCCGCGGGGAGCCGGGCTTCGTCAATCCGTTTTCGAAGCTCGGCCATTTCCACATTCTCCTCATCTTCGCCCAGCTCCTTCTTGATGGCCCTCATCTGCTCCCGGAGGTAGTATTCGCGCTGGGTTTTGCTGATCCCGTCCTGTACCTCCGACTGAATCTTGCTCCCGAGCTCAAGCGTTTGAACCAGCTTCGTGAGCAGGAGCGTCAGCCTGTCCAGCCTGAGACGGAATTCCGGCGCCTCGAGCACCTGCTGTTTCTCCTCCACGCTCAGGGGGGACATCGAGGCAACAAGGTCAACCAGAACCTCGGGTTTGTCCATGTTGAGGATGATGGAAAGCTGCTCGTCCCCCAGGTTTGGGGAGAGCTCTGAGGCCTTTTTGAAGAGGTTCTTCACGTTGGTCACCATCGCGTCGATTTCCATCCCCTCTTCAGCCCTCTCTTCGACTTCGCGCACCACTGCCCGGATTGTAGGCTCTACCTGGAGAAAGGAAATCAGCTGGACGCGCTGGATCCCCTGCGTCAGAACGCTCCGCGTCCCGTCCGCAAGCGTGAAGGTCTTGAGCACCTTTGCCACGGTTCCGACTTCGAAGATATCAGTCTCTGTCGGCTTCTCGACGGAACCGTCCTTCTGCGCAACCATCACAAGGAGCCCCTCCTCTTTCATCGCCTCTTCCAGGACCTGGATGCTCGCCTCTCTCCCAACCGACAGAGGAGTTACCTGGTGAGGAAAAAGGACCGAGTTCCGCAACGGTAGAACAGGCATTGCCCGCGGTATTGATGGTGATGTCATACTATTCTCTCTCTCCGGATCATTCACGATACCCTCAGTGTTTACTCAACGCCAGCAGCGTCGAATCAGTTCAGACGCAACAAAAGATGGAGAAACCCCGGGTTCCCACCGCCCCGGGGTCTCCATCTTGTTCCCAAGACCGGTTCAGAGGTTTACCTCCGATCTACCGGACCTTGACGTCAATCTGCTTTTTCTTCGCCTCTTCAGCTTTTAGAAGCGTGATTGTCAGTATGCCATCCTTGAAGGACGCATCTATCTTGTCACCCCGGACAGCCTCACCCAGCGTGAAGCACCGCTGGAACGTGCCGTAGGAACGTTCTACACGATGGTAGTTGGATTTCTCCTCCACCGTCTCCTCCTTTTTCTCCCCGCTGACGGTCAGCATATTGTCCTGGATGGCAACCCTGACATCCTCTTTGCTGAGCCCGGGCAGCTCCACCTTCACGACAAACTCATTGTCGTGTTCAACGACGTCTGTGGCAGGCGACCACACTGACTGAGCAAGATCGCTACCGCCATGCCACCCGGTCCTGAAGAAGCCATCGAACATCCGGTTGATTTCGCGTTGCATGCCAAACATCTCCGATGGAAAGGCAGGGGCATTTTCTTCTCTTGACCAACGAATGAGTGCCATGGTTTCTCCCTCCTTATCGTATCGTGATCTCACGTGGTTTCATTGATTCTTTCTTGGGCAGACGAAGCGTTAGAACACCGTCCTCGTATGTCGCCTCGATGTTCTCCCTGTCCAGGTCTCTTCCGAGCGTGAACTCCCTCTGGTATGTGCCGGATCGTATTTCGCTGAAGACGAACTCCACATCTTTAGCTTGAAGATCCTCTGTGGAACCTCGCACACTCAGAGACTCACCTTCCATTACCACACTGATACCCTCCTTTGCCGCCCCGGGCATATCAAGCATTAGCAGATACGCATCCGAAGTCTCCAGGACGTCGGCGGATGGCAGTAGGACGTTCGCCTTGGGATGGGATTTCACATCGACAGCGCTTTCACCATCCGCGCGCCGCACAACTGATTTTCCGTGATTTGTCATGGTTGTGTTTCCTCCTATCGAACCGCGATTTCGCGCGGGAGGGACTTCTCGGATTTCGGAAGAACAATCCGGAGAATCCCGTTACTGAGTTCCGCGTTCACACCGCTGGCATCGACGTCTCGCGGGAGTCTGACCTTGCGGACAAAAGATCCACGAGGGATTTCGTTCCGGATCCAAGTGGCCTTCTCCGGGAGATCTGCGGTCTTTCGCTCCCCGCTGATCGTGAGGACGCCCTCATGAACTGAGATCTTCACCTCGTCCTTACCGACACCGGGAAGTTCAGCCAGCAGCACAACCTGTTTCCCGTTGTCCCGAACATCAATCACCGGATACTCCGCAGAGAAGCCGGGACGCTGAGACCCCAGAAAGTCTCCGAAAAGGCTGTCAACGCTCCGCTCGAAATCAAATATGTCACTCATGGGGCGCGACCGTGTTGCTCTTTCTAATCTGACTAACATGGTTGTTTCCTCCATTGAAGTTTTGGATCGTTTGTCCTTCCTGTGCCCCAGTAGTTTGCAACTAATGTGCCATAGGTCATAACCTATTGATACACAACACCTTAGACGGTTGACCCTTAATTAGTTGTAGGCTAAATGTCATAATGTCATTTTTATTACGCCATTTAGACAGATCAATCGTGTAATGATGTCATTCAAACATGACAAAACGGCCTAACCTTATGCCTGTTTGTCTGACAACTACCTCCCCCCGACTCAAAAAAAAGGCATCCCTCATGAAGGGATGCCTCTATTGCCGATCTCAGATCGGCTGAAGAGCACTCCGGTACTAGCCCTGCTCCGCCTCCAGCCAGCGTTCAGCGTCAATAGCGGCCATGCAGCCTGTTCCGGCCGCCGAGACCGCTTGCCTGTAGACACTGTCTGCCACATCTCCCGCCACAAAGACCCCGGCTACCTTTGTCTTCGTGCTCCTCCCCTCCGTAACCAGGTATCCGTGATCGTCCATCTCAAGCTGGTCCTTGAAGAGATCTGTGTTCGGCTTGTGGCCGATCCCCATAAAGACACCATCGGTCTTGAGATCGGTGATTTCGCCGGTCTTCACGTTCTTCAGCCGAACTCCCGTAACGCTCTTCTTGCCAGCTTCGTCTTTTCCGAGAATCTCCTCCAAAACGGAATCCCATACCAGTGAGATTTTGGGGTTCTTGAGGGCTTTCTCCTGCATGAACTTGGACGCCCTTAATGCATCGCGACGATGCACGATGTTCACTTTGGTAGCAAATTTGGTCAAGAACGTCGCCTCCTCGATCGCCGTATCACCCCCGCCAACGACAACAACTTCCTGGTTTTTGAAGAAGAAGCCGTCGCATGTTGCGCACGCAGAGACACCGTAGCCCATATACTCTTTCTCCGATGGAAGACCCAGCCATCGCGCGGACGCACCTGTGGCAACAATAAGAGCATCGGCCGTGTACTTCTCTTCTTCGCACCAGAGATTGAACGGGCGGGAGGCGAGATCCACTTTCGTCACAATCTTGTAGATCGACTGGGCTCCGAAGTGTTGGGCCTGCTGACGGAACTGCTCCATGAGCTCAGGTCCCAGAATTCCTTTCGGGAAACCGGGAAAATTCTCCACATCCGTCGTAATTGTCAGCTGCCCTCCAGGCTGGATCCCTTCGAAGACAACAGGCGCTAGGTTCGCCCGGGCCGCATACAGTGCGGCGGTCAAGCCCGCAGGACCTGACCCGAGAATAATGACCTTGTGATGATTGTCAGACATACTCGTCTCCGTGAATTGCATGTGTAGTCACACTTGTGAGATGCATCTGGTCCCGCAACGGGGTCTAGGAAGCGCCCCCACCCGATCTTCGATCCCGCTGGAGTATCTGGATGTTTCTCAGAAGACCTTCATGCTTCGCCCGTTTTACGGGGCTCCCCGAGAACCGGTTCCGGAACTCTACCGGTGTCATCTGACCCCATTCGTCCAGGTCGGGCTCCAGATTCCCCTCCCGCGGCAAAAACCGATCTTCGTCGGTGGGTGTTGCAAACTTCTGGTTCCAGGGGCAGACATCCTGGCAGATGTCACATCCGAAAACCCATCCATCGAAGTGATGCGTTAGGTCACCTTCGATCGGGCCCCGGTGTTCGATGGTAAGATAGGAAAGGCACCGGCTGGATTCAACGACATACGGCTGCACGATTGCCTCCGTGGGGCACGCCTCGATACACAGCGTGCAGGTCCCGCAGTGGTCGACCGCCGGGGGATCCGGGTCCAGCTCCAGCGTTGTGATGATCTCCCCCAGGAAAACCCACGAGCCATGCGACCGGGTAATGAGGTTCGCGTGTTTTCCGATCCACCCGATCCCGGCACGCTCCGCCCACGCCTTCTCCAGGACAGGCCCCGTGTCGGCATACCACCTTCCCCCCACGCCGGGGAACTCGGTCTCGATCCAGCTCCAGAAAGAGCGCAACCGATCCGAGAGAATCTCATGGTAGTCGTCCCCCCAGGCATACCTGGAGATCTTCCCCACCCGGGGATCCTCACCATGCTCTCCGGCCGTATAGTAGTTTACCGCAACTGAAATGACCGACCTGGCTCCCCGCAACACCTCCCGCGGGTCCACACGCTTTTCCACGCGCGATGCCATCCAGCTCATCGATGCGTGATACCCCCGGTCCAGCCACTCCCGCAGCCGCTCCGCTTCGACTCCTAGCGGGTCGGCCCGGGCTATCCCGACAGCGGCAAACCCCAGGCTCTCAGCTTTCTTCTTGATCCGTCTTTCAGCAGGTCCGGTCACGGCCTCAGAAACTCCCACCTGAACTGTGTGGCGATTCCCACCCAAAGGGATGACCTCGCGTAGACTCACATAACCCAGCCCGCCGACGATTGCGATACGTCCACCAGGATTTCATCACCCTCGACCCTCACAGGATAGGTGGCCAGCTTTCCTTTCCCATCCAATTCACGTCCCGATTCCAGAGAGAAGGTCCAGCCATGCATGGGGCAGGAAATCGCCAGCCCCTCACGATGCGCCTCGTGCATGGTCGGCAGATGCTGGTGCGCGCAGAGGTTCGCAATCGCGAACAGACGACCGTCTACCTTCCACAGGGCAACATCCAGATCCCCCACCTGGACTCTCTTCGATCTCCCCTCCGGAACCTCCCCCAGCTTCGCCACATGCACAAAGGTTGCGCCCATTCGGAGCCCCCCATGTCTCTTACATCTCGATCGTTCGCAGAACACTTTCCAGGACAAAACCCTTCTCCCCACGTTTCACCCTGCCGCTAACCTGAACCGGGTCATGTTCAAAAAAGAGAATCCACCCCTCCTCCGCCGCGACCTCAAGCGTTTTCCGCTTCTCCTCCAGCGTGACAAGAGGCCTCAGATCATACGCCATGATCCAGGGGAGCGATACGTGCGCCGCAAGCGGAATCAGATCCGCACAGAAGAGGAGCGATGTACGACCATCAGTGATGTACGGCGCCTGGAGCGCGGTCGTGTGGCCATGGAACACCTTCACCTCGATCCCGGGAAGGACCTCCCCCTCCCCCTCTGTGAACTCCAGGAGCCCCTCGTCCCCCAGGAGCCGGAAGTCTTCGGGGACAAAACTGGCGCGGTCACGCTCCGTCGGGTGCAGCGCCGCTTCGTACTGACCCCGCTGGACATAGTACCGCGCGTTCGGAAACGTAGGCACCACGGCGTCGCCCGCCCGCACGGTCGAGCCACCTGCATGGTCGAAATGAAGATGGGTGAGGATGACGTCGGTGATATCTTCCGGTTTCAGGTTGTGCCGGGCGAGAGAAGAGGTCAGGCTCGAGCCACCTGTCTCAATTCTGTAAATGGAACGTAGCTTTTCGCTGAGCTTCGATCCGTTTCCGGTATCAATCAGGACCTTCCGGCCATCGCCCACAAGGAGAAGCGCGCGTGCCGACATCGTGATACGGTTCTTCTCATCGGGCGGGTGTGCTTTTTCCCAGAGACTCCTGGGGACCACCCCGAACATCGCCCCTCCATCCAGGGCGAAACATCCGGTCTCGATGGGATGGATTTCGTATTTGCCGATCTGCATTGTTCTCTCTCCTCAAAAAAGGAAGGTCGGCCTCGCCCGGGGACTGACTTCAGACCACCGGAGGAAGGGCCGACCTTAAGACCGACCGACTCGGACCTACCGTCATCCTTTGCGGAAACGGGAGGTCGCTTCGCTCAGCTCCGCGAACTCCTTGTCCGGGTGAAGCGTCTTTGCGCGATCATACAACGCCTCCTCGGTTTCGGGTCGCTCTGGATCAGGGATGCAGCAGTCAACAGGACAGACCGCCGCGCACTGCTCCTGGTCAAAGTGCCCGACACACTCTGTGCATTTCTCTGGTACGATGTAGTAGAACTCATCGGATAGCGCATCAACCATCTGCCCGTTCAGCTCGTACTGCGCGGCCCCGGCATAGATTGCCACGTTGGGGCACTCGGGCTCACATGCACCACAGTTGATGCACTCCTCTGTGATCGTTGTTGCCATGCGATGTTTCCTCCGTGAGATGGTTCGTGTTCGTGCGTAAAAGTCGATGCAGACAGACCCGAAACTGTGTCATGAACTCACGATTCAGGCCGCAACCTAACAAAAAGGTGTCCGAATTGCAAGAACGAGCGGTCTACTCTTCCGGCCCCTTTACTTCACGCTGAAATAGCGCGCCTCGGGGTGATGAACGACAATGGCGTTCGTGCTCTGTTCAGGATCCAGGGAGTATTCGTCTGTGAGACGCACCCCGATCCTCTCACCGTCCAGGAGCTCGAAGAGCTTCGCCTGGTCCTCCAGATCGGGACATGCAGGGTAACCGAAACTGTACCGCGACCCCTGATATCCCTGGGAAAACAGCCGGCGGATCTCCGACGCATCCTGGTCGGCTATCCCTAGCTCCTGGCGGATTCGTTTGTGCCAGAGCTCGGCAAGCGCTTCTGCCGATTCAACGCTCAGCCCGTGAAAGTAGAGATACTCCTTGTAATTATCAGCCTCAAACAGCCGGGCCGAATACTCCGACGCCCTTCTCCCGACGGTTACCAGATGAAAGGCCACGACATCCATCCTGCCGGAATCCCTGGAAGAGAAATAGTCCGCCAGACAGAGGTGACGGTCACCCTTCTGCCGGGGGAACGTGAATCGTACCCGCTCAGTCTCCGTCTCGGGCTCATAGACAATCAGGTCGTTTCCCTCCGATTGACAGGGGAAGTACCCGTAAACCACGCGGGGTTCCAGGAGGTTCTGCCGGAGTGACTGCTCCTTGAGTCGCTCCAGATCGGGATACACCTTTTCGCGCAGCAGCGACTCGTACTCCTCGCCCGTCATCCGTCCCTTTCGGATTTGCCACTGCCCCCGGATGAGAGCCGTCTCGTTCACGTA
>JBATTW010000279.1:0-4491 GCA_049670805.1 Bacteroidota bacterium
ACCTCCGGCGTGACAGGCCGGCGTTCTAACCAAACTGAACTACCACCCCTCTGAACTGGACCCAATATACAAAAGCCGTGAGAATGTTGCAAGAACCGGGGCGGTCTGTCGTCTGCCGGGGGATGCATGAATTCTGGCATTTTTGGCCTACTCGCTTTGAACTGATAGGGATCTAGGGGTGAGCCCAATCCCGCGAAAGTCTGCTTTACTTTTGTCGCGGAGATCAATATGATGTAGTGTGCTCTCTGTCCCATCATCAGTGGCGGGAACAGGCATGAAGCGCATCTCTCCTCAGACTCTCACCGTCCTCCTTGTTGACCTGGTCCTGTTGGTCGTGGCAATCTCGCACCTCTGGTCTCTGCTTGACAGACCGTCAGCTCCATTCCACGCAAAGGCCGAGGACGCGCAGATTTTCGTCGATGGCATCGGGGATTCTGTTGCCTGTCCCGGGCTACGGGAGGGCGACCATCTCCTTCACTGGAACGATTCCGCTTTTTGCTGTGAGCACGATCCTGAATTCCTCGCTGATTATCACTCGATTGGTGATCAGGTAACAATCCGATATGAGCGTTCGGGCATCCAGGTCGCAACGGAAATCCGGCTCACACCCTTCCTAAGCATTCGCTACTTGCTCATCGTCCTCGTGATAGGGCTGGCGACGTGGGCCGTGGGCGTCTACGTTGTCATAGCGCGCCCGAGAGATCATACCGCATTTGTTCTCCACTCCGCCCTCATCTGCCTCGCGATAGCAATCATTGCCACCACTGCGGGGGGGGATCCGTCGGCCTACGCGGGGCGGGCCGTCTATTTTCTTTGCTACATGGGTGTGGCCACCTTCTTTCTCTATTTCACGCTCCTGTTCCCAAAGGCATCAATCCGGTCGGGTTGGAAATACCGGTTCCTTATCTTCGCACCCCCCTTTCTGTTGACCGGCGTTACGTTTGCCATGCAGATCGTCGCGCTCCGCAGCGGATCACCCGTTGACTACAGAACCTTCCAGGGCTGGTTCGACTGGTACCACTACGTGATTTTCGGATACGCCGCAAGCGGCATCATACACTATGTCCGATCCTACCGGAGAACCGTCAATCCTGCCGACAGGAAGAAGCTCCAGTGGATTCTCCTGGGGCTTACGCTGGGACCCACGCCGTTCCTCCTCCTGACGGTGATCCCGAACCAGCTGAAGACCGTTGAAATGATCCCGGAGGAGTTCACGGAAATCTTCCTCGTGATCATTCCCATAACCTTTGCGATCTCCTTTGTGAAGTACCATGTTCTAAACATCGGGATTGTGCTGAATCGGACGACCGTCTACGGGATTGCCATTGCGGGATTGGCACTCACCTATTCGTTCCTCATCGGGATTATCACGAGGGTCGGAGGAGGCTACGTCACTCCGGAGTGGGGGGCTGCCGCGGCAATCCTGGTCGCACTCCTGTTCGAGCCGATCCGGAAGCGAGTACAGAAATTCGTAGACAGGAAGTTCTTCAGGGTAGAGTTTGATTTTCGCCAGGCGATGCGGCGGTTCGTGGATGAGATGAAGGCGTGTGTGGATGTGAAACAGCTGGCTGACCTCATGGTTCGCCGCACCGACGAGCTCATTCCCGTTGAGCGGATCGGGCTCTTTGCGCTGAGACAGCCGGGAAACAGACTCTACACGGTGGCCCACAGGAACTACGAGTTGTTCGAGACACGGACGGTCCGTTTTGAGCCTGAAAAGCTGAGAACAAGGCTGGAACTACCGGTTGCCCTGGACGACGAGGTGGAACCGGGGATCCGATACGAGTCGGCCGATTCACGCGTCTTCCGTCGTTGGGGGATGGGGATAGTTTTTCCGATGCTCTCCCAGCAGTTCGAATTTCTGGGGTTTCTTGTCCTCGGGTTCAAGAAATCCGGTATGCGATTCAGCAGCGAAGAGGTCGATCTGTTGAACACGGTCTCGACCCAGGCAGGCCTGGAGCTCGAACGGATCCGCCTCCAGCAACAGCTCGCAGAGGAACAGGCGAAGGTTCACGTTCTGCAGGAGTTGAATGAACTGAAGTCGGAGTTTGTGTCATATGTGTCGCATGAACTCCGCAATCCTATTGCGTCAATCATGTTGTTTGCGGACCTGACGAGGACCCGCGCAAACAGGTCAGACAGGAAGACCCGGGAGTTCCTGGAGATTATCGGTGGTGAGGCTGGCCGTCTGGAGCGTATGGTCTCAACCATTCTGGACTCCACAAAGGTGGAGCGCGGGGTCATGAGCTATCAGGTCAAGGAGACTGATCTCGGGGTCATCGCCACCGAGGTTCTGCGCATCATGAAGTACCAGCTCGGCAAACATCGCTTTTCCGTCCGGGTTGTCGGAATGTCGGCCAGGAGGCGGTTCCCGATAGAGGCAGATCCGGATGCGGTGAAAAGGGCGATGATAAACATCATCGACAATGCCATCAAGTATTCCACTGCACGGCGCTATTTGAAGCTGGGTGTGGCCAGAAGGGGAGAGTGGGTAGTCTGGTCTGCGGAGGATCACGGGCTTGGCATGTCTCCTGAAACAGCGGAAAATGTGTTCGAACGCTTCTATCGCGATCCGGGTGAGGAAAAGAAGATACAGGGAGTGGGGCTGGGACTTCCTCTGGTCAAGCATATTGTGGAGTGGCACGGGGGCTCCGTGGAAGTCCAAAGCAAATTAGGCAAGGGAACCAGTCTTCGTCTCACGTTCCCCCTCCTGGTGAGAAACCATGCCCGCTGAGCAACGCATACTCATCGTCGAAGACGACCGGACTATTGCAAGAGGATTGCGGGAGCTCTTCAAGGCGGAAGGATATGCTGTCTCAGTGACCTCGTACGGCAAGAGTGGCCTCAGCAGGATACTTTCCTCCCGACCGGATCTTGTGATCCTGGATCTCCGTCTCCCGGGATTGACGGGTTTTGAAGTGCTCCGCCAGGCGCGATCGGCCGGTTATCAGAAGCCGGTCATCATTCTGAGTGCGCAGAAGGAACAGGTTGACAAGCTTCTTGGTCTGGAGGTTGGGGCGGATGACTTCGTGACAAAACCGTTTGATCCTGCGGAGTTGAGTGCACGCGTGCGCGCCCAATTGAGGGCTGCTTCACAGAGGGAGAAGGGGAAGCGGGAGGGGGGCACTGTTAAGTCGAGAAGACTCCTCTCTCTCATGTTCACGGACATGGTGGGCTTTTCCGCCAAGATGAACAAGGACGAAAGAAGAGCCTTGAAGCTGTTAAAGAAACATAACACGCATGTCGGCCGCGCCATCTCTCAGGAGGGCGGCAGGATCGTGGAGATCATCGGCGACGCGTTCTTCGCTTCGTTCGAGAGCGCGTTGCAGGCTGCCAGGTGTGGGTTGGCGATCCAGCGTGACCTGCGCAGATACGGCCGGGACGCAAAGCCGGGTGAGCGGATACAGGTGCGCATCGGAATTCATGTAGGCGATGTCATTGAGACGGAGGGAAAACTCTGCGGGGACACAGTCAATATCGCGGCCCGATTGCAGGAGCTGGGTGGCGTCGGATCGCTCGCGGTTTCGGAGGCGTTTTTCGAAGCCGTCAAGGGGAAGCTCCGGTTCAAAGGTATCAAACTAGGAAAGCGAAAACTGAAGAATATCAGAAGGCCAGTGACTGTCTACCGTATAACGATGTGAACGACCCAATCTCAGGAGTGCGATATGCACAAAATCCTTGTTATCGAAGACGACCCGTCGGTTGCGCGCGGAGTACAAGAGGCTTTGCGGGCTGAGAATTTCAATGTCCTCGTGGCCGAAGATGGGACGAGGGGCACCACCCTTGCCAGGCAGGAGAACGTGGATCTCTTGATACTTGACCTGATCTTACCTGACAAGAGGGGCGAAGATATCCTGCGTGACCTCAGGAAAGAAGGGTTTGAGGCCCCGGTCCTTGTCCTCTCCAGCAAGGACAGAGATATGGACAAGGTACTCTGCCTCGAGATGGGGGCCGATGAGTATGTGACAAAACCCTTCAGCATACCGGTTCTCTGCTCGCAGGTGCGCGCCCTGCTGCGCCGAAAGGGAGAGATTCGGATGGAGATCGACGAAATCTCTTTTGCGGACGTCTACGTCGATTTCAAGAAACAGGAGGCGAAAAAGGGAAAGAAGGCCATCAAGCTATCCACAAAGGAGTTCGAAGTGCTGAGGTTCCTCGTCCAACACGAGGGCGAGGTAGTTTCCCGGGACATGCTCCTGAATGAAGTCTGGGGCTACGAGAACTTCCCCACCACCCGCACGGTGGACAACTATGTTCTCTCATTGCGGAAAAAACTGGAGGAGGACTCTTCGCAGCCACACCATCTTCTCACGATCCACACCTCCGGCTACAAGTTTGTGAAGTGAAGCCGTCTCCCGTCATGGGGAGAGCTCTCCGGGAGAGATTTGACGTTTTCATTACAATTCTCTGACAATTCTGCGTTGATCCGGGCGGATATTTGTCACAAGGCTTGCAGGGGTTCCGGGACATTGAAGTTCCGTTCCCACATAC
>JBATTW010000280.1:0-3059 GCA_049670805.1 Bacteroidota bacterium
ACGAACACGTAAAGATGCGGTAACGCACCTTGCCTAACCCGCGAATACTAGCTTGATGATCGTCGCTAAGCGCTCTCCTCTCGACCTATGAAAAAAAACTTGACTCCAGCCGTTTCCATACTACCGACATACTGATATATCTCTGCTCTGGTAAGAAGCACAGGTTCCGTGATTTCATGAAAGAGAGAATTAAGTAGTGAGTAGAACTTCTTGTGTCCAGCCCGTTCCGCAAGCGCCGTTGATGACCTCAAGTCCAGAAACATGAATATTCTTTCCTCTTCAACCGGCTTGTAATACTTCCCAAGCACAAACCTCAGCAGGACCCCCTCGCCCAGAAGGCTGCGAATCTGCAAAACTAGTATTATGATCGAGTAAACCACCAGAATGTATAAGATGAGCTCAGCATGTTTCGCACTGCCAATATAGTCATAGAATGTCTGAACCTTCTCTTCGGCAACAATACCTAGAGAGATGGCTAAGAAACCCGCGCCGGTTGATATGGCGAAGACCGTGCAGGTGTAGAGTATCGCCTTGACACCCAGGGCGAATGAAAATGGAAGCTTTCGATGGTGAAGATTCAGTCTGGCAAATACAAGAAGCTCGAGCAGGCAAAAGCCTAGACCGAACGTCAGGCCAAGATAAACGCTGGCGACGCCAATAGATCCCTCGTTCAACTGTTGATAGATCATCCCCGCGACAGTTCCCCCGAGGGCGAATCCCAGGTAAAGCTTGAGTTTTCTGGCGAGCAATGGCTGCAATGTCAGTTACGTCGATTAGGATCGATAGGAAATCAGGACACCGTTTCCCACGGCCGGCGCCTGTACGTCTGAAGAGTGTAACGAATGGGAGAGCGACGTTCCTATCGGAACGAGCAATTCAATCAGAAGGACAAGTAACGTTCGCATATCACAGTACTATCATCAGATCAGACATGTTTGCACGAGACTCTTGAGCTATTGGAGTCAACAGATATCAATATAGCCATGTATTCGTGAGAACCCACAACGTACCTAGAGCGCCTCAACGCTCAAGAGATTGACAACACCTTCTTTGCCCTTCAGGTGCGAGGCGCCTATCGGCTCTACGAGAAATGCCTCATCGATGCCGGAAAGAATCCCGGTCAGCGCCTCAGAGACGAGCAGTCGTTTCTTCACTTCATTGCAGACTGACCGGATGCGGGCCGCAGTGTTCAATGCGTCTCCGTGATACGCCAGCTCCTTCTTAATCTCACCGACCTCCGCCACCGTAACGTACCCCACATTCGCCCCCGCCTTGAATTCAGGCACCAGGTTGTATTTACCCTTGTAATAGTCACTTCTCTCCTGTATCACCCGATCGAAGTCGAAAAAGACATTCAGACAGTTATTGTTCTCCACCCCCTCCTTCTCTTTCCAGGTCAGAACCACCTCATCGCCGACATACTGGTACACCTCCGCGTTGCGGTTCACCACGACATCCGTCAGATCAAAAAAGCAATCCTGTATGAGCTCGCTGTATTTCAGGTGCCCCAGCTGTTCGGCGTAGGTTGTTGAGGAGGTCAGATCCAGAAACATGAAGATGCGTACTTCTTCTTTGGGTTGATGGTACTTTCCAATCAGGAAGTTCATCAAAACACCCTGACCGAACTTCTGACTGATCTGAAGCATGAAGAGTGCAAGCGACACAACAAATGCCCAGTAAGCCATAACCGCCAGGATCCTCAGGCTGGATATGAAGTCGAAATAGAGATCCCACACCTCGCTATCGAATATGGATTTGCCGATTTCATCACTTGTGATCAGGATGACAACGATAGAAATAGCGAAGAATATGTTTGCCAGATAGAAGGCGGTCTTGATGAGAAGGGCTGTACCAAATGGGTGCCGGCGAAGCAGTTTGTTGAAGTACAACACCTCAAATACAGCAATGGCGCTGCTGTAGACAAGTGTTACCAGGACCCCATCGAGGAGCCTCGCACTAAAGTCAAATACAGTTCCAGGCGGACTGTCAGCGGGTGGCATGAAGCCCAGGGCGGCACCTTCATAGAAAATGATGAAGACGGCGGCAAGTTCCCAGAAGCCGACGAGGAAGAGTATACGGTACAGTTCAGTCTTTCGAATACCAAACCCCTTCAGGAGTAGTCGTAATCGGAAGCGAGCACCTTCAGAAGAACTTTGCGGTCGCAAACCGGGTGAGATCGAACGTCCCCAGGCTACCCTTTACATAGGATGATCGACACATCCCTGCCATGGAAAGCCAAACAGCAGCCCGCCGACAATGATGAACGCCATCACTCCAAACAGAGCAGCAACGAGAACTGTGCTACTGCGGGGGCGCACACCCCTCAATCCCGCAACAGCGAAAAGCGTCGCCCCCAGAGGGATCATTTCGCATGTCGGCGCGACACCACCCAGCATACCGTGCCATGAGAGATTGATGGGCGCATGGCACACACAATGGGGTATCAAACCTACAACGATCATGGGAATCAGAAACGGTGCAACGGATTTCCCCCGATGAAGGCGAACCGCCGTCACTGCACCAAGCCCTATCAAGGCCAGATTTGTTAGGTGGCAGACAGCATTGCAGGCCCGGAGACCGAGACCGCAGACCTGGCTGCTCACGAGAAAAGCGAGCGGTATGGAGAGCAGAAGAAACCATCTGAGCCCTTGTTCCGGTGCCCCGCCCGGGCGTCGAAGTGCCCGTGGCCATTCAAATGTCAAAAGCGCAACTGCTGCAAATGCCCCCCCGACTGCCCATACGAGCCACTGAAATGAGAATGACATATTCGAAACGTAGCTCACTGTTGTTACGGCAATAGCGAGCCCAACAAGAAGAAACCCAACGGAAAGGGTTCGAGTCTCCAGCGGCCTTACATCGCTGCGAGTCTTGGCAGTGGTCATCGTTCCGCTCCTTCCTGTTTGTTGGTGGATCAGTCAGTTACTCACAATCACACTCATTTACCGCTTCGTCAGCCAAAGAATCTCATAAAGGAATCGGGCGGCGTTTGCCGGGGCATGCCAGTTCACAAGCTCCTCTGCAGCTCTGCAAGGACCGTCAATTCACCCTCGAATATGTCC
>JBATTW010000281.1:0-8568 GCA_049670805.1 Bacteroidota bacterium
GGAGAGAATCTGAAAGTGGAAATGCACATCGATACGGATGAAGCAAATGCGGCGGGGCTCGAGTCCCGGACGCTTGGACTGCTGATCTAAGGAGATTTGCCTATGAAGCAACCCGATCAGGAAATGGTGGCTGAAATCGTTGACGCGGTTCTGGCCCGGCTGAATATTGATGCCGGAGGAGCCGCTCGAATACCATCCGCCCCTCACGGAACGTCGCCCCAGGCGCACGGGTGCGTTTTCGAGGATGTTGATGATGCTGTCGAAGCAACGAGGAGGGCGCAACGGGTGTGGGCTGAAACCTCCAGAGAGACGAAAGGCCGGGTCATAGCAGCGCTGCGGAAGGCGATGCATGAAAACGCCGAAGAGTTCGCACGGGGGGCTCTCGAGGAGACGGGGATGGGTCGTTACGAAGACAAGCTGGTGAAACATCATCAAGCTGCTGATGCCACACCGGGTCTCGAAGATCTCGATACGCGCAGCTGGGCCGGGGACAAAGGGCTGGTGTACGAAGGCTTCGCGGCGTACGGGGTCATCGCGGCCATCACCCCGTCAACGCATCCGATCCCGGTTCTCTTCAACAGCATCGTGATCATGATCGCGCCCGGAAACGGAGTCGTCTTCAATCCTCATCCGGCAGGGAAGAAAGTATCCGCCCGGGCGATGACGATCTTTGATCGCGTGATCCAGGAGAGCGGAGGCCCGCCCAACCTGATCACGATAATTCGTGAGCCCACCCTCGAGGGAGCTCAGAAGCTCTTTTCACATCGTCAGGTGAGACTGGTTGCAGCGACCGGTGGTCCCGGGCTCGTGAAGGCGGCCTTCGAGGCCGGAAAAATAGTGATCGCTGCCGGACCGGGGAACCCTCCGGTCCTCGTGGACGAGACCGCGTCACTTCGCTCCGCGGCACGACATATCATCGACGGGGCTTCCTTCGACAACAACATCCTCTGCTTTGCGGAGAAAGAGACCCTCGTTGTGAAGAAGGTGTATGATGAATTTATGCAGGCGATGACGGACGAGGGCGCGGTCCGGTTGTCGAAGCAACAGGTGGAGAGACTTGCCGAGCAGGTGTTTCGGAAGGATGAGCGGGGAAGGATAGAGGTGAGGCGGGAACTTATCGGCAAGAATGCAAGCGTGCTTGCGCGTGCAATCGGACTTTCGATCCCTGATAGCGTTCGCCTGCTCTTTGGCGAAGCATCCTTCGATTGTCAGTTTGTCCAGGAAGAGCAGATGATGCCGTACATGCCGGTGGTGCCTGTCAGAGATGCGAATGAGGGGATCGAGCTGGCAGCAAAGGCGGAGCACGGTTACGGACACACCGCCACGATCCACTCGCATAATATGGACGTCATTACGAAGTTCAACAAGGTCCTGAACACGTCTATCATCGTGGTGAACGGACCGAGCTTGGCAGGAGACGGCGGTTACGGGGGTGAGGGACCGTTCTCGCTCACGATTGCCAGCCCCACGGGTGAGGGAATCTGTACCCCGCGCCATTTTGCACGGGTGCGGCGCCTTGCATTATACAAACAGATGCAGATGACGTAGAAGGACGACAAGCCGTCGCCGGTCGTCGGCCGGCACGAGTCATATCAAACGAGGAACATCAGGAGAACAGACAATGACAAATGACGCACTTGGTATGGTGGAAACACGTGGATTCATTGGTGCGGTTGAGGCCGCTGATGCCATGGTAAAGGCGGCGAGGGTGGAGCTCATCGGGAAAGTCCAGGTGGGGTCAGGACTCGTAACGGTAGTCGTTCGCGGTGATGTGGCGGCATGTAAGTCGTCGGCGGATGCGGGCGCGGCTGCGGCCCAGCGGGTCGGTGAGCTGGTGGGAACGCACGTCATCCCGAGGCCACACGATGAGGTCGAAAAGATTCTCCCGCAGAAGTAAGAACCAACGTAAGGAGTGCAGGATTGGTACCACTTCATACTTTGAAACGTGACATCGTGGAGGTCGGCAGGAGGGTGTATGCACGGGGATACGTCGCCTCGAACGACGGCAACATCAGCGCCCGCCTGGATGAACGAAGGGTCCTGATCACTCCCACCGGCGTGAGCAAGGGGTTTATGAGCCCGGATGATATGGTCGTCGTGGACATGGAAGGGAAGGTTCTCAGCGGCGCCAGCAAACCTTCCTCCGAGGTGTTCATGCACCTGGCGATATACAAGAACAGGCCTGACGTGCACAGTGTCTGTCACGCACATCCTCCGTACGCTACCGGTTTCGCCGTCGCGGGTATCTCGCTCGAGAAGTGCATCCTTCCCGAAGTGATCATCGTTCTGGGGGGCATACCTCTTGTGGAGTACGGGACACCCGGGACGGATGAGTTCTTCCGGCCGGTGCTGAAGATCCTGGACAAGCATGACGCTTTTCTCCTTGCCAACCACGGTGCGCTTACGATCGGGAAGGACCTTTTCAACGCCTATCACAAGATGGAGACCCTCGAACATTTCGCGCACATCGCGTTCGTCGCGGACCAGCTGGGCCATACGACCACGTTGGACCGTGAGCAGGTCAAGAAGCTGACTGACCTGCGCGGCAAGTTCGGCATTCAGACGGGGGGCGTGTGCGTGACCTGCGAAGACGATGCTTCCTGTGAGATCCCGCCTGTCGAGCAGGCTGACGAATCCGTTGACAAAGAAGCTCTGGTAAAAGAGGTTACGGAAGCGATCCTCCAGCGGCTGAACGCCTCTCGATGAACATTGTCGTCTGCAACATTGGCTCCAGCAGCTTCAAGTTCCAGCTGCTTGAGATGACCTCGGAGCGCCCGCTCGCGCGAGGACATGCCGAGCGTGTGGGTGGAGAAGGTTCCTCCGTGACCTACTGGGTACGCGGTGAGAGGGTCGTTCAGTCGCAACTTCCCCTCCCGTCCCACCGGGAAGCTGTCGAGCATGCCCTCCGGTTCCTGATCGAACCGGGGAAGGGTGTCCTGGGCGGATGGGGGGAAATCGACGGCGTCGGATTCAAGACCGTCCAGGCAGGCGAAAAGAACGGGTCCGTTCTCCTGACCCCCGATGTCCTCGAGGCGATGGAGTACTACAGCGATCTCGCTCCTGCGCACAACCCGCCCTACCTTACCGCGATCAGTATGTTTCAAGAGATTCTGCCGGAGACCCCGCTTGTGGGAGTGTTCGAGCCCGGCTTCCACATCGGGATCCCCGAGGAGGCCAGAGTCTACGGGACTCCCGCCGAGTGGATCGATAGGTATGGCGTCGTAAAGTATGGATACCACGGCGCATCACACCGGTTTATCACGTCTGAGACGGTGCGTCTGCTGGATCTCCCGCCCCGGGACCACAAGATCATCAGCTGTCATCTCGGGGGCTCGTCTTCGCTCTGCGCCTACAAGAACGGGTTCTCCATCGACACCTCCATGGGGTTCACCCCCCAGTCGGGTCTTCTCCAGGGGACGAGAATCGGAGATATGGATCCCTTTGTCCTCCCCTATATCATGAAGAAGAAAGGTATCACTCTCGAGGCGGCGCTGCAGGAGTGCTCCACCGAAGGGGGGCTGGCGGGGCTTTCGGGAGTCTCCTCTGATATGCGGGACATAAAAGAGGCTGCCCGCCGCGGGGACCGACGCGCCCTCCTCGCCCGCAAGAAGTTCATCTATGATGTCAAGAGGTACATCGGGGAGTTCCTGGTCATCATGGAAGGTGTCGACGCCATTACGTTTACCGGGGGGATAGGGCAACGCGACGCGGAGCTACGGCACGACGTCCTGACGCCGCTCCGGTTCCTGGGTCTCCGGCTTGATGAACAACGAAACGCGAATCATGATCAGCGCATCACGGCTGCGGATTCCTCTGTTGTTGCGCTCGTGATGGAGACAAACGAGGAGATCGTCGTGGCCCGGGAAACGCTCAATGTGATTGACGAAATGAGCAGAGATGTTCAACAACATCAATTGGGTGCATGATGCGTCCGTTGCGGTTTGTTGTGATAGGTCTCGGGGGATATGGTCTGGTTCATATCGACGCTGTGCGGTGGCTTGCCGGGAAGGGGTCCGCTCGACTCACGGGTGTTGTAGCCCTCGAGGTGGACCGGGAGACCCATCCCGACATGGTGCGCACGCTGGAGAGCGAAGACGTCGCCCTCTACGACAACATCGAGCATTTCATGAGTGCCGGCATTGGCAATTGCGACATCCTCACCGTGCCGATAGGGATTCATCTGCATGTCCCTGTCAGCGTCGCGGCCATGAAGGCAGGGTTGGACGTCTACTGCGAAAAGCCCGCGGCGGGAACTGTGCAGGAAGTGGATGCGCTGATCGAGGCGCAGCAACAGACGGGACGGCTGGTTGCTATCGGTTTTCAGCACATCTACAGTCACTCTATCCAGGAGCTCAAGAAACGGGTCAGTGACGGAAGACTGGGTGGCGTGAAAAGGCTGACCCTTATGTGCGGATGGCCGAGGAGCAAACAGTACTACTCCCGGAACGAGTGGGCGGGACGGTTGCGCCGGGACAATCACTGGATTCTGGACAGTCCTGCGAACAACGCCAATGCCCACTACGTAATGAACGCGCTCTATCTCTGCTCCGAGGACGCCCGACGGGCTGCGACGCCTGACAGGGTCAGGGCGGAGCTCTACCGCGCGAACAAGATAGAGAGCCCCGATACCATCCAGCTCCAGTTTTCCGCCCCGGGGGGTGTTGAAGGCCACATCATACTGAGCCATGCCGGTGGACGGGAGCAGACACCCCAGATGCACATCGTGTGCGAGAAGGGGAGAGCCTACTGGCAGAGCGACGAGGGAAGAACGCTCGTTCGCTACGACAACGGCACGACGGAGGAGTTCAGCAACACCGTGGACGAGCGGTGGAGATACAACGGGTTCAAGGATCTCATTGCCGCCGTGCAGGAAGAACGCGCCCCTCTCTGCACGCCGGATGTGGCCCGCCCGCAAACGGTTGTCATCAATGCCATGCACGAGAGCTGTCCCAGGGTGGTGGAGGTGCCGAGTGAATTTGTCTCGGAGGCTGAAGACTGGGAGATGTTCCCCCCGGAAACGCGGGGGGTGTTTCGGAAGATCCATAACCTGGATGAGTACACGCGGGTCGCGATCGCCGAAGGGGAGATGTTCAGCGCGCTGGGGGTACCCTGGGCAAAACCGGTAGAGTCGATTCTCTTTGCGGTCGGTGACTATCGCTCCTTTCCCTCGAAACCTTCCCGTTTCGAGTAGCTCCTCCGGAGTCTGAAACCAGTCTCCTCTACATACGTATTACATCTCGGGGACTCCCCAAAAGAACCACCTGGAGGAAACGGTTGTCTGATATGAACACACAAGAAGACGCAATCGGTAAGCGGGTGCTGGATGACCTGAGGGAGGGGGGCGTCCCCCGCAAGGTGAAGCGGGACCTGAAGGATCTGGAGCTCTTCTACTTTGCCGAGGAGGATCGGCGTCGCCTGAGTGAGATGGGCCTCATCAGCCGATGGTTCTGGCGAACGGTCTGGCTCAGCAAGCGCGTTCTGTTGAGTCTTTCGGCGGCCAGGCGTCTGCTCCTCATCCTGGCTGTCGTCCTCCTCTTCGTCGGTCCCTGTTCGTACCAGGAGGGGAACGTCCAGTTCCGGACCGACTTTGATTTTCTCTCCGTTGCAATCCTGCTTTTCATCATCATGCTGGAGCTGAAGGACAAGCTCCATGCCCGATCGGAACTCGAGGCCGGTCACAAGGTCCAGTCGGCGCTCCTTCCCGAGCGGCCCCCGGAGTTTCCCGGCTGGGACATCTGGCTCTTTACGCGCCCCGCGAACGATGTCGGAGGGGACCTGGTGGACTACGTGGAGTTGAGCAAAGGGCGCCTGGGGCTGGCGCTGGGGGACGTTGCGGGGAAGGGGCTGCCTGCAGCCCTCTTTATGTCCAAGCTCCAGTCGACCCTCCGCGCACTCGTGACGAGGGCCACGTCTCTGTCGCAGCTGGGGGCCTGGCTGAACGACGTCTTCTGCAGGGACGGCCTGCCACAACGATTCGCCTCTCTCGTCTACCTGGAACTCCGGCCGGATGATGACAAAGTGCAGCTTCTGAATGCCGGCCATCTCCCACCCTTACTCGTCCGGTCGAAATCGCATGAGGTGCTCCCCCACGGTGCGCCCGCACTGGGGCTCATACCCAAAGTAACGTTCCAGCGTCAGAATGTCGTCGCCAGACCCGGGGATGCGTTGATCGTCTACTCAGACGGCGTCATCGAAGCCCGGAACGAGGCGGGGACCTTCTTCGGGGAGGAACGCCTGCTTGCGCTTCTTCCGCTCTTCCGGAAGAAGAGCTCCCAGGATGCGGGAGACGCCCTGGTTCGTGCCGTGTACGATTTTGTCGGAGAGGCTCCCCGGAACGACGATCTCTCTGTGATCGTTCTGAAGCGGAAACGCCGACCCATCAAGAAGCGATGATATTGAGAAGTTGGTTTGTATTTGCTACCTTCCACTGTCGGCACATCGGCGTTCCCCGTCAACAACGACAACGACCATGAACGCACTCAATCTTCTGGCATTTGATCTCGGCGCGAGCAGCGGCCGCGCCATGCTGGGGAGATTCGACGGATCGAAGATACAGCTCGAGCCTGTGCATTCGTTCCCCAACGGGCCCGTGGGTATCGCGGGGCACTACTACTGGGACACGTTGCGGTTGTTCTCGGAGATCAGGGAAGGTATCGCTGCCGGCCACCGTGAGACGGAAGGATCTCTTGCCGGGATCGGCATCGACACATGGGGTGTCGACTTCGGATTGCTGGATGCGGACGGAGAATTGTTGGGGAATCCCTTCTACTACCGTGATGAACGGACCTCCGGCATGTTCGATGAGGCGTTCAAGCGGATGCCAAAAGACCAGATATTCAACTGGACCGGGCTGGCTTTTCAGCCCTTCAACACGCTCTATCAGCTTCTCGCGATGAAGCTCCAGAAGCCGCATCTCCTGGAGCAGGCAGCAACCCTTCTCTTTATGCCGGATCTGCTCGCGTACTTCCTGACCGGCGAAAAGGCGACGGAGTATACCGATGCGACCACAAGCCAGCTCACCGATGCTCGCACGCGCTCCTGGTCCGCGGATATCCGGCAGGCGATGGAGTTCCCGGGCCAGCTCTTCACGTTGATCCAGGAGCCTGGAACCGTTCGCGGAAAGCTCCTGCCCGCTCTGAGCGAAGAGCTGAAAACAGATCGCATTCCCGTTGTCGCCGTGGCCAGCCATGATACCGCCTCGGCCGTTGTGGCGGTTCCGACGGAGGGGGACGATTCGGCCTACCTCAGCAGCGGGACCTGGTCGTTGCTCGGTATGGAGACGGACGACCCCGTTCTGAGTCGCAGTGTGCTGGAATGGAATCTCACCAATGAGGGAGGGTTCGGGGGGAAGTACCTCCTCCTCAGGAACGTGATGGGGCTCTGGATCGTGCAGGAGTGCAAACGCGTGTGGGACGGGGAGGCTGGTGCCGTGGGGTTTGACGAGCTGGTGGAGCTTGCCCGGAGGAGCAAACCGTTCACCGCCCTGATCGATCCGGACGATTCCCTCTTCTATGGGCGCGGAAACATGCCTCTGCAGATACAGGAATACTGCAGCAGGACGGGGCAGTCGGTCCCTCAGACGCACGGTGAGGTGGTCCGCACCGTCTATGAAAGCTTGGCGCTCCGCTATCGCTGGACAGTGGAGAAACTCGAATCCGTAACCGGGAAGAAGATTCAGACGCTCTCCATCGTGGGCGGAGGGGTCAAGAACGAGCTCCTGAATCAGTTCACCGCGAATGCGCTCAACCGAACGGTGATCGGGGGGTACGCCGAAGCTACGGCCCTCGGGAACCTCCTCGTTCAGGCCCACGCGCTCGGGGAGCTGGGCGGGCTGGCTGACATCCGGCAGGTCGCGCGGGCGTCCTTCCCGACAACGAGATATGAACCCGCAGAGAGCCAGGCGTGGGACGATGCGTACCAGAGGTTTCTCAAATTCCTCAAAGCATCGCCGTCGTAGTCCCGCAACCGACACCGATCATCCGAAGCAAAGGCATTGCTCCAGCCTCTCGACTACCTGGTGCTTGTCATCTACCTCCTCCTCCTTGTCGGGATGGGGGTGTACTTTGCCCGGCGCGAAAGAAGCATCGAGGACTTCTTCCTCGCGGGAAGGAAGATGCCCTGGTGGGCGGCGGGAATCAGCATCTTCGGGACACAGCTAAGCGCGATAACCTTCCTCGCGGTGCCGGCGAAAGCCTTCGCGGCGGACTGGGTCTACTTCCTCGTGAACATGACGATCATAATGGTCGCCCCGATCGTCGTGTTTGTCTATCTTCCCTTTTTCTGTCGGTCAAAGTTCACTTCGGCATACGAATACCTGGAGCAGCGGTTCAACGTCTGGGTCAGGGTGTTTGGTAGCATGGCGTTTCTCCTCTTTCAGGTTGGTCGCATCGGGATCGTGCTGTTTCTCCCGGCCATCACGCTGGCCACCGCCACGGGGATAGATGTCTACACCTGTATCCTGCTTATGGGTGTCTTTGCCACGCTCTATACCGCTCTCGGAGGAATCGAGGCGGTGATCTGGACCGACGTGAGTCAGGTCATCGTGCTGGTTGGAGGGGCCCTTCTCTC
>JBATTW010000282.1:0-3119 GCA_049670805.1 Bacteroidota bacterium
GAAGAAGGGAGTGTGACGCTCTACTGGGACGACGGACCGGAGACCGTGGCGGATCCTTCAACGGGGGAGGTGGATTTCGAGGGGTACAAGATCTACCGGAGCGAGGACGGGGGGGTCACCTGGGGGACGCGTATCACGGATGCTCAGGGACGGACATATGGGTACGTCCCGGTTGCACAATTCGATCTCATAAACAACATTAAGGGGGCCGACCCGAAGAACCCGCTGGCCTGGCTCGGCACGGATTCCGGCCTGCGCCATAGCTGGGTGGACAGCAACGTCGTCGACGGCATTACCTATTCCTACACGATCGTCTCCTATGATCGCGGGACGGAGACGCTCTTCTCGCTCGAATCGACGCGCGGGGACGGTCCTCAGGTGAAGAATTTCGTGACCGCCATCCCCCTCCCGACGGCGACCGGCAGGATCCCCGCCGCGCTCCAGTCGCTCGGGCAGACCGCCGGATCGGGGGACGGCAGCGTGGGCATCGAAGTGATCGATGCCGCTGCCCTGCGGACGACACCCTACCGACTTACCCTCGAGGGAACGCCCGCCAGTACATTCTCTGTGATGCGCCTGGACGGGAGCAATACCATCGTCTACTCCTCGAGCCCGGTCAACAACATGGACCTGGCGGTGGCAGATGGTTTTCGGGTTTCGGTGGTCAGTGAAAACAGAATCGGCGGCATCAAATCCATCACCGAGGAGGGGGGTGGCAACGTAGTGGGCTCCGGGAATCTGAGCAGCGACGGTTCCTGGTATGCGTCGTTTACGGAGAATGCCCAGGCGGATACGGCCGCCCGCAGCGCCAGCTACGCCATCCGGTTCGACGGCAGCGGGACCACCGCCTACGGCTGGGGCATCCAGGGGTCCACCGCGCAGTACACCGTCCCGTTCTCGGTCTGGAATACCACCAGTGGCAGCCAGGTAGTCTTCGAGATTCGGGACCTCAACAACGACAACCAGTGGCAGGAAGGCGAGCTTATCTATATTACTCGCGTTCCGTATCCCTCCCCGGCGCCGGCTCCCGGTTCACCCAATCCGGCCACGCAGATTCAAGAGTTTGCCTATCAGATACTGATCGCAAACGCCCCCTCAGATACCGCGGTGCGCCCGCCTGCGGAGGGTACGGCTGTCCTGATCCAGAGCTACAATGCCCTCCGGGACGGAGATGAGTTTGAGTTTCAGTTCACACCGGACCGGTTTGACGCGTCCGCGGTGGATCTCAGCCAGATTCGCGTCGTCCCAAATCCCTACATCGTCACATCGCGCTATGAAACGCTCCAGAACGTGAGACAGATCCGGTTCATGTATCTTCCCCCCCGGTGCACCATCAGAGTCTTCACCCTGTCGGGCGCGTTGGTCAAGACGCTGGAGCATGATGATGATGTGGGATCTATCAGCTGGAATTTGGTAACCGACTGGGACCAGGCGGTCGCCTTCGGCGTCTATGTCTATGTGGCGGAAGACCCTGAAGGGAACAGTCATATCGGCAAGTTCGGATTGATAAAATAGACCATGCAACGAACTCAGCCTTATCTCATCATCTGCTTCCTCCTTGCCGCGTCCATGGCCGGGGCGCAGGAATCCAACAAGGCGGGGACGAGTGCTGCCCAGTTTCTCAAGATCGGTGTCGGCGCCCGGGCAATGGGGATGGGTGGTGCGACCGTGGGCATCGTAGACGACGCCAGCGCGGCGTACTGGAACCCTGCCGGACTTTCCGGTGTCCAGTCCTTTACGCTCATCGGTGCACACACACGCTGGTTTGCGGACGTCACGCATCAGTATTTCGGGGTTGTGCTCCCGCTGGGCGATGATCACCGGATCGGGGCAAGCGCAACAGTGCTGAGTGCGGGCGATATCGAGATTACTACGGAGAACCAGCCCCGGGGGACAGGCACCTTCTACAGCGCCACGGATCTCGCGATAGGGCTCTCCTACAGCGGTCGCCTCGTTGAATTCTTCTCCTTCGGGGCAACTTTCAAGTACATCACCCAGAGCATATATAATGAAAGCGCCTCGGCCGTGGCCGTGGACCTGGGCACCATCTTGCATACCGGGTTCAACGGGATCACCATCGGCATGGCCTTCACGAATTTCGGGACTTCCCTGAAGCTGGAGGGGCGTGACCTGCATCGCACCTACGATCCTAATCCCAACAGTGCTGCGAACACCGGCGTCTCGAGCTATCTCGGAACCGAGTCCTGGGAACTGCCGGTGAATTTCCGGGTCGGGATCGGCTGGACGGTAATGGGACCTGTGGACGCGATGCTTCGGGATGAGACCCATGCGGTGCGCCTGGGGGCAGACGCCAACCACGCAAACGACGGGCCGGAAAGCGCGGTAGTAGGCCTGGAGTACAGCTGGCGGAACATTCTGGCGCTGCGGGGAGGGTATACGTTCAACGATGACGTGCGCACGTGGAGTGCCGGTGTGGGACTGCACTGGGGGAACGCACAGTCGCTTGCCGTGGGTGTGGATTACGCGTATACTGATCTCGACCGTCTGGGTCCCATACACGTCTTCACACTGATCCTGGGGCTCTAGTGACCATGCCAGTGGCCACAGGGAAGCCCGCGCCATGAGCATGCCCACCGAACTCCTGACGATTCTTGTCATGCTCGCCGTATTTGCGGTGGGTGTGTTCCTGCTGAAACTCCCCTCAGGCGTGGCTCTCGCGCTTGCGGCAGTGGCCGGTGCGCTTGTCGCTGGTGAAGGCCTCCCCCTGCGTCACCTCGTCGAAGGAACGTTTGGATATCTGGATGCGGTCTTGATCATTGCGACGGCGATGATCTTTATGAAGGCCATCGAAGCAAGCGGAGCCCTGGGAACGTTGAGCTACGCGATGGTCTCCGCCCTGTCTCACCGTCCCACGCTGTTGATGATTCTGGTTGCTCTGTTCATCATGTTCCCCGGCATGCTGACCGGTCTTTCGTCATCCTGCATCCTGACGACAGGTGCGCTGGTGACGCCGGCGCTTCTGGCGATGGGAATACCGGCGGTGGCGGTTGGCTCCTTTCTTGCAGTGACGGCAGTGTTCGGTATGATTGCGCCACCCATCAACATCCCCGTGATGATCATTGGCGGTGGCGTGGACATGCCCTATATCGGCTTTGAAG
>JBATTW010000283.1:0-3371 GCA_049670805.1 Bacteroidota bacterium
CCCCAGAGAATGATTATGATGATGTCCAGAATCAGAAGGATGAGATCAAAACAGCGATCGCCCTATTACCGGCTGAGACCACCGACGACAGAAGGGCCATCGGCTCTGCCTTGGTGACGGCTGCCTCCACGTTTTCCACTGAGAACGTCGGCCGGCGAGGAATCATTCTTTTCAGCGCAGGAAACGAGACCGAAGCACCTTCTGCGCTGGATCCGGTGCTCGTTCTTCCGAAGCTTACAGGGGCTGACCCAATCAGCGTGTACACGATGGGATTTGCCCAGAGCCCGGACGGCGCAAACCTCGGCAGCAAGCTTGCCGACGCTACGAGCGGCGCATTCTATGAGACAGACATCACGACAATCAGTCCTGTCGTAAACCAGATCTGGGATAACGTAACAGGTTATCAGCTCGTCCTCTCCAGACAGGCGATCAGTTGGCAGGGAAATAGGGCGATCAGCTGGCAGGGGAGTCAGAATTGGAATTCAGCCATCAGCTGGCAGGGAGCGAGAGACCTTGCCATCAGTTGGCAGGAAAACAGGGCGATCAGCTGGCAGGGATCAGTAGACAAGGGAACCGCAGCAATGTTCCCCGCTATCAGCTGGCAGGGGAAAGCTGAGACCTCAACGCTCGGGAAGGTCTCAGAAGTTCAGGAAAATGTCGTCACGCCGAAGTTCCATCTTGCTTTGCTTACCCCGGACTTCGAAGGTGACATCCTTGAGGATGATCCTGATTTCTGGTTATCCGTCGCAACTGATCTCCCAGGCACGATCAGCCCTGGTAATGTAGATACGATTCGGGGTGTCGAGTACATCACAGGCGAAACATACGCATTCTATCGTATCACGTCGGAATACCAGTGGACACGGGAAGGCGACTGGTTCCTCGTGCCCCTCGGTGCGAACGGCATGAAACCCCCTGATATTCTCGAGCCTGTGACAGTAAACGGCAATTTTGCAACGTTTACGGATGTCGTTATGGAAGTCACGTTCGATAAGTCAAACTACCTCCCGAATGAACCCGTACGCATCACGGTAGCTTTGTTTGAGGGTGGGCAGGTACAGGGTGCTCACACGATCGGCGGAGGCCCAATCCTTGATGCAGACGTGCGCTTCGAAGTCACACTCCCGAATGGAACGATAATGACCCGTACTTTGGATCCTCAAGGCAACGGCGTCTATTCCAAGGAGTTCACGAACACTGGTGCCAAGGGGACCTATGACTTCATGGTGACAGCAGAGGGTACAGCTCCCCTCTCCGGAGAGGAGTTCTTCAGACGCCTGGATCAGTCCGTCTATGTGGCGCCGGTCTATGCGTCAGCCGTGTTGTTTGCAGAGAACAGCGTCACTCTGCAGGAGGGCGCACGGATCATTACGGGAGACGTACTGGTTAACGAGCCGGCAGGCCAGGGGGTCTCGGTGCTGGTTGGCCTGGGTGCTTCAACACCGGCTGGCTATAGCATCAAGGCGGACCGGATACAGGTCCTTGAGGGCGCAACCGTGGCCAGCACCATCTACACAAATGAAGATCCCATTAACGCCGGCACGATAACGGGGACTGTCAACATGCCCCTCGAACTGCCTGTCGGAACGTTCCCTCTATTCGAACCCGCTGATGCGAGAGTGGGGTCGGCAGGTGATCTGTCCGTGTCCACGAACGACCATGTCCCCTTGGCCTCCCCTGCCATACGGGGTGACGTGAGCCTGGAACCACACTCTTCGCTCACGCTAGAACCTGGAGAATACGATTTTCGTTCTCTCCGCATGAAGAGCGATTCGAAGCTCTATTTCACCGGACCAACAAAGCTGCGCATCCTCTACGGAATCCATGCGGACAACGGATCCTATTTTGGATCCGCACCAGGGGAGTCCGTCGCTCCGAATGACATCATTGTCCATGTCGAAGGAACTGACGTGGAGAGCGCCTCTTCATATTCTGTTAACTTCAGCCCCAAATCAACAATTCTCGCAACTCTTTACGCGCCGAACGGTACCATCCTCCTGAATCAGGAATCCCGGGCAGATGGTGCGTTCTTTGGAGAAGATATAGTGATCGGACAGAACGTAAGTCTCCGACTGGCGTCTGGTTTCGGCGCTCTTTCAAAGACCAACGCCTCAGGCGAGCCCTCCGCGTCTTCAGCGGAGGGGTCCGTGCCCAAGACATACGTGCTCTCGCAGAACTATCCAAACCCGTTCAACCCCTCGACGCAGATCCGGTACGGACTGCCCAGGGCAAGCCACGTGAACCTGATTGTCTACAACATGCTCGGGCAAGAAGTTGTCCGCCTTGTTGACGATGTCCAAGCAGAAGGTTATCATGTGGTGCAATGGAACGGGACAAACGACTTCGGGAACACGGTAAGCAGCGGGATGTATATCTTCCGCCTTACAGCGGGCGATTTCGTCCAGACCAAGAAGATGATGCTGCTCAAGTAGCACCGGCTTTAACGCGACACAACCCCGCCAAGCCATCATGGGCGCCCAGCCCGTGATGGCTTGGCTTTGTTATACCGCACCATGAGAACAGACATGCGAACACTACTGACGTTTGTCATGGCCGCATCACTGTGCGCAACCACGAGCGCGCAGAAGAAGATCCTGTTTGAGCATCTTACCGTTGAGGATGGCCTCTCGCAAGCAAGCGTGACCTGCATCCTGCAGGACCGACAGGGATTCATGTGGTTCGGGACACAGGACGGGCTGAACAGGTTCGACGGCTACAACTTCAAGGTGTTCAAGAACGACCCGTCTGATTCGACCAGCCTGGGCGAGAACTTTGTTACCTCCATTGTCGAGGATACAGAGGGCACCCTCTGGATCGGGACGGTGAGCCATGAAGATCTCCTCAACCGCTACGATCCCGAAACGGAGACCTTTTCACAGCATGGCCGGGACAGCCTGGACCTCCGCGTGGCGCAGGAGAACAACGTTATGTCTGGCTATGAGGAACCATCCGGCGTCCGCTGGAAGGGCTCAATCGGGAGCGGCGTCAAGCGGTTTGACCCGCAAACGGGCGTAACGAAGGAATTCAAGCATGACCCCTCTGATCCAAACAGCCTCATCAGCGACAACGTCTATTGCATCCACGGAGACCATACAGGAACCATATGGGTAGCGACACGCGAAGGGCTCGAACGGTTCAACCGCGAGACCGAGTCATTTATCCACTACCGTCACGACGAATCCGATCCGACAAGCCTCAGCAACAATTGGGTCTGGCCCATATTCGAAGATCGATCGGGCGTTCTCTGGGCGGGGACTTTCCGCGGGGGTCTGAACCGGTTTGACCGCGAGAGAGAAACATTCACACACTACAGAAACAAGGAATCCGATCCGAGAAGCCTGGCTCAGGATCAGCTCTATTCCATCTATCAG
>JBATTW010000284.1:0-1884 GCA_049670805.1 Bacteroidota bacterium
GGTTTTTTGAGAACCCTGCCCAGATCTCACTCAAGGAAGTGTACATTCGGCACTCCACCAGCTCCCCCCCGTAACGGATTGCGAGCCGGAGACCCTCTTCTTTGACCCGGCGTGCGAGCCAGACGTCCTCGACCAATGCGCCGCGCACAGACTCGTGACCACCGATCGCTGCATAGGCCACCTTCCGGAAGAGCATGAACTGTCCATTTGCCATTGCAAGTTTCGGACTGCGGGTCCTACTCACGAGCGGCATCGGGAGGTAGCAGAATGTGCTGAAGTGGAGGAGCGGGAGCAGAACCTTCTCCCAGAACGAGCTCATGTGCTGTCGTGGTATGACCGTCAGGAGGTCCGCCGAGGACCGGTGCAGTTCCTCCACGCCACCGCTGATCGCCCCCGGGGCCAGCATGGTATCTGCGTCGATGAAGAGCAGCAGGTCACCTTTTGCCTCACGGGCCAGCTGGTGGCACGCAAACGCTTTCCCAACCCAGCCGCGAGGCAGCTTCTGGCCTTGAACCAGACGAACTCGCACATCGACTCGTGCACGCTCCCCGGCGAGTGCGCCTGTCCGGTCTGTCGAGTTGTCGTCCAGCACGACGACCTCATACGCGGGGTAGTCCTGCTTGAGAACACCCTCGAGAGCCCGACCGATCACCGCCTCCTCGTTTCTCACGGGCATGAGCACAGAGACCAAGGGAACCGGCGCCGACGGCCGTCTCTTCCGCAGTGCGGGAAAACCCACAACGTTGACAATGACCACGAGGAGCATCAACGCAATCGCCACAAGCAGGATCGTATGGAGGTACTCCACCATCATTGCATATCTTTCATGCGCGCTTTGTCGTATGCCACATTTGTTGAAGACTCCCCCCCCAGGACGCGGGAGAATCTGGTAAGCCCTCCCGACACTATCGAACACCTGAGAGTATCGAGGAGATCGACAAGTCGGTCTTCCAGCTTGGTCGTAAGTTCACGGGGATCCCCCATCCCCTGCTCCAGAGTCGGCGTACCGAACGCGGTGATGGCCGCGGGTCGCTGTTCCATCAGGAACTCATAGCGGTGCGCAACCGGCACGAGTTGTGCGCCATCCACCATCTGCGTCAGCCGTGCCGCCCCGGTATAGAAACCGAGCGGGCGGACATCATTGGGCTTCATGACTCCCTGCGGATATATCCAGAGCACCCGGTTTGGTCTATCGAAGAGGGCCGCGGCGTACCGGAGGGCTGCAACCGCTTCACGCGGGCTCTCACGCCGGACGGAGAATGCGCCGATCCATCGGAAGAAGGAGTAGCGCACCAGCTGTTTCTCCTCCATCATCAAATAGGCGTCAAACCGGTAAAGGTCATGTGAGAAGTAGAACTCCAGCAATCCGTCCCACCAGCAGCTGTGGTTGCCGTAGAGGATGATCGGCCGCGATCTGTCCAGGTTCTGCACGTTTTCCGATCCGGCGACGTAGATCCCTTCAAAATGCCTGCGTAGCATCCGGCGATTCGCCGACGCAAGAAGGGACTCAAGCGTCCGGTTTTTTCTGGCGGGAATCACCTGATCACCCCCGGGAGAACTCTTCGCCGGTAGAGAAATAGGAGACGCACCATCACACCGGCAAACGGCGCAAACCACCAGGCCGGCTCGAACTCCAGTTCGTCAAGAACGAGCGCACCCTCCCCTGAGGGGAGGAATCTGTGTGTGTGGTGCCAGCGGAGAAAGGGACCGCCCCTCAGGGTATCCGTGAAGGACCCGTCGGGTTCTACGTGCTCGATCCTGGAGACCAACGCGGTGCTTCCGATGCCGAACCGGAGCCGCATCTCGAACTCCGCCCCTTTGATAACACGCGGGTCATCGAATCCTATCTCCATTCTCGGGAACGGCGGCGAGACCTTCTTGAGG
>JBATTW010000285.1:0-2259 GCA_049670805.1 Bacteroidota bacterium
GCAGATGTAAAATCGGGCTGGCCAAGCACCCCGTCGGCGTTTGCGCCGGTCGGTTTGTACGAGGCGCTGTCGAAGCGGAGAACGCGGTTATTGATCGCATCGGCAACATACAAACGACCCTCCGCGTCAACGGTGACGTCGGTGGGAAAACTCATGCCGTCGCGGGTCGTCTGACGTACACTGGATTCGAGATCCGGCTGCCCAAAAACCGCTTCGGCCGGGCTCCCGGAGACGAGTGCCGCAACGGAAGGCCAACGGAGAACACGGTGGTTTGCTATGTCAGCAACGAACAGTTTTCCCGTCGTGGGATCGATCGCCAGCCCTGTGGGGAAATTCAGCGAATCCGCCGCCAGGCCGGAAACGTTCGTGGTGAATGTGCTCTGGCCGAGGACAAGATCCGCCTGCTGTCCGTTCACCCACTGGGCGGCGGCAGGCGCCACCGCCAGGACAAAGAAACCGATTGTGACCGCATGCAACAGACGTGACCGAACCATAGTGCCTCCTATTGTGTAGTGAACCGAAACGCGTAAAGCAGCCGCCACGCGCAGAGTGCCGTGGTCGCGCCTCGTGGGGATCAACTCTCACGCGGGGTGGCCCGCAGCTTGCATATCCCTGCCGTTTTCATAGTCCAGATAGGCTGTTCTCATCCGGTTGCGGATCTGCAGCGACTTGACCAGTGTAGTAGGGATCTCCTTCCATGGATACTTGCTCAAGAATGCGAGCCCTTTCCCGAGAGGGATCGCTTTCCTGTACAGCTCGCTATACTCTTTGTAGAATTCCTTCAGCGGAAGCGCCGTCGGTAGCAGAGTATGAATGAAATCAAAGTAGTCATAGTTGTAGGTTATCATCTGACTCCGGACCTCGTCAAAGAGATCTGTCCCGGGCAATGGGGTGAGCACAGCGAACGAAGCGAAACGTATCCCCAGATGCCGTGTGTATTGCCGGAATGCTCGGAAATCTTTCTTCGTGAACTCCGGTCGCACAATAAAGGAAGCGTACACTTCAATGCCAAGATCGTGAAGGATCTCCACTGCACGTTCGTTGTCGCTCACTTTCGAGCCCTTCTGTATGTACCCGAGGTCTTCGTCTCGGAACGATTCAAGCCCCACGAAAACCCTCTCCAGACCGACATCCCTCCAGAGCTCCAGAAGTTCCGCGTTCCGTGCAATCGTGTCGCTTCTGCCATAGAGGAAGTACCGTTTCTGTAAGCCGGCCTCCCGGATCAGCATTGCGAGGGTCTTCATCCTTGCGGTGTCAACCAGTGACTCGTCATCCGCAAAAAAGACAAACTCTTCCTCTATCCCGGCCAGCTCCTCCATCACCTTTTCCGGTTTTCTTCGCAGGTACCGGCCCTCTGTCAGCTTCCAGAGAGCACAAAAGTTGCACCGGTACGGACAACCCTTCGAGGTCCGTATCGACGCCAGCGGCTGCATCCATTCCGAGTAGTAGTTCTTTCTGTCCTTCGCCGTAAGCCTTCTCTCCGGGAAGGGATAGGCGTCCAGATCGACCGCGGTCGGGTTATCAGCTCTCACGAGGCGACCATCGTTCACGAAAGCTATTCCCGCTATTCCGTCAAAGCCCGCGTTCTTCTCGAACCTGGCCACGATCTCCTTGAACGGGAAGACCCCCTCTCCCGTTACGACGAGATCAATGGAAGGAGTGTGGAAATCTTCCGGCACAACCGTGGCATGATGACCACCCGCCACGGTAAGAACCTGTGGGTTCCATCGCTTTATCTCATTGAAGAGGTTCCTCACCGGGTTGACGTGAACCGTATACGATGTAATGCCCACAACATCGGGGCGAAACTCCTCGAGGACATCGTGCAGATTGTTGCCCAGCCGCAGGTCGAGAATCCTGACATCGTGGTCTTTCGCCACTCCTGCAGCGACGTACTCAAGCGCGAGAGGTTCAAAGAGAAATACGTCCTCGCCGCCTATGGTCTCAGGCGCCTTGCATGGTTCTATAAGCAATATCCTCATCGAATCACTCCCTTCTCCGCCAATGGGACTTTCACAACTGCCGGGCTACCAGACATACGGGATGAACATCTTCGTTCTGGCCGAATATTCGAGGTAGCTCTCCCCGAAATGCTCCACGTTTTCCCTCTCCTCCACCCTTGCCGTGGCAAAAAGGAAAGCGGTCGTGACGGCTACCACAGCGAAGGTGAGCCAGCTGATATCCTTGAGAAATGTCCCCCATGCCAGGTAGATGAGAGACGCGTACAGCGGATGCCGAATGTACCGGTATGCTCCTCTC
>JBATTW010000286.1:0-9987 GCA_049670805.1 Bacteroidota bacterium
ACGCGTGCGCTAGAGATCGGCACGTCTACCGGCCATTCCGCCATCTGGATTGCCTGGGCTCTCAGCAAGACCGGCGGCAAGCTCACGACCATCGAGATAGACGAAGACAGACACAGGGAGGCGCTGGCGAATTTCAAGGCGGCCGGTGTCTCGGACTACATCGATGCCCGGCTGGCAGACGCACACGAGCTGGTAAAGGAACTGGAGGGACCGTATGACTTCGTCTTCAGTGACGCCGACAAGGGGTGGTACAAGCAGTACTTTATCGACGTCGCTCCGAAGATGACCATCGGCGGTTGCTTCACGGCGCACAATGTATCACGACGGGGCGGGACGTACAGAGGAGGCGTGCGGGAGTTTGTCGACCACATTCAGAGCGTTCCCAAGTTTGAAACCACGATAGAAACCGAACGATCCACCGGCATTTCGATCAGCTACAAGAGAGGAGCAGCGAGCGGCCGGGAAGATGCTGAGTGAGTCCGTGCGCAAGGCTAGAATTCACTTGATGAGCTGCATTGTCTTCGTTTGAACAAAATCGCCGGCCGTCACACGATAGAAATACGCGCCACTCGGGAATCCCGCTGCATCCCAGCTCGCATTGAATACGCCAGCCGGATAGTTGCGAGCGACAAGAGTGGCAACCTCTTCTCCAAGGATGTTGTGCACAGTCAATCTGACGAACGCGGCTTCGGGGAGGCTGAAACCAATTGTCGTTGCCGGGTTGAAGGGGTTGGGATAGTTCTGATTTAGACGGAACTCTCCCGGTACCTCACTGGTGCCACTGATTACGTCCGTGGTCGTTGCAGAATATCTGATTGTCAACTGAGGTGCACCTGAACTGCTTTCACGAGAGTTGTATCGCCTTGCCGACAGGTTGACACCCTCACCACCAATAAGGATCCAGCCGTAGTTCGAGCCCGGACTGTCGAGCCAGCCCTGCACATCCTGCACAATGCGATCGGAACCGCTCCCCCCCCAGCTATACGCACCGGGTCCTCCCACCATCGCTCTGGCACTCACGTCAGCGGAATAGTCGCCACCCTCAGTTGACCAGGTCTCGCTCGAGAAGGATCGATGGATCCATGTCGCGTCCCCGGTTTGTGATGCCACGCCATCCCCGTCCTGGGAATCACCGGCATTGGAAGAACCCTCTCCCCAATCCGCATCCAGTCCATGGAGGAAGACTTCACGAGATGTTGTTTCAGCCCACTTCGACACGGTCAGGGAGAGCAGTACCGAATCAATGGTGGCGCCTGGAGGAACTGCTCCCTCGAGGCTAAACTCGATGACTGCCCGGCGCAACAAACCGAGTCTGGTTTGGCCTGCAAAGAAATGAATGCCTGCACCGTTGCTCAGGCTACCGGATTGGTCCTGGTAAAGCGTGTTGTCCTTTAAGGCCGGTATCACAACCTCTTGGATCTGAGCCCGGGCAGACCCGGATACACCCAGGACCAAAAAGACAAGCAAACCAGAAACAACAACCTTGAACCCCTTCATCGCAAACACTCCTTTTATGGAACAGGCCTTCACCCAGCCATAACAACCTGGACGCGCTCCGGGTTCCTGGTTTCCATGGAAAAAGCCGGCCTTTTTAGGGGATCAGCTCTCGAAATGCCTGGAGAAGTGGCCCAAATCCAAGGGGAGAAAGAAAAGCGCCCAAAAGGAGCCCTGCCAGAGCCCCCCCGATATGCGCATCGTGGCCGATGTTTCCGACCTGCCGTCTTGCCAGGAAGAATGAGATCACGATATAGCCGATTGCGAAGACGGGTCCTGGGATGGGAATTGGGAGGAAAAAGAGGTAGAGGCTCATACTGGGGTAGAGAACGATCGCGGCAAGAATTACACCGGAGACAGATCCACTTGCACCCAGCGCCCGGTACCGTGGATTGTTCCTGTGCATGACGAATGTCAGGAGTGTAGCCGCCACACCCGAGAGACAATAAATGACGAGCAGCTCGAATGACCCCAGGATCTGCTCCACAACGGGTGCAAAAAAATAGAGCGTAAGCATGTTGAAGAAGAGGTGGCCAACGTCAGCATGAGAAAAATGTGACAGAACCATCCCCTTCAGATTCTGCCCCGTCGCGACTTGTGCGGGAATGAAGAGAAACCTGTCATCGGTGCGCCTCTGCCTGAACGCCGAAAACGCTATCAGAGAAACAACCAGGTTAGCGAGAATCAGAAGGATGGTGATCATGTCGTGTCATTCGAGTTAGTCAAGCCCTCAGGTCATCCGAACAGTCTGCTCATCCCTTCCTCGAGATAACGAGGCCCGGCCACCAGCGTGGTGAGACCATCCAGGATTTCGATATCCTCAACGGAGAGCTGTATGTCTACCGCTCTGATGCTCTCCAGTAGATGATCCGGGCGCGTTGTACCGAAGATTGGTACAACGTCTTCTCCTTTCGCCAGAAGCCAGGCCAGAGCGATCTGCCCCGGTGTGGCGCTCCTACCATCCGCGATTTTTCGGACCGCCTCCACGATGGCCATATTCCTGGTGAAACTCTCTCCCTGAAACCGGGGATTTGTGCGTCGCCAATCCCCTTCCGGGATATCTTCTTCCCGCCTGTAGGCTCCGGCAAGGAAACCCCTTCCCAGCGGGCTGTACGCGACCAGCGAGGCACCCGTTCTCTTCAGAGCCGGGATTACCTCAGCTTCGATATCAGTGCTCCAGAGCGAGTACTCGGATTGAACGGCAGCAATCGGGTGAACGTCGTTGGCTTTCTTCAGGGTTGCAGGACTCACTTCCGAGAGACCCAGATAACGAACCTTCCCCTCCTCCACCAGATCTGCCATCGCACCCACACTCTCTTCTACCGGAACATCGGAGACGCGTCGATGCATGTAGTAGAGGTCAATCGTGTCGATGTCCAGGCGCCTGAGGCTGCCTTCCACGGACTGGCGGATATATTCCGGCCTGTTGTTGACGCCCCCGAATTCACCCTTTGGCCCACGCACTATACCGAACTTGGTTGCAATCACCACACGGTCGCGATGCCCCTTGATGGCCGCACCAACAAGCTCCTCGTTGTGAAACGGACCGTACATGTCGGCAGTATCGAAGAAGTTCATACCAGCGTCCATTGCCCGATGGATCGTCTCAATAGATCGCACGTCATCGCGCGGACCATAGAACTCAGACATGCCCATCGTCCCCAAACCTAGACGGGAAACTTCTGGACCTGTGCTTCCAAGTTTGACCGTCTTCATCTCACATCCCTCCTGAACTGAAGTTACACGGTAATCGACTTCAGCCGTGCGGGGATAAATATATGTCAGAAGAATGTCGATTTCAACACCGCGGACGGAACTCTCCATGAAGGCCGGGCGTTGATACACCATCGTGCACACATTCCATCAAACATACCCTTTAAGGAGGTACCGATGAAAGCTTCGCATGCGTCAAAAGCTCTTCTCGCGATTGCCATTGTGAGCGCAATGTTCGCGTCTCAGACGGTGGCAGGCGATCACAAAAGCAACAAGAAGGACATCGTCGAGACGGCGGTTGCAGCTGGCAGCTTCAATACCCTCGCCACGGCCCTCACGAAAGCCGGTCTCGTCGAAACCCTCAAGAGCGACGGTCCGTTTACCGTCTTCGCTCCTACGGATGAGGCGTTCGCAAAGATCCCTAAATCAACTCTGACAGCTCTCCTCAATGACAAGGAGCAGCTCACAAAGGTGCTGCTGTACCATGTGGTTTCCGGCGAGGTCATGTCCTCTGATGTCGCAAAGATCAAGTCTGCGAAGACCGTGGAGGGAAGCAAGGTTTCCATCTCTGTGGAAGACGGAACAGTGATGGTCGATAAGGCCAAAGTCGTAAAGGTTGATATCGAGGCCAGCAACGGTATCATTCACGTGATTGATTCGGTGCTCCTCCCCCCTGCGAAGGTAGAGAAGAAAGCCAATATGTACTAGATCATGCAAACGAACCAGGTAGCCCCGGGGTTCATCCCCCGGGGCTTGGTATTTGCAGCTACCACGCAAATAGTATACCTTCCTCCATGACTTTCCGTCCTCTCCCTCGCCGTTTCGATAACACGCAACCAGAACTCATGGACCTTCCGGATGCAAACCCTCAACTGCTGGCGGAGGATCTGAAGAACCTGCGGAGCATCAACCGACTCTTCGGAGGGCTTGCAGCTGTCAGGAAGCACATCCGCCCATTCCTGGAGAAGTCGAACGGAAGGCCCGTTGCAAGTGTTCTGGATATGGCAACTGGCTCAGCCGATCATCCCCTTGCGCTTGTCGATTTGGCGCGGCGCCTGGAGAGGCAGGTCTCCGTCACCGCCGTTGACAGCAACCCCCACATGGTTGAGATATCGCGGCAAAGGACTGCCCACATCCCCGCCATCACGGTGATCCAGGGTGATATCCGCTACCCGGAATGGCCGGATGGATCATTTGATATTGTGCTTTGTTCGCTGGCCCTCCACCATTTCTCGGAGGAAGAAGCCCGGGGGCTCGTTCAGACCATGCGTCGTCTATCTCGCATCGGATTTATTGTCAACGATCTCAGGAGAAGCAGGTTGGGAGAAGGCGCGGCATGGCTCTGGAATCGAGCAACCACCCGGAACCCGATGACTCTCAATGACGCTGTTGTTTCAGTCCAGCGGGGCTTCACGGAGGACGAGCTTGCGCAGATGGGAACCTCCTCTGGCGTGAGGCGTTCTTCGGTGCACAGGGAACCCTTCTTTCGTCTTGTACTTGTGGGAGAGCATTGATGCACGCGGAGAACTCTATCCTCATGCGGGCACCCGTGGAGAGGATCTTCGCCGCGGCGGCGGACCTCTCCCGCTGGCCCGACTTTTTGCCTCACTACCGCTGGGTACGGTATCTCCATCGCTCGCCTGAGAAGAACCTCGTCATGATGGCCGCAAAGCGCGGATGGATCCCCATTCGCTGGACTTCCGAACAGATCGTGGATCCTCATCGCCGGGAGATCCGATTTCGACACCTCAAAGCATTCACACGAGGGATGGGTGTGGTCTGGACTTTTCAGGAGCAATCAGACGGAGTGTTTGTCAGAATCCAGCACGATCTCAAGCCAAATATCCCGATCATTGGCCGCCTTGTCGCGGATTGGATTATAGGGCGCTTCTTCATCCACTATGTGGCGAACCAGACGCTCACCCATATGAAGCGTTACCTCGAGGAGGATCGTGAAGCGTAGGAGAGTTGTCGTCACAGGCATCGGGGCTGTCACTCCCATCGGCCACAGTGCCCAGGGACTCTGGGCGGGTGTCCGAGAAAACCGCTGCGGCATACGGACGATTGACCGCTTCCCGACGGACGACATCAGGACGACTGTTGCGGCGCAGGTAGACGATTTTGATCCACTTGACTATTTTGATGCAAAGCTTGTCCGCCGCATGGATCGATTCGCCCAGATGGCCGTTGCGGGGTGTGATATGGCTGTGAAGGACGCCGATCTGGAGCTGGATCCATCACATCCCAACCCGAGGATTGGTGTAACGATGGGAACCGCCCTTGGTGGAGTGGCGGGAGCTGAGCGTGAGCACGAGAAGTACCTGCAAGAGGGAATCCGGGGTGTTAACACGAATCTGGCACTCGTTGTCTTTGGTGGGTCAGGGTCGAGCAACATCGCTATTCGCTTCGGCCTCAGCGGACCGAGCAACGCCAACTCCAACAGCTGTTCCTCTGGTTCGATTGCCATCGGTGAGGCATACCGGTACATCAGGCATGGGTATGCGGATGCCATGATTGCGGCGAGCGCCGAGGCTCCACTCTACAAACTCACATTTAGTGCGTTCACGCTTATTCGCACAATGTCCGTCAACCCGGATCCGCAAACTGCCTGCCGCCCCTTCGACCGTCACAGGGACGGCTTTGTTATGGGGGAGCTCTCGGCGGTACTCGTTCTGGAGGAGCTGGGACATGCGCTCAGGCGAAACGCACGGATCTATTCTGAGATCCTGGGATATGCATGCAACAACGATGCACACCATATGGTTGCACCCCGGGCGGATGGTGTGAGTGCCGCACGCGCCATCACCGATGCCATAGAAGACGCAGGCCGTTCTCCCTCAGAGATTGAATACATCAACGCCCACGCAAGTGCCACACAACTGAACGATCGGGTTGAAACAGGGGTGCTGAAGAGGGTGTTCGGGGCGCGCGCATCACAGATTCCTATCAGCGGGACGAAAGCGATGCATGGCCACGCACTTGGTGCTTCCGGAGCACTCGAGGCCGCCATATGTTGCCTGGTTCTCCAGCACGACTACCTCCCTCCGACTCTACAGTTGAGCACACCCGATCCCGATTGCGATCTGGACTACATTCCGAACACCGGCAGGCACAAACGTGTGGACACCATTCTCTCTAATGCCTTCGGGTTCGGCGGCATAAATGCAACACTGGTGATTGGTCGCTATGAATCGTGATGACAGAGCTTGAATACGAAGTCCTTGTTGTGGGTGGTGGACCGGCCGGGAGTGCCTGTGCCGCCACGCTCGCTCGGGCGGGTGTGGCCGTCGCGCTGCTGGAGAAAGAACGGTTCCCGCGTGAGAAGATATGCGGCGACACGCTCAACCCGCGTGCCTGGCATCTTCTGGATCGCCTTGGAATCGGAGACGAGCTTCGCGCGGCGCGATTGACGGGGATCAGGAATCTTAGAGTGTTCAATACGCATGGGCGACAGTCATCTCTCGAGCTTCCATGCGATCCCGCCTACCCCTTCATCGCGGTTCGTCGGAGCGTGTTGGATACCATCCTGCTCAGACACGCAGCCAAGCTCGGAACGGATGTCTTCGAGTCGACGAGTGCTGAGACTGTCTCCATAGCCGAAGTGATCGCGGTCCAGGCAAGGTGCCCCGACAGTCCCAAACACCTGAAGTGTCTCTTCCTCGTGGGTGCCGATGGACGTAACTCTCTCGTGGCAAAAAAAACCGGTCCCCATCCATCTGCGGCAACTCACTACCGGCATGACGGAAGAATCGGGCTCCAATGGTATACTTCAAGACAACCCGGACTGCACTCGGGTCTCAATCTCTATGTCCTCCCTTTCGGATACTTCGGGATCGTCCATGTGGACAATGAGACCGCCAATCTCGCTATGGTGCTGGACACACGTCGGGCCGATGTAAGCACGAAAGACCTCCACGACCTCATAGAGACCATCCGTGCCGCGAACTCCGCCATTGACCGCGATTTGGGGAATCTCTCGCCAGTGTCAGCGGTGCAGACCACATCTCCCATAACCCCCCGGATCCGGCGCGGAGTTTCGGGTAACATCAGGCTGGTTGGTGATGCCAGGGGTCTCGTAGAGCCGTTCACGGGAGAGGGGATCTTCTTTGCGCTCCTCGATGGGATCAGAGCAGGCGAGGAGCTCGTCGCCAGGTTGCGCGGAAGAAAGACTGTTCCTTCGAGGTCCCACTCTCGGTTCTGGGTTAACAACATATTCTCTCCTCTTCTCAGACATCCCCGTCTAGCCAATGCCGCCGTCGCTCTGGGGGCTTCCTACCCCTCATTGACCCGCTTTGCTTCCAGGGTGGTCATACCGACAGAGAGAGGTGGACCGGCGGTGGCTTGAGGTTCCACCACCCGCCACATTCCTCATCTCCACCGCATCATCGGTGTCAGCATTTTCCACTTGACAAATAGGGTCTTATTCGCTTATCTTTATTTAGTCTAAATCTAAATAAGCAACAAATACCCATTCCTCGCTCACTACGAGATCATTCTTTGGTAGATGACAATATTTGCGTCTTCCCCAACGAGACTGGCCCTCCCCCTTCTGATCGGAATGCTGCCGCTCGCAGCCGGGACTTCCCGCGCCCAGGAGCCTGATTCACTGGCCGAGATAAGACGACAGATTGAGGTGCTGGCCGAAGAGCTGGAACGGATGAAACTGGGTGAGGTTGCCGATCTCCCCCCCGTTTCAGACCAGGGCCTTGGGCCGGCCGCTTCACGAGTTTATTCGCTCAGGAAGCCAGGTGTTTCGCTGGCGGGATACGGTGAACTGGTCTATGAGAACTTCTCGAATACCAGAGACGATCAAACGGAATCCCGCAAGAAGGACAAGATCGACTATCTCCGGGCGGTCGTCTATTTCGGTTACCGGTTCAACGAATGGATCCTCTTTAACTCGGAGATCGAATTCGAGCATGCGTCGACTGGAAAAGGCGGCGAGGTTTCTGTCGAATTCGGATACCTCGATCTGATGCTCTCGGACTGGATCACCATCCGTTCAGGGATGGTTCTCATACCGATCGGGATCATTAACGAGAGACATGAGCCGACCACATTCTTCGGGACGGTGCGTCCGTTTGTTGAGCGCTACCTCATCCCGGCAACATGGAGGGGTATTGGAGCCGGCGCAACCGGCAACCTCCCGGCAGACTTCACCTACCGTCTCTATCTGGTCGAGAGTCTCGACGCCAGCGGTTATTCCTCAAGCGATGGGATCCGGGGTGGCAGGCAGAAGGGTGCGAAGGCACTTGCTGAGGATTTCGGGATCACGGGGAGACTGGAGTATTCACCCATCCCGGGCGCCTCTCTGGCGGCAAGCCTGTTCGCTGGCAATACCGGGCAGGGCGCCACTGACTCACTTGGAACAATCAGCGCCTTCACACTGGTTGCCAGTGCTCACGCAGAGTTGGCCTGGCGAGGATTCGAGATCCGAGTTCTCTATGCGGCGAACACCGTCGATCAGGCTGACAGGGTCAGTCAACTCGTGAACGAGACCGTCGGATCCCGAATGAACGGTTGGTACATTACCGGGGGGTATGACGTGATGTCTCATCTTGCACCCGCCTCCATGCACTCTCTTATCCCTTATGTTCAGTACGAAGAATACAACACGCAGAGTTCGGTTCCGTCCGGTTTTACGGCTGATCCCACAAATGATCGCAGGACCCTAACACTTGGCCTGATGTACAAACCTCACCCCGATGTGGCGTTCAAGGCTGATTATCGGAACAACTGGAACGCGGCCGGAACGGCGGTGAACCAGTGGAACATCGCAGCGAACTACATGTTCTGACAGGTTGAGGAAGCCCGTGTCCATTCGCACAAGCGCAGTTCTTCTGGCGCTGGCCTTCCTTGCGCCAGACCCGACCCTCTCGCAGGTGTACTTGACAAAAGCAGGAGCGTTGAATCTCCACTTTGCGCAGTCCGATTCGATCCAGCGCCGAACAGTCTACCTCACAGAACAGCAGGTCACAACGATTGAGCAGAAAGCAAGAGCAACGATTGACTCCAGAGTCATTACCTACTACGTGGCTCGAGTAGACGGAAAGAACACCGGCTACGCTTTTTTCGACAGGCAGACGGTCAGGACAATGCCGGTTGTCTACATGGTCGTGGTGGACCCTGATACAACCGTGCGGGCTGTGGAAATCCTGGCATTCCACGAACCTGAGGACTATCTCCCGACAGAGCGCTGGCTCGCTCAGTATGAGGGAACAGCACTGCACGATGACCTCTGGCTGAAACGCGGCATTCAGAATGTCGTTGGGGCTACATTATCGGCGCAGACACTCACCCAGGGTGTGCGGAGAGTTTTGGCGTTGTTCGAGGTGGCTGTAGCTGGAGGAGGCTAATATGAAGTATCTGCAAAACGGTGGGTTCCAGTCGCATCCGCTGATGCGGCTCACCCTGGCGCTGACCCTGGTCCTCCTGACAGGTTTCGTCGTCACCAACTTTCTTCTCTATTTCGCGAAGATGGACCTTTCCCCCGAGTCGGTTGTGTCATACTACCAGGGATCGGACGAGGAATTCAGACCCCCCCGATCATACCAATCAATGGTGGAGGTCACACACGGCCATCTCGCGATGATGGCCCTGATCATACTGCTCCTCACCCATCTTCTCATTTTCCCACCCCTTCCGAAGGGGGCAAAAGTGACAATCATCCTGACGACCTTTGCATCCGCCCTCTCGGGTGAAGCCGCAGGCTGGCTTGTGAGGTTTGTCCACCCGGAATTTGCCTGGCTCAAGGTCATTGCTTTCCTGACCCTGCAGGTG
>JBATTW010000287.1:0-15646 GCA_049670805.1 Bacteroidota bacterium
ATCGTCGGCAACGTCGGTCACTCCCAGTATCTCTCCCGTGCCGAAGGAACCCAAAAACATCTTGGATCCCATCACGACGAAGGTGTCGGGGTAGGGCTGGTACCCGTAGACGTACTCGGCGCCCCAGTAGAATAGGTTCGGATCCGGCGTCATCTTGTCGTATCCGTGTCTGGCCGCGTCTCCAAGGACCACCTGTATATAGAAATCGAGCGAGTCGGGGACGGTGGCCCGGAACGCCGCTCCGCCGGCTGCCTCCGCGTTGGCGACGAAGATGGACGAAGCGGCGGCTCCGTCCGGTGACGGCATCGGCTTGTATTCGGTCATCCAGAGATAATCCCAGCTGTCCCTCTCCTCCACGGAGACCCCAAAGGGGCTGGGCCGGACAACCCACCCCCGGCTTGCCGATTCACTCGTGTAGAGAAACTCCCAGCCCCACGCGTGTCCAGTCGTGTCGGCGTCGTAGGAGGTTGTAAGACGCAAGACCTTGTCGGAGGGGAGCTGTGCATCAGCCACCGGAGCCGCTTCGGCCCAGGCGTCGCTCATCGAAACCGCACTGAACGACATGAACTCCAGGACTATCCCGCTCACGTTGGCTCCGGCAACTGCCACGGAGTCACCTATTGCGATCGGGTCATCCTCTTCGGGTCTGATGAGCCCGTCCCCGTTTGCGTCTTTCACCGCTATCGGGTAGTAGGTACCGTTTTCCAGGTAGGGGACTGTGAACGCTCCCGAACCATCTGCAACGGTTCCCATGGTCATCGCTGGCGGGCCATCCGAAATAGGCTCGGGCGAGAGAACAACCATCGCGCCGCCCGGGTGGTGCCCGGTACTTCCGGACTGGACGACGCCGCTTATGCTGTAGGGCGGAAACGATGCGCCTGTTGTGAAGTAGACCAGCGCAGGTGAGTCAAGGGCTTGTCCTGTGGCTGACCGGATACCGTAGACATAGACGAAGTGTGCCGTGTTGGAACCCAGAACCGCATCCACGTAGAGCGTGTCCAGTGTGGGGCTGTACCACATTCCCTCCACACTGTCAACGCTCGAGAAAATTGCATCATCCTCCTCCAGGTCTATGCTGGTGTCGATGGCCGAGCTGAAGGCGATCGCCAGAACAGTCTGTTCGGGGACTGACGTCGACCCATCGGCTGGTACTGTGCCCGTTACACTGAACTGTGCCAGGGCGATGGCAGGGATGAGCACGAAAAACAGAAGCAAGGTGACTCTCATAGGGGGTCCTCCCGGTGTGATGGACTCTTGGAGCGTATTTCCATGCTGAGTCCTTCTTCAAGAACCCTGCCAGTTCGAAACGGCCTTTTTGACTGGTTTTGGAGGAGCGCAGGATCCCGATCGGCCGGCCCTGGTCAAAATCGTTCAACTGGCTGCGTTGATGCAATTTTCTGTTGCGTCCGATCGATTCGTTATTTAAATTTAATCCGTTAACTTTAAATAAGAAGTTTCGCTATTTAAACCTATTTCGCTATGGATATCATGGGTTTTCAGGCTGGTGCACTCACGGAGCAGCACGGCTATCGAAGCTTCAGTCCTTCCAGGATCAACCACCCTTGGACCTGGCAGGATGCCAGGATCAACACGCTGCTTGCAGAGGCAAATCTACGGCTTGGCGAACTAAATGCGTTTTCGCTCTATGTGCCTGATATTGAAATGTTTATTCGGATGCACTGCATCAAGGAAGCTACCACCTCGAGCAAGATCGAGGGGACGCGGACAGAGCTGGAAGAGGCATTGCGGCCGGAGAGAAGTATTCACCCGGAACGCAGAGACGACTGGCAGGAGGTACAGAACTACGTCGCCACGATGAACCATGCTATCGGTCGTCTGCGTCGGCTACCTCTCTCGACGAGGCTCCTGAAGGAGACCCATGGGATTCTCATGAAGGGAGTAAGGGGCAGCTCGAAACTTCCGGGTGAGTACCGTAGAAGTCAGAACTGGATTGGTGGAGCCACCATTGATGATGCTGTCTTTGTTCCGCCCCACCACTCCGAGATATCGATGCTGATGAGTGATCTCGAGAAGTTTCTTCACGACCAGAAGAACAATGTGCCGGTCCTTGTAAAAGCGGCCATCGCACACTATCAATTCGAGACGATTCATCCCTTTCTGGACGGGAATGGGAGATTGGGGCGGCTTCTCACTACACTGTTTCTGGTGAGCACCGGACTCCTAAACAAGCCAACACTCTATCTGTCCGAATACTTTGAAAGACATCGGTCCACCTACTACGATCATCTGACGCTCGTTCGCACTACAAACGACCTCAGTCGATGGCTCACCTTCTTTCTTGCTGGCGCGATCGAGATATCCAAAAAGGGGGCAAAGACACTCCAGGATGTCCTCCAGTTGAAAGAACGACTGCTTCGGAAGGAGATACCAGCGTTCGGGAGGCGGGCGCCGAACGCGAGCGCTCTTCTGGACCTTCTGTACCGGACGCCCTATGCGTCGGCTGCTGACGTTCAGAAGGCTCTCAAGGTCACGGCACCGACCGCCAACACGCTCCTTGACGGTTTTATAAAGGCGAAGATCATAAAGGAGGTCACCGGTGGCAAACGCAACCGGCTATTCGTGTTTGATGAATATGTGAAGCTGTTTTCGGTGAGAGGGAGTTGAGGCAGCAGGTCTTACTCAACAGGATCGGGTCTGTTCTGCCGTCCTTCAACCTGGATCAAGTATTCGCGACTGGTATCCGCCCAGGCGGCCAGCGAGTCCCTCTCTTCGGCTGAGAGGTCCGCCTCGTCGTGCATGCTGATGTAGATGGGGAGAGGCATCGTACCGGCTTCAACCTCCTCAGCAATCGCGCCCAGCCTGCCTATCTGACTCCTTGTTTTGTAGGATCCCCACTCGGAGAAATTCAGATGCTCCCTCCCGACAGAAACATCACGGCTGACGAGCCACGATACAGGGGAGACGTGGGAGTACCACGGCCACCGCGTTTCGTTCGAGTGGCAGTCAAAACAGGCATTGCGCAGGAGATGCGCTACCGCCGGCGATGCGGTGACGTGTTGTTCGATTCTTTGAGCAAGGTCAACCGGCGGATTTGACCTGTCAGGCTGAAAAAACTGCATCACGACGAAAATAGCTGCGCCAACCAGCAAAACCCGTACGGCGATCTTCTTCATATCGGTCGACCTCTCTACCTCTTTCCCCGTTCCTTGAATTGATACCATACCGCTTTTAGAACTCTTGTGCAAGAGTTTCTGTCGAATGTTGATTCGTTGTCCCGAAACTCATACCTTGATAAACCTGAAAAACGCTGTAAGGTTCCATTCACTTCTCGTTGGCGGGGTGATGCGATTTCTCTCGTGGCTTCCGATTTCGCGGAAAATCATCCTCAGCATTCTTCCACTCTTCCTGCTCTTCATTTCCGTGAGCGTTCTGCTCCAGAACAATTTCCAGGAACAGGAGATGCAGGATCAGGCCCGCGCGTCAGCTCTGACCGCAGCCGAATTGCTGCAGGAGTCGCTGGTCAGCATGATGGTGACGAACCAGGAGGTCGACAGCACCTTTCTCGTGCGCCTCAACGATATAGAGCAATTGGACAGCGTACGCGTGGTCGTGAAGGATCTCCGTCTCCGGGAAGAGGTACTCACGCCCGAGTTGCGGGAACGTCGTGAACGAAAAGACCCCTTGATGGCGCCCACTGACAGCGTCCAGACGGTGGTCCTCGCGTCGGGAGAGCCACGCTTTTTGTGGAAGGGAAACCAGTTTCGGGGCGTGGTACCCTTTACTGCCACCAAAGTATGCCAGCGATGCCATAGAGTCCCGGTGGACTATGTTCTGGGGGCTGCCGATATGCTCGTTTCGTATGAGCACCTCTCTGTTGCCGCAGAAGAGAACTGGAAGCGGTCGTTGCTGATATTCCTGGTTTTTACCGGGATGGTGGGTGGACTCGCCACGCTGATGTTTCGCAGGTTTGTCTCCAGGCCGATCGATGGTCTCGTCGTGTCCACCGACGAGATCAGTGCCGGGAACCTGGGTCGGCCTGTCGTGCCCGCGCCGGTGGAACCGGAGGTGCGGGACGAATTGATGCATCTGGCCGGGCGGTTCGAAGAGATGCGGGTCTCGCTCAACGAGAAAATCCGTGAACTGGACGAGACCAATCGGGAACTCGGCGAACGGAACACACAGCTCGAGTCTGCCCTAGGGGAACTCCGGCAGGCACAGGAAGACCTTATCCGCAGCGAACGACTCGCGGCGACGGGGCGCCTGACCGCCCAGCTTTCTCACGAGATCAACAATCCCGTCCACAATATTCAGAGCCTTCTGGAATCCACCGCCCGCAGGATCGACGCAAATCCTCGGGCGCAGGAGCTGATCACCACCGCCCTGGAGGAGATCTCCCGGCTTGCCAAGCTGACCCGGCAGATGCTGGATGTCTACCGGGGATCGATGGTGGAGATGGAGCGGGAACCGGTGGAAGTCACGAGTCTGGTTGACGAGATAGTCGCAATGAGTACCGATACGTGTGAACGACAGGGGATCACGATCCGGGCGGAACACCGCGTTTCGCCGCTGGAGGTGCTGGGTTCGCGTGACAAGCTGAAGCAGGTGCTGTTGAATCTGGTTCTGAACGGACAGGACGCGCAGCCGGATGGGGGCTGGATCCGTATCCGTACCAGGCGGCGCGAGGGGAAGGCAATGATCGAAGTGTCTGACGAGGGTGCCGGCATCCCGCCGGAGAACCTGAACAAGATCTTTGACGCGTTCTTCACCACGAAAGACCAGGTGAGCGGCGTCGGGCTGGGCCTCTCCGTGTCGTACGGGATCATTCAGCAGCACAACGGAACCATCAGAGTGGAGAGCAACGTGGGCACGGGAACAGCGTTTACCGTGGAGATTCCACTGCTGGAGAAGGAACATGACTGAGACGCGCGCCTCGCAGGAAGACGCAAACCCGGGCCGGGGCCTGCACATCCTGGTAGTAGATGACGATCGGGCCTTCCGGATCGCAACGCAGACTCTTCTCGAGGATGAAGGATATACCGTGCGGCTGGCGGCGAGCGCGGAGGAAGGTCTGCAGGCTCTCGAGGAAGATCGCTTCGATCTCCTTCTTTCGGACCTCGTCATGGGCCGCATGGGGGGGGTCGAGCTGTTACGGAGTGTGAAGCAACGGTGGCCGGATCTCCCGGTTATCATGGTTACGGGATTCGGCTCGGTTGCTTCGGCGGTGGAGGCAATGCGCCTTGGAGCTGCGGACTACCTGACAAAACCGACCAACAACAATGAGCTCCTGATAAAGGTCCGGAAGGCGCTCGAATCCCTGGAGAGGGACCGGGAGCTCCAGTATCTCCGGGATGAGTTCCGCCGGACATACAGCTTTGAACAGTTCACGACCCGCAGTCCCAAAATGCACGCCGTAATAGAACAGGTGCAGAAGGTGGCGGACACGGATCTCACGGTCCTGATTCAGGGGGAGAGCGGCACGGGCAAGGAGCTCGTTGCGCGGGCGCTCCACTCCAGTGGTGGGCGAAGGGGAGGACCTTTCATCGCCGTCAATTGTTCGGCGCTCCCTGAGAGTCTGTTTGAGAGTGAACTCTTCGGCCACGAAAAGGGATCGTTTACCGGTGCGACACAGATGCGCAGGGGGAAGTTCGAAGAGGCGAACCGGGGCACGATCTTTTTGGATGAAATCGGGGACATACCCCCCGGTATTCAGGCAAAACTGCTCCGTGTCCTGCAGGAAAAGACCTTTGAGCGGGTCGGGAGCAACAAGGCGCAGACGGCTGACACCCGCGTTGTGGCCGCGACAAATCGGGATCTCGAAGCCATGGCCGTACAGGGTGACTTCCGGGAAGACCTCTTCTATCGGGTTAATGTCTTTCCGATTCTGCTCCCGCCGCTGCGCGAGCGGCTGGAGGATATCCCGCTGCTGGTGGAGCAGATGCTGGAACGCCACGCGGATCTCACCGGGGGACGCGTACGGCACGTCTCACCGAAAGTGCTGAGCGCGATGATGATGCACCAATGGCGCGGAAACGTGCGTGAGCTGGAGAATCTCGTCACGCGAGCGATGGTCACAACTACGGGCGACACCATTGAACGTGTGGACCTTCCAGCCGATGAATCTGCGGCCGCGGAGTCTTCTGGCGAGACCGCTGGACCCTCACAGGATCTTCCCTTCAGGGAGTACCTGGATACCATTTTGCGACATGCGGAGGAGAGGTACCTCCTGAGGATGCTTGATCTCTGCAAGGGGAACATCAATCAGGTGTCCCGCAAGATGGGGGTGGACAGAAAGACCATCTACAGAAAGCTTGCTGAATACTCCATCGACCCCGCTAGGTTTCGACCCTCCTGAGGCCTGATCAGGTTGACTGTGGCGTCGGTGCCACACTTATTCCCCCTGGATACAGCCTGCCTGTGGCACGGGCGCAACACCCCGCGCCCTCTCCTGGTCAAAAAACTCCCATTGCGTAGAATTCTCGCATATTTCAGGTCGCCCGGCCCCCTGGCACGGACGTTGCCTCTCCATGTGCACACACCTCGGAAGGCAATGCCGATTTCCTGATTCCAGTTTCTATCAAGAGGACACAAGAGATGAAGAAGAACATGGGGGTAGTAGACAGGGTGCTGCGCACCGGGCTGGCAATTGCCGTGGGCATACTCTATTTCACGGGGGAGATATCCGGGGTGACCGCGCTGGTTCTGGGTATCTTCGCGCTGGTCTTTCTCGTGACAAGCGCGATGAGCTTCTGTCTCCTCTACGCACCATTTAACATCAGTACAGATAGGAACAAAGCAAAAGAAGGAGTGACATCATGATCCCTCGATCTACACGTTTCAACATGTTTACACTGCTTCTCACGGTGACTCTGGTGGTGGCGGCAACGGTGGGGGCGAGGAGTCAGATTCATTTCACGGCAACTCTGGATGGAGCACAGGCCGGTGTCTCCACAAGCGCCAGCGGTTCGGGATCGTTCTCGCTGAGCGAAGATTTCACGGAGCTTCGTTACGTCATTACCTATCAGGGTCTCAGCGGCACCCTCTCGGCGGGTGGACATTTTCACATGGGATTGCCGGGGCAGACCGGTCCTGTGGTCAAGGGTATTGCCTCGTCGGGTGACCCTGCCTCGGCAACGATCAGCGGCACCTGGAGCAGCTCTGATGCCTCCCAGCCGTTGACGCAGGCACATGTGGAATCGCTCCTCACCGGGAGGATCTATGTGAATCTCCACACGGCGGCCAACCCCGCTGGCGAGATCCGTGGGCAGGTCAATCTCGCGACGGCTCTGCATTTTGCGGCGGACCTGGATGGCAACCAGCAGCCGACCCCGGTGCAGACTGAAGCGGCGGGAACCGCCGTGGCTGTCTTGAATCCCGAGCGAACCGAGCTGGAGTATTTCGTTGTCTACCGGGATCTGAGCGGGACGCTCTCCGCGGGAGGTCACTTCCATACGGGCGCGCCGGCGCTTTCGGGTCCCGTGGGCAGGGCGGTCGCCTCTTCGGGTGCTCCGGCTTCTGACGCGATCAAGGATACATGGAAATCCACCGATAGCAGTCAGCCGCTGACTTCCGCTCTGGTGGATTCCCTTATCGCCGGGAATATGTACCTGAATTTCCACACAGCTGCAAACCCGGCTGGCGAAATCCGCGGGCAGTTGATATTAAAGGGGGGAATCGGTTTTGTGTCATGGATGGAAGGCTCCAAGGTCCCCGGCGGCGTCACATCCAACGGGAAAGGCGTTGGGTCCTTCGTGTTGAGTCAGGATCGGACGCAGCTTACGTACTCGATCACCTACATCGATCTGAGCGGTACGCTGAGTGCGGGAGGCCACTTCCACGCGGGTGTGGCGGGTACAACGGGTCCGGTCCTGAAGGGAATCGCCTCCTCAGGCGACCCGGCCTCGGCCACCATAAAGGGGGTCTGGACCAGCTCCGATCCGTCTCAGCCGCTGACGAGCGCGGACGCCGAATCTCTGCTTGCCGGAAAGGTCTATGTCAACTTTCACACAGCCGCAAATCCCGGAGGCGAGATACGTGATCAGGTGGAGATGACAACGGGTATAGGCTTCACCGTCATGATGGACGGCAACCAAATCAGTCCTCCGGTTGCCACCGGCGGGGAGGGGAGCGGATCAGTTGTCCTGAACGCCGAGCGCCACGATGTCCGTTACAGCATCACTTACTTTGGACTCTCGGGACCACTCTCCGCGGGAGGGCACTTCCACCAGGGCGGACAGGGAGAGACGGGGCCCGTTGTGCATGAGATCGCCCAGTCGGGATCTCCCGCAGGGGCGACATTTGACGATAACTGGTCGTCATCAGACGCATCCCGGCCGCTCACGGAGAGCGAAGTCGAGGCGCTTATTGCAGGACGGATCTATGCTAACTTCCACACCTCCGCCAATCCTGCGGGAGAGATCCGCGGGCAGGTTCTCTATGGCGGTGATGTTGTGACCTCGGTGGAGCAGCTGGAGGATGAGGTTCCGTCGGCCTTTACGCTGGAGCAGAACTACCCGAATCCCTTCAACCCCTCCACGACGATCCGGTTCCAGCTGCCGGAGGCTGGACACGCGGTGCTCAGGATCTACAATCTCATGGGCCAGGAGGTCGCTACGCTTCTGGATGGTGTGCGGGAGGCGGGGAGCTATGTGGTTGACTTTGATGCACGCGGTCTTGCCAGCGGTGCCTACTTCTACAGGCTTACCGCGAACGGTGGTGCTGTGCAGACGCGTCGAATGATCCTCGTGAAATAAGATATTACAGAGATCGGAAGAACGCCATAAGGGAGATGTGATGCGTGCACCGAGACTGCATTCGACAATTGTTCTGGCTGGAATCATCGGCATCCTCTCTGGATGCAGCGACATGGGGACTGAGCCGGAGCCAGCACCGTCACCGACTCTCCCTCCGGGCCAGGTTTCCTTCTCACAGAACGTTCTTCCGATCTTCAGCAGCGCTGGGTGCACTGGGTGTCATGGTGGGAACGGCGGGCTCAATGTAGGGACGGTTCAGCAGCTGATGCAGGGAGGGAATCATGGGCCCGCCGTAGTCGCCGGCAATGCCAATTCGAGCGTGATTATTCAGAAACTATCACCGAACCCGCCATTCGGTAACCGTATGCCTCAGGGGGGCCCCTACCTCTCAGACAACACTGTCGCCGTCATCAGGGCCTGGATTGACCAGGGGGCACTGGACAATTGATCTGCATGAATTGGATTCGGGCCAGGTCAATTGCATATGCATCCCAGTCAAATGTGTTGCGCGAACAGAAAGCGGTCTCGCCGATGGTTCTGGCTTCGTTCATGGCTCTCCTTGCTGGATGCAGCGATATGGGGACCGAGCCGGAAACTGCAGGGCCGGCCCCCGTCCATTCGAGGGGGGTTTCTTTCTCATAAACCGTTCTTCCGATCTTTCGCAGCGCCGGATGCACCGGGTGTCATGGTGAGCACGGTGAATACGCCGGCCTCAACGTAGGGACTGTTCAGTGGCTGATGCAGGGAGGGAATAACGGGCCCGCCATTGTCCCATTCAATTCCGATTCAAGCTTGCTTATCCAGAAGATTTCGCCGAATCAACCATTCGAAGAACGGATGCCATTTGGGGGGCCCCTACCTTTCAATCGGCACAATCGCCGTCATCAGGACCTGGATCGACGAGGGGGCACTGGACAATTGATCTGCATGAGTTGGATTCGGACCGGGTCAAACGTATATTCACTTCCGTCAAGTGTCTATTTTGATCCGTCACTATGAGGGCGCTACGATGAACAGGTTCGTCTTTGCCGGCGTGATCGCCTGCATGATTATCTTCGGCGTAGCCGAAGGAACAGCACTCCCAAGTTTTGCGGCTCGTATGGGAGTGAAATGCCAGTCCTGCCATATAAAGCCCTCGGGTGGCGGCATGCGGCGGGCGTTCGGCGTCAAGTACGGTCGTGAGGTCCTGCCGGTTCCCACATGGGCCGACGAGGATCAGCTGGGGGACTTCACCAATGTCATTGCCAATGTCCTGGGCGTTGGGGTGGATTTCAGGACACTCTACTTCTACCAGCAGATTCCCGATACGGGAGCGACTGCTCCGGCGTCCTCCACAAAGAACGCGTTCTGGCAGATGCAGGGCGACCTCTATATAAACCTGAGAGTCACGAAGAAAATCAATCTCTACCTGGACAAGGGACTCTACTCTGGCTTCGAGGTTTTTGGCCTGCTCAACATTCTCCCGGCCCGGGGGTTCGTCAAGGTGGGAAAATTTGTGCCGGCATACGGCACCAGACTCGACGATCACACGTCGTACATACGGACGTTCACCGGTTTCAGCCCTGAACGGGGGCGTCCAGAGCTGACCGGACTGGAGGTGGGCGTTTTGCCCGGCGCCTTCGCGTTCATGGGGGGATTCTACAACGCGATCGACGGTTTTGGTTCGGGAGTGGGGAACGAAAAGGCCTTTCTTCTCCGGGGTGAGGGGATCTGGCCCATCGGTGAGGAACTGGCGCTAGGGGTGGGGGCGAATGCCTTCCGGAGGTACGAGAGCGGCGGGCACACCACACTCTATGGAGGGATGGGATCCTTCAGCTACGGCCGATTTGTTCTCCTCGGTGAAGGCGACCTTATCCGCACTGATCAGGGTGGATCGGTGGAGAAGGGATTTGTCGTCTATGCGGAGGCACACTACCTCCTGATTGAAGGGCTTGATCTCAAGGTGACGTACGACTTTTACGATCCGGACACGGAGAGGAAGGAGGGGGCCCAGAGCCGCTATGGTGTGGGCCTCGAGTTTTTCCCCTATGCCGGGGTGGAGTTGCGTCCGATATACCGGTTTGTGCGTGAAGAACCGGTCGACGTGGACAATGATGAGTTCCAGTTTCTTATTCATTTCTATCTCTAGAAACGCGAGCAGAAGGGTTGAAAGCGTGACATACATTGTGCGGACGATACCTGTTCTTCTTCTCTTGATTGCGATGGCGGCCCCGTGGTACCGGAGTGAGACGCGTGCCGTGCAGGAGGTGGAGACTTCGGGCAAGGAGTCGCTGGGGACCGACACCATCAGCTTTGCGGAAGACGTATTCCCGATCATCCAGAAGAACTGTCTCCCGTGCCATGCTGAGGACAATTTCAACCCCAGCGAGCTCTCACTGGATTCGTACGAGCTCCTGATGGAGGGGGGGCGCCACGGAGACGCGGTCGAACCCGGAAACGCTGATGAGAGTCCTCTGATCCAGAAGCTCCGTGATGATCCGCCCTTTGGCGACCGGATGCCGCTCGACCTTCGGAAGAAAAAGGGGAAGAAATCAACCGTGAAGCCTCTGGAAGAAGAGGAGATTCAGGCGATCGCAACGTGGATAAATCAAGGCGCTAACGATAACTAAGTGCTATTCTTGAGCTAGCCCGCAGTATATTTCTCACGCCGCATCATTTCCTTCCTTCCAGTATCATCTGCGCTTCTTTTGCCGCCTCATCCATCGCTGCTTGCGCTGAAAGTTCTCCGATAATTGCCTTCTGAGACCAGGGCGCGATGGCATTCTTGGCTATGTTGATGATGGCCGGGTGTGGTGGCCATGGGCGGGCGTGCAGTAGTTCATTCCTGTAGAGGGACAAGTCCTTCTTCTTATCCGCGTCAAGACCGCTCAACACCTTCACTGTGGTCGGGATGCCTCCCAGCTCCGATGTAATCAACTCCCTATCAGCCTCTTCGTTGCACAGGTATTTCGTAAGCTGCCAGGACTCGTCAAGGTGCGTTGACCGAACGTTGATTGCGTACATCACCATATCCTGGAGTGTCGGCGAGCTACTATATCTATCCAGCATTGCGTCTGGCACCGGGACGGGGACGGTGTAAAACTCTTTTCCAGGGCTTTTCTCATCCACCATGTCCCTGAACCATGGCCCTTCGATGCTCATTGCTGCCTTGTTGCTGCAGAAGAGATCGTTGATCTCTGACAATGTGTACGCCAGAAAGCCGGGTGTGATGGAACGATCGATCTGGTGCATGTCGGCAAAGAGCTTGACCGCTGCGACGCCCATTGGTGAATTAAACTCCGCTTTCGTGAGATCGTCGGACAGGATGTCCACACCTGCCTTGTACAGAAACGGGGCAAGTCTATAGGAGAAACCGCCCCGATCTCCTCCGAAGAGAACGAGCCCCCATTGATCTATCGATCCATCGCCGTCGGCGTCCTTTGTCAGGCGTCTGGCTGCTTCTCTGAATTCAGACCAGGTTTTTGGAGGCGCCACCCCCTCTGCGTCAAACATTTCTTTGTTGCAAACAAGAACAAAAGCGAGGGCAGATGCCGGAAGGCCGTAGTAGTTGTCTCTGTATCGAGTCGACGCGAAGAGGTTAGGTTCGTACCAGCTCCTGACTTCTGCAAAATCGGGGAACTGGTTGATGGGGTGAAAAAACCCGGCCTCGCCGAACTCCGCCGCGTGGTTGGCGTGGACGTTCAGGACGTCGGGCCCGGTTCCTGAAACGAAGTTGGTGTAGAGAAGCTCCCTGATCATGCCCCAGCTTTTCTGACTCTGGACAACCCTGATGCCGGGGTGTGTGTTATTGAAAGAGTCTACTCTGGCCCGGACCCACTCCATCATGTTCGTCGTGCCCCCGAAATGCCAGAGGTGAATTTCAACGACATCTTCCTTCTTGCCGCAGGAGATAAGGAAGTAGGAGATGAGCAGAACGGCAGCCAGTTTCTCTTTCATTATCGGTCCCTCTGTGTGCGATTGACATCCTAGCACAATTAGTTGATACGTTCAAGTGGAAGTCGGTCTGTCTGCCATCTGGCTAGTAAATACACGATCTCCCCGCAGCCTTGATTTTGTTCTTCACAGGTCCAATATTAGGGTGAACTTGGCTCCACCTGTAATTCAATCTCCTTCAGGCGCCCACAGTGCCCAAGATCACCCGGCCGTTCCAAGCACAATCTGCTGGTCCAAGCCATGAATGGCATCACCCTGCCCGGAAAGGCGCACGTACCACGATCGTGGGCATTGTCGTCAACGCCCTTCTCGCCCTTATAAAGGGTGTTGCCGGCGTTCTGGGCAATTCCTATGCCCTTGTGGCTGACGCGATTGAATCCGCATCGGATGTTTTTAGCTCGTTCATTGTGTGGACCGGACTCAAGATAGCCTCCCTCCCGCCCGACAAGACACATCCCTACGGCCACGGGAAGGCGGAGCCAATCGCGGCCGCATTTGTCGCGACGGCCCTGCTTGCAGCGGCCATGGCCATCGCAGTGCAGAGCATTCATGAGATCAAATCGCCGCAACACACTCCGGCGCCGTTTACCCTTCTCGTCCTCGTTCTCGTTGTCATAACAAAGGAGTCCCTCTTCCGCTTTGTCTTCTCGGTTGGCGAGGAGGTTCAGAGTACCGCCGTCAGAACTGACGCATGGCATCATCGGAGCGACGCGATCACTTCAGCGGCGGCTTTTGTCGGCATTTCGATCGCGCTCATCGGTGGGTCGGGGTACGAGGCTGCCGACGACTGGGCTGCCCTGTTTGCGTCAGCCATTATTGCCTACAACGCGTACAGACTGTTTGTTCCCGCTTTTCAAGAGGTCATGGACGCTGCACCCCCGAGTCGTATCGAGAAGGAGGTCCGCATCGCCGCGGTATCCGTTAGGGGCGTGGAAGGTCTTGACAAGTGCTATGTCCGCAAGATGGGTTTCGAATTCTATGTCGATCTCCACGTTGTTGTCAACGGGGAGATGACTGTTCGTCGCGGCCATGATATTGCTCACTCGGTGAAGGCGACTGTCCGATCCGCGAACCCGAGGATCGCCGATGTGCTTGTCCACATAGAACCGGCGGACGCTGAGTGAGACGTCAATGCGGAGGAGCGCGTGAAGAGGCGAAAGCTCGGAAATTCAGACCTGGAGATAACTGCCGTTGGCTTTGGCGCATGGGCGTTAGGCGGCGGGGGCTGGGAGTTCTCCTGGGGTCCCCAGGATGACCGGGAGTCAGTCAAAGCCATACACAGAGCGCTGGAGATCGGCGTCAACTGGATCGATACCGCACCGGCTTACGGTTGTGGCCACTCTGAGGAGGTCGTCGGGCGGGCTGTGGCAGAGTGGGACGGCACCAGACCCTATCTCTTTACGAAGTGCGGCCTCCTGTGGGACGAGGAGGGGAAGATGGAAAGGGTGCTCACCCCGGAATCGATCCGACGCGAGTGCGAGGAGAGCCTGCGCCGGCTCGGAACAGAGACGATCGACCTCTACCAGGTCCACTGGCCCCCCTTCGAAATGGAGGACGTCGGACCGGTCTGGGAGGCGATGGCGGAGCTGCAGCGAGAAGGGAAGGTCCGCTGGATCGGGGTTTCAAACTTCGATGTGTCCCAGATGGAGCTATGCCGGTCGGTCGCCCCGATTACATCGGACCAGCCTTCGTACTCACCCTTGTTCCGCGATATAGAGAAGGAGATCCTTCCCTTTTGTCAACGCCAGGGGATGGGGGTAATTGTCTACTCCCCGATGGCATCAGGTCTGTTGAGTGGTTCCATGACGCGTGACCGTATTGATGGCATGCCCCAGGATGACTGGCGGCGTCGGAGTGAGGAGTTCCAGGATCCGAAACTGGAGCGTAATCTGGCAATGGCGGAGCGGCTGAAAGGGGTTGGAAGTCGCCACGGGAGATCGGCGGGAGAGGTTGCCATCGCCTGGACGCTCCGGCATCCGGCCGTGACCGGAGCGATTGTGGGGGTGCGAACCACGCAACAGGTGGATGGTGTAATGCGGGCTGCAGACTTTGAGCTTACCACGCAAGATGCGTATGAAACCGAACAGATCTAATCACCTTGCTTTTCTTGGCCACAGCCGGTAGATTTCGCTCATCCTGCCTCTATGCTTTCTAGGTTTCAGAATATGCAAAGGACCACCATGAGTACGAACCGCACGCTGATCTTGCTCCTTCTCCTGATTGCATGCTTTAGTTCCGGGCAGCTAGCGGCCGAAGCAAACGAATTCGGCCTGGCCGGTAGGTGGATACTGGAAGAGAAGCGAAGTACCAATATCGATCCGTGGAGAGAGATGACCTATGACATTCATCTGCAGGGGTCGGAGGTCACGCTGATCAAAACGCTCCGGGCAAGCCGCTACCATCAAACGGATTCCATCACGGTCATCTCGGATGACCAAGAGCGGGAGGCTCCGATGACCCACGGGAAGTGGATGGAGCAGGTTCACATGGGTGCCCGCGTGGGAGCTTTGAGCATGAGACTCGTCCGAGCGCGGTGGGAGGAAGACGGCAAAGTGCTTTACGTCCAGAGCCGCTTAACGATCGAGACGTCGCAGGGAGATGCACCGGTGATCATCGAGCGCCGTTTCCATATTTCCGAAGACGGCTCCACGATGGCCCTCACCGAATCGCGATCCACCAGGACCTCCGGCACCCCCCTGATCTATGACTTTTCACGTGCAGAATAATCGACTTCTCCCAGGAGTGTGAAGAATGAAACCGACCAAATATCTGTCACAATTCCTCATTATCGCAGCCTGTCTTCTGGTTGCGCTCGTCGGGTGTGCCCCCCAGGAAGATCCTGCAGAGGCGCAGATCGCTTACAAGATGAAGCTCTCGGGGGACTGGAAGATCGATGGGGATTTGCCGACAAAAGCCATGCTCATAAGCCTCCAAGGGATTGCCAATGCCAATGAGCCTATGTTCTATCTCGTCTATCCCGAGGGCTGGCCCTACAACTATAC
>JBATTW010000288.1:0-31328 GCA_049670805.1 Bacteroidota bacterium
CATAGTAGTACTGTAGCAGCGCAGGGGCCAGATCAATCCACTCCATGTTTGTTTCCCAGCCGTATGGAATCTCGCCGCGGCCCGGAGCAAGCCACGAACCGAGCCCGAGCCCGTCACTCTGTATCAGGAGGAGGTAGACCTTCTCCTCGATCCGTGGGTCCGGGTCAAACGTCGCCCTCTGCTTGAACTCAAACCCGGGCGTGGCGGGCATATTCCCGTGAAAGCTCATGTTGGGGAGCGTGGCGACCCCTTCTGCAATCACCAACGAGTTCCTTGAAACCATAGTGAGATGTTCCGCCTCCTGATCCTTGCAGTAGGAGTGCCAGCCAAACACGTATGCGTACGTGTTCATTTCGCTCATGATCCTGTCTGCGAGCCTGTACTCCTCCGGGTCGGCCGGGCTCGCGGACAGGTCCGAGAAAAACGTCCGGTGAACAACCCCGAAATCAGCGATACCCGGAACCATCCCCGGCTTCCCGTCCAGCTTGCACCACTCCCCCAGATAGACCAGGTAGTCGCGGCTGCACCTGTCCCAGTACTCATCGTACGCCCACTGGAAGATCTCAGCGTCAGACTTCCCGCGGAATATGTTGCGGAAATCGGCCACGGGCTTCAGGCCGAACTTCTCCGCCAGAGGGATGTACGCCTCGGTGACGATGAGCGCGTCCTCCAGGCCGGCCACGGTGAACGAGACCATCAGGGACGGCACCACCTCCGGGTCCCAGACTACGTATCCTTCTAGATAGTGGCTGAACTCCCGGAGCGCATCCTCGGGGGACTCCATCATGGAGGTCTTCACGTTATGCCTGGCCCTGTAGTATTCCAGCACGGCCTTCACGTTTGGATGCTCGTAGTCATCCGGGTAGACCAGATAGATCCGGGGTCCATCCCTATTCACCACACCCTGGAGACCCAGCATCAGCGCCTGCCACGGTAGATCGCCCCCCGCCTGCCAATCTCCCGAAATGTCCATCACTGAGACCTGGATGACGTCCTCTTGCAGGACACCCGGGAGCCCTCTGTCGACACAAATGAGCATCGAGAGGAGAGAAAGAAACAGAACTATGCGTCTATTCATCAATATGTACCTCCGGGTATCAGGGTGAGAGACTGAAAAGCGGGTGCACCGGCCTCCCGGCCAGACCTAAAATACGTATCGGAAAAACCAGAAGCTACCCTTCAGACTTTACTCTTGGCGAGTTTTCGGCTACTTTTCGAAGCAATTAGAAACCCCGAAGGAGAACCATAATGAACCAGCCGGAAGTCTTTCGTCCTCAGGCGATTCTTGCCTCTCTGTTTGTCCTCCTCATCGCCGGGTGTGCCGCCGAAAAGAGTCTCTGGGGAGACCCGGAGAGCGGTCTGATTCTGCAGTACCGGATGCCGGAAGACAGGAGGCTGCGGTATGAGCTCTCCTCCGAGACTGCGCAACATATGGAGATGATGGGTCAGCCCATGGTCATCAACATCCAGGAATTCAGAATCATCTCCGTTCAGGCCGGAGGAATGACGGACGAGAATCTTCGTCTCGGGATCACGCTGGACTCCATGAATATGAAGATCAAGGGCCCCGGCGGGGACCTCAGCCCCGACGTTACCGGCGTCCTGGGGAAGAGTTTTGGAATGACGCTCTCCCCGGGGGGGAGAGAGAGGGAACTCTCGGGTGTGGACACGATTCAGTATGACCTGGGCCCGCAGGGAAAGCAGAGCGTGGGGCCTGCATTTCAGCCCCTCTTTCCCGATATGTCTCTGAAACCGGCAAAGATCGGAGAGACCTGGAGCGGCAAAGACACGATTCTCCAGAAAAGCGGGGACGGGGAGCTCAGAATCACCATCCACAGCGTCAACACCCTCTCAGCTCTGAAGAGAGTGGAGGAGATGGAATGCGCCGTCATCACCTCGGTCCTGAGCGGGACTGTCGAGGGGAAAGGAAAGCAACGAGGGATGGACCTGGTCACAGAAGGGACAATCGAGGGAACCGATACATCCTACTTCGCCTACACGAAGGGGATCTACGTGGGCGGAAAAACAATCACACGCTCAGACGTCATGGTCACCGGAACCGGGCCGCGGGAAATCAGGATTCCGATGAGACGAGAGATGACCATCCAGACAAAGCTGCTTGCACCAACAGGGGCATTGTAGGACTCAGATTCCGTTGAAACCGATCACGCAACTCTTTCAGGTACCCGCGATCGCACTGGGCGTCATCTTCTTCTTCGTCGGGATAGTAGAGTGGCTTCTGGACGATGAGAAGTACTGGCTCATTCTCGGGCTCGCGCTCACCTTCGTGGGGTTGATGATCCATCTCTCCAGGAGCAAAAAACGACGAGAGCGCGGCCCGTGAAAGTGCCGCCGGTTCAGAGCTCTTTGATGAGCTTGACCACTTTCCAGACGAAGTTCACATCCCGCTTCTTCGCGGTAACCGGCTCGAAATCCGGATTGAGCGGGACCAGGTGGACGTAGTTTCCCTCGAACTTCACCTTCTTCAGCGTATCTTCCCCATCAACGCGTACGACACAGATGTCCCCGCTGCGGGCCTCGCGCTGAGGGCTCACGATCACGACGTCACCATCCTCGATCCGGGGCGACATGCTGTTCCCCTTCACCTTGAGCGCGAACGCCTGAGGGTCCTTGACGTCATCAACGGTGACGTAGTTATCCACGTAGTCCGGATGGAACATCGTGGTGACCCGCCCCGCAGGAACCGCCGAGACAAGCGGCAGGTCGGAAAGCCGTGACTTCCTTCTTCCCGTCCCCGTGATCGGATAGACATTGTCCGGTTTCAGCTGCACGGGATACATCTCTCCCTCTCCGGTCAGCAGCCATGTGGGATGGACGTTCGTCGCCTTTGCGATCTTGGTGATAGAGACACCATCCGGGACCTGTTCCCCCTTTTCCCAGCGTTGCAGGGTCCTGGTCACGATTCCCACCTTCTGTGCAAGCGTGGCCTGGTCCAGATGCTTGGTTTCGCGCGCGGTCCGGAGCCGTTCACCGATTGTGGATTTCATGGTTCCCCGACAGACATATTTGTCTACTTTTTACTTGACAGGACGACAATTTTGTCGTATCTTGTCCGCAGCGAATATACAAAATCCAAACCGTTCTGTCAAGCAGTTTCCTATTTTTTCAACAGAGGAGGGAGCAGATGAGCCCGACACGATACTACATGGGAATCGGAGGCTGGGAACACGAAGCACTTGACCGCTGCTTTTACCCCCATCCGGGATCTTCATCCCTCCAGAAACTCTCCTACTATTCCACCTTTTTTAGTTCGGTGGAGGTGCGGGCAACCTTCTGGGACGAAAGCCTGACGTCCTCGGATGCCCGGGGGTGGTCGGAAGCCGTTGCGGGCAACGGGGATTTCCTCTTTCTGATCAAACTCCACTCCATGTTCACTCACAAACGGGAGATCCGGCCGGGGGCTACGAGGAACATACGGGGGGTTCTTCAGGAGCTTGCACGCCACAACAAGCTGGGGGGGCTCATCATGCAGTTTCCCTACTCCTTCACCAATACGAGCAGCAACAGGTTTCATTTGACAAAGCTGGCAGAGCTCTTCCGCGGATTCCCGCTGTCCGTCGAGTTCCGACACGGCTCCTGGGACCAGACAGGGCTCTCGGGGTTCCTCCAGGACTCCGGCCTCTCCCCCGTCAACGCAGACCTCCCGCGCATGCAGCAGTACATGCCGTTCTTCACGAGAACCGTCGGTGACACCGCATATCTGCGGCTGCACGGACGAAATGAAAAGGGATGGCTCGCGAACGATCTGGACACCCGCTACGACTACCTCTACAACAGCAGAGAACTAATCGAGCTGAAAAGGAGGGTGGAAAACCTCTCCCGGAAATGCAGCCGCGTCATTGTGACATTCAATAACACGACCGGCGGAAAAGCCATCCCGAACGCGTTGCGCCTCACCTCACATCTGAGAGGCGGCAAACAGTTGATCCTCCCGGCGGCAAGCCTCTCCTCGTTCCCGCATCTTCAGGAAATCGGGAGTCCGGACTCCGCAGAGATATCGCTCTTCTCGGGCGGAGCGTACCGGCGGGCGATGTAAACGGTTCTACGGGAATGGACTTGCCGAACGGCGCTCAGCGACGCGGGCGTCGCCCCCGCGCTCGGCTCACGGGCCGAACGAGAGAATGAACCTCTTCGGTGAAGGAACCAAGGTAGGGATAGGCCATCGGTGAGGCCGAAAGCCCCTGAGTGACCGGCAATCTGAAGAGCTCACGGACCACGTTCCTGCTCTCTTCCCCTCTGCGAAGGACCCGCTCCAGAAACGTCCTCTTCCACAACGGGTGACCCAGACCGGCATCCACGGCAGCGGACGATTTCTGCCTGAACGTGGACAGGAATTCCTTCATGTTGGATGTTGCCGTCCTGCCATGGACAACCACGATCAGCCGGTCAGGGACGAAACAGTAGGCGAACACGTCAAACTGGCCTGACCTCGCTGTCTCGCGCAGGACGTCAAGGATGGTCACGACAACGCCGTTCTCGACAAAGATCGGCCGCGATCGATACGTCGTGAGCGTGATGATGTATCGGTGCGTTCCGGTGTAGTCGAAACCCGTCCGCTTGCCATCGGTCGCGCTACGAAGACGCATCACAGTTTCTGCTGCCACTAGGGTAACCCCTTCGCAAGTCCTCCGTCCACACTGATGGTCGCACCCGTCACGTAGCTGGCCTTCTCCGATGCGAGGAAGACAATCACGTTCGCAAGCTCCTCAGGGTCACCCAGCCTCTGCGCCGGGATGTCCGTCGCCACGCTCTTCAGGTATTCCTCCAGTGAGAGATCCGCTTTCCGTGCGCGCGCCGTCGCGAGCTCCCGCTGCCTCCCGGTCAGTATGTATCCCGGGGCCACGTTGTTGATGAGAATTCCGTCCTTTGCGTTCTGGTTCGCCAGGACCTTGGAGAGACCCAAAATCCCGGGACGGATCGTGGATGAGATGACCAGATCATCAATCGGCTGTTTGGCTGAGACCGACGTGATGTTGACGATTCGACCCCACCCCTGTCTTTCCATCTCCGGCAGGACCTCCCGTATACAGCGGATGGTGCTCATGAGATTCTGTTCGATCCCCTGCTGCCACATCCTGTCGGTCAGGTCGGGGAAGGTCGCGACCGGAGGCCCGCCGGCATTCGTCACCAGTACGTCTATCCGTCCGAAGCGCTTCTTCGTTACGGCGACCAGGTTTCTGATGTCTCTGGCCTTCCTCAGGTCGGCCACTACGGGAAGGACCGTTGCGTCCCCCTCCGGAACCGATTCACGGATCTCCTTTGCAGCCGCTTTGATCCGCTTCCTGTCTCGGGAGCAGACCACCACATGGGCGCCCTCACGGGCAAAACCGGTGGCAGTCGCCTTCCCGAGCCCCTGGCTCGACGCACAGACAATCGCAACCCGTCCCTGCAGGCCCAGATCCATCGCCAGTATCTCCTAGATGCTGATTCCGTGCGACCGCAACTTGGCGGTGATTCGCTGAAGGGCTTCCTCTTCGCTGATGAGCAAGCGCGCCCTGGTCGTCCGCACAGCGATTTCCAGCGGATCTCGTTGATACTTCAACCAAAGCCAGATGCTGTAACCCAGACGGTCGAGTTCGTGCGAATCAACCGCCGGAATTCCCTCGACGCTGCCGTGCGCGATCTTTGCGAGGCTGTCCTCCGGCGCAGGCTCGACCGCTGATGGGGGTTTCGTCGTCATACTGTTTGAATCTCTCGAGGAATATGGTAGTGTCTCGGCCGGGAATATAGTGACAAAAAGGGAAAGAAACCGGGGTCGTCTACAGTTCGTAGCCTATCTGGAAGTAGAGAAGAAGCGGGCCCAGCTGCAACGGGTTCTCCGGAAGATCCTTGTTGAAGAAGAAGGCCTGACCAGCGCTGAAATACGCCGGCCCGATGGGTGTGTCGATCGCAAGCTCGAGTCCGACACCATGACGAAGAGTGTTGAACTTTATCTCCTCCGGGACCTTCGAGATCATTCCGAGATCGTACCGGAACCGGAGATAGGAATCAAAGAGGATTCTGAACGGGAGCCTGTACCGGAGTTCCAGATTGAGCAGCAGGAGCTGACGCCCACGCCTCTCGTCCTCCCGGGTTCCGAAGAAAGAATCCCGCCCGCCGAGGCGAAACTGCTCGCTCAGTGGCATGGTCTTGTCCGCGAAACCCACCGTGAGGATCGGGTGGAACGAAAAGCGTTCTCCCAGGGAAATATACTCCTCGTATTCCAGCCGGAGGGCATTGTACCCCTCGCCGGAGGTGGTCCCGAGCCTCTCCGAGGCGATCTCGTAGGAGACATCCAGCCCGATGCCGCCCGTCGCGAAGGGGTAGCTGTTTTTGGAGTCGATGACCGTCCCCACGGTGACAACGCTGAGACGGTATCGGTCTTCAAGCGGTGCGGTGTTCTTTCTGTCGATAATCCTGACATCCTGGAGACCGTACTTCACAAACGCGTTTCCCAGACGCTCGAGCTGACTCCCGAATGTAAGATCTGCGCCGTATCGTTGCTCGCGGTACTCCCCCACCCGCTCCAACTCCCACCGCCTTTCGCCCGGAGAAGTGGTCTCAGCATAGACGTAGTTGTCGCGGAACCCGCCGAACGCCGTGACACCGATAGTCAGGTAGGTGTCAAACAGGCGCCGGACGCTGAACTGCCCCACAATGTCGACGTTTCGCGACCCGCCGGAAACGCTCAGACCGAGCTGCATTCCCGCACCTCTCCAGTTCACATCGCTGTACTCCACCGACCCCTGGAGATTGCGCTCGTTGTCCGCCCGGAGGCCGAAACGCATCAGCTGGGACGGACGCTCCTTGATGCGAAGAGTCAGCAGCGGACGGCGGTCCCGATATGCAACCTCGAGATAGACGTACTCGAAGAGGGTTGTACCATTGATGTTGGAGATCCCCTCACGGGCCTTCTCAATATCGAACACGTCACCCTCTTTGAGAGGAAATTCCCTGAGGACATACCAGTCCTTCGTCCGCGATTCCCCTTCGACATCGATCCGGTCTATCAGCCCCTCGTTGATGACAAGGGTGAGCACCCCCTTTTCCCGTTCGAAGTGGAGTGAATCGATGCGGGCAAGGGAGTAGCCCTGCTCCCGGTACATCCGCAGGACGCTCTCCAGGGCCGAGTTCGTGGTGCTATTGTTGAGCGGCCTGTCGATAAGCGGACGGAAAGGTCCCTCCAGCAACTCCCCGGGGATACTCTCCCCGTCGACGACCCGGACTCCTCTCAGCAGAGGGTTGGGATCCAGTCTGTAGCTGACATGGGTCGAGGCCGAATCCCATATGATCTCGGCCTGCACATCCTGAAAATCCCCCAGGGCGTAAAGGAGGTTCACATGGTCCTTCACATCCTCCAGCGAGATCCCCCGCATCCGTGCCTCAGCCCTGATATGTTGGAGCAGGCTGTCCGGAGCCCACGCCCCCGAGAAACTGACATCCCCGGGCGGGAACACCGGTGACGGCTTGACCTTCTGAAAACCCAGCAACTCCGCCCGCGTCTCTTCATAGAGGGAACGGAACCTCTGGATTTCCCGTTCAGCGCTCTCCTCACCCAGCCGAACCAGCGAATCCAGCCCGGAGAAGTCTGAAGAGAGATGACCGCCCACATCAGGTGTGATCACGATATCCGCCTTGTCCAGCTGCTCTGCGTTGGAGAGCTGCATCATGATTCCCATGATCTGGTCCGCGGTCTCCCACGGTGTCTTCATCTCGTCCGATCGACGCAGTCCGCTTGTGGCGTTTACGGCAATGACGATGTCGCACCCCGCGTCCTCTGCGACGTCCACGGGAATGTTCGTCACGAGACCCCCATCCACGAGCTGCATCCCCTCCTTTTCAATGGGAGTGAACAGAAGGGGAACGGTCGTGGTGGCGCGGAGCGCCTCGGCAAGCGATCCCTCGCTCTGGACGACCCGTTTGCCGGAGACCAGATCAGTCGCAATTGCTCTGAAGGGGATTTTGAGATCGTCAAAACTGGGGTTGGGATGATAGAGAGACTGGAGCGTCAGCGTGCTGAGCATGTCGGTCAGACGCTGTCCGCTCGACACGGCGGGCGGAATCACGGGCTGGAGACCTCTGAACCTGACTACAAGGAAGCTTCGATCAACGGCAAGTCTCTGATCGGGAGAGAGCTCGGTTCTCCTCGTGTCCTCGACAAGTGAGAGGACCTCGTCCCAGTTCGTGTGCAGCGCAATGCTCTCGATCTCGGCAATGGTCCATCCGGAGGCGTAGAGCCCCCCGATGATTGCCCCGATGCTGGTGCCGGAGATGAAGTCGATGGGCACCCGGTGGCGCTCCAGCGCCTTTAGAACACCGATATGCGACATGCCCCGGGCCCCCCCTCCGCTCAGGACGAGACCGATCCTGGGACGTCGAAGCTGTCTTCTTGGCAGGACATCGTTTGCCATCGGGCGGGCGTCACGGAATTCGGGGTGAACGAGTATCCGCTGCTTTGCGGGTTCCTGGCCGGCAGGAGAAGAGGATGCATGAAAACAGACGCCCAGGAGAAAAAGGAGGAGAGCACGGTGGAAACGGTTGGGCAGGGAGGGCATTCTCTATTCTTTTGCACACATTCCTAACGACACAAAGTAGCTCATTCGTTCGGAAAAATCAAGAACCACCCTACCGCGGAACATCGGTACTGAGGCGGAAACGCATGATCTGACCCACCTCTGCATCCAGAACGTAGAGCACCTTCTCGAAGTGCGCGAGACCCGTGGGGCGCTTCATCACTTCGCCCGAATTGTAGAACCCGAAGGATTCGGTCTTGAAGCGCCCGCGGCTGTTGAATTTGAAGACGCTGTCCAGCTCCGCGTCGGCAATGAACACGTCACGGCGGGACCGGTCAATCGCAACGGACGTCGCCAGAACAAACCGGTTTGGACGGATAAAGTCCACAAATCGCTCATTGGGATCCGCGGGATCGAAACGCGGGAGCCACCCGTCGAAATCCACAGTCTGCTCGTACCGCATCCAGATCCCGCCGTAGGCAACTCCCTCCGAGGATTGCGTCAGGACGAAATCCTTCACCCCGGGGAACGAGGCTATCCCTGTCGGCTTGTTGATGTCCGTGATTCCCGTTCCCACACGCGTCGTCAGCCCCGGCACGGGGGTGATGAAGAAATCGGTCCGGTCAAAGAGGAGCACCCGGCCGTCGGGATCAATAAAACTGCTGTTGTCCGGTCCCGTCCGCACGGCGAAATACGTGTTGTCTCCGAAGATGGTGATCCCCGGAAAGCGCCTCCGCGGGCGCGCGTTTTCCGTCCAGACCGTGTCGATGGGTGCCACCTCCAGGCGGTGCGCCGAATCGGGGGAGGCCGAGACGAGGTGGATGCGAAAGATCGCGCCTACCGTGTCCCCGTTCGCAGCCACGATTTCACCACCGACGAGAAGGTCCAGCCTCGTGTCCTGTGCCACGGAAATCGGGTGGAGCATCTCCCGCGCACTCACGAACTGCCCGGCGCGGTTCAGCATGACCAGACGGTTGGCCCTCGTGTCGGCAACGTAGAGGAGCTGATCGTTCCCGATCACGATGTCCTGCGCGCCCGTGTACCCCGGGTAGAAGGGGTAGAGCGGCAGGTAGACCGTGTCCAGAGACTCTTCAACCGCCTCCGGCAGCGTCGCCAGGTCAAGCCTCTCCTCGCAGCCCCCGAGGACCACTACAGAGAGAACGATGATGTAGAGGAGTTTCCGTACCATGCGCTAGAATGTGAACGCCACGGCGAGACGGTGCACCTCGCCCAGCCTGCTGAAATCCGAATAGGAGTAGTCCGCACCGATTGTGCTGACCCCGAGGGGAACCTGCACACCGGCCCCCAGGGAATAGCTCTCGGATGTCGTCGCGTCTTCGCCAAGGAGCGACTGATCGATGGTCCGCTTGACTCCGGCACGGAGGTAGAAGATGCTGTTCCATCCGTACTCGAGCCCAAAGCGGAGATTTTCGGAGTTGTCGTTTAAATGGTTCAGCTGTATGGATGCCGTCAGAAGGTGCCTCTCCGAGTCGATAGGGTCAATTGCGAAACCCAGCTTGAAAACCGTGGGAAGCGAAAACGACTGGAACGTACCGATCTCGTCCCCGTTGAAATTGGTCACCGAACCCTCCGGCGACACATCTCCTCCGAAATTGGCGATGACGACGGCAAACCGGGAGGACCCCAGCCCCGTCCAGTAGAACGTCCCCAGATCGATCATAAACGACCGCATCGTCAGAACATCCAGTGTCTCCTGCGCATACCGGATCGTGGCTCCAAAACTGAACTGGTCAGTCATCTTTCTGGAGTAGGAGAAGCTCAGCGCCACGTCCCCGAAGGAGAAGAACCGCCCCGTTCCGAACGGCTGTGCTTCCGTCGTGATCTCCATATCCTCCATGTGGAGGGCGGTAAAGGAAGCCCCGATCGCATCGCTCTCGGTCAGATGGTAGACAACCCCGAAGAACTCGTGGCTGATATCCACGACATACGCGGTGTGAGCGGCCATCGCCTGGTTCTCGGAGAACTGGGTCATCCCGGCGGGGTTCCAGTAGAGGGCAGACGCATCGTTCGCCACCGCCACAAACGACTCTCCCATCCCCACGCCGCGTGCCCCAACTCCCAGCTTCAGGAACTGAAACGCAGAGATCCCGACCCGTTGTCCTCCCAGATTGGGGAGCAGCTGGGCCTCCACACGGGCCGCGGGGAGGGCACCCGCAAGAAAGAGCGTTAGCAGGAAGAGTCGGTTTTTCATCTCAGAACCTGAATGCCAGACTGAGCAGCAGCGTCCTGGGGCTCAGATACCGTGCAGGGTTGTACGGAAACGGATCGATATCCCCGGTGAGCTGTGGAAAGAGCGGATCGTTGTAGCTCAGAGGCGTGGGATCGCCAAACTCGTAGGCGCGTCCGGTGACCGGGTTCACGATCTGCGTGTTTTTCCGATCCAGGACATTCTGAACCTCCACACTCGCTACCAGCGTACCGAACCCGAAATCGAAGAACTTCTCGATATTGAAATTCAAGATCAACCAGTCATCCCCAACCATCCCCAGCTCGCGGGTGATGTCCCGAATGTACTCCGGCCGGCCCGTGGCTGCATCGGTCCCGACCAGGAGATACGGTGTGAAACGCCTCCCCGACTGGTAGAAGATCCGGAAAAAGAAGTTCCAGTCATCCAGAATGCCTCTCCCGAACCCGAAAAGGGGCTTCCCCTTCGGAATGATAAAGTTCAGATTGAATGCCAGCTGAATGGGCCTGTCCCAGATGAGGAACCTCTCCTTGATGTTCTCCGGCTCACCCTGCTGCAACCGGAGCTGGTCTTCGTTCGGAGTAGAGCTCTTCCCGGTGGCCACCGAATAGGATCCGGAGAACGAACCCCGGAACCAGTTTCCGATCCGCTTCTTGTACTCCAGCTCGATCCCGCGGATACGGGAATAGTCGGAGTTAAGATAGGTGGTGAAGAACTGCGCGCCCCCCGTCTCAGAGAGACGCCGGACCCGCTTCTCCGTAATATAGTCGAAGATGTCCTTGTAGAACGCCGTCACCGTGAGAACGTCATCCCCGGAGAGCTGATTCCGGATCCCCAGCTCGTACGCCACGGTGGTCTCCGGGTTGAGGTTCGGGTTCCCGACGGGAAGCGAAGAACGGACGCTCGTACGCCGGAGCTTGGAGTAGACAAACTGCGGCCGTGGGAACTTCGAGAAGTGTCCGTAGGAGAAGAAGAGGGTCTGGTTGTCGCTGATGGGGTGCGAGATCCCGATGCGCGGACTGATCCGCGCTTTCATCTGACGACCAAAAAGGGTGAAGGTGTCCTCCAGATACGCCTCGCGCAGTGGAATCGGAACGATGAGAGCGGTGGAGGTGTCCTTCGCAACTTCATCCACGTACGTCCCCGGTGCCCAGTAGTCCAGGCGCAACCCCACGTTCAGGATCATCCCGCTCACCGTCAGGTTGTCCTGCAGGTAGATCGCCCCCAGGGCCGGGTTCACGGTATAGATGTCGTTGTCAAACCCGAGCGTCCCGATCCAGGGCCGCACGATATCGGCCATCTGCATCTGCTGGAATCGCATCTCGATCCCGGCTTTGAACTTGTTCCGCTCGCTGAAAAAATTGGTCAGGTCCAGCTTGACCGTGTACTCGTCTATGTAGTGGTCCCTCCAGGACGTCGGCGAGCCCAGGTCGTAGAAGCCATCGCCCGGAACGACACCGATCGTGTCGGTCCCCAAATTAAAGTAGCGGATCGGGTAATCAACGATATCCATCGGCGCGAGGTAGGCATCAAACCTCTTCCCGTTCGCGTCACCCCGGACATGCGCCGTATACTTGCTCAACTTCAGCTCGTAGAAGGTCTGCTTGCTCAGAGTGTGCGTCCACGAGACGATGTGCTGGATGTTTTTCTGCGTGAACGTATTGGCGCTGTCGGGAATGTACTGGAAAAGGAACTGGTACCCGGGATTGGGCTCCACGCGCTCCAGCGTCACCTGGACCGTCTGCGTATTCTGGTTTATTGCGACAGACTGGTTGTAAGCATAGGAGAGCTTGATCGGAGCTGTCGGCCGGTAAGTGAGCTTGGCGAGCCACGAGTAGCTGTTGCCCCGCCGCGGTGAATAGCGGGAAGTACCAAGAAGGGAGGAGAAGAGACTCGATGGCGCCTGTATCTCATAGCCGATGGGTCTGTTGTCACTCCCGATCGTCTCCACCCAGCGGGTGTACCCGTCGGTGGAGTTCGCGTAGGCTGTCCCGAAGAAGCTCAGCTGCCCGGGTATGTCCAGACCCACCGCCGGCAGCACGTACGATGTGATCGGCTCGGGTCCACTCAGGTAGATGTCAAGGATATCCGTGTTCCAGTCGGATCGCGATTCGTTGTTCAGACCGTAGTGGTCGGTCTTGTACCCGACCGCGCCGGAATACCTGTCGGCTCCCTCCCGGGTGGTGATGTTGACGATCCCCGATGTCGCCTGCCCGTACTCGGCATTGTACCCGCCGGTGAGGACCTCCACCTGCTGTATGGAGGCGGGGCTCAGCTGAAGGCCGAAGCCCGTTCCGGCAAGGGGATCCTGCACGGAGACCCCGTCCAGCAGATAGGCATTCTCATGTGTGCGTCCGCCACGGATGTGGATCTCGTCGTCCACAAAGACCACCCCCGGCTGGAGCGAGACCATGCTCTGGACCGTCTGCACGGCCGCCGCCTTGATCTCCTCCTGTCCTATTGTCCGCCGGCTGGCCGTCTCCTCTATATCAAAGAGCGGCTTCTCTCCCACGATCACGATATCCTGATCCAGCGTCAACACGGTCTCCTGCAGAGGTGCCCAGAAGGTGGCTGTGTCGCCGGGCTCCACAACGATGTTCGTGAACTGCATCGCCGTGTAGCCCAGGAGGGAAACCTGAAGCGTGTATGTCCCCGGGTTCACGTTCATGATGCGGACGTTCCCCTCGAAGTCGCTGGCTCCACCGTAGTAGGTTCCCTTGATGAGGACGTTTGCGCCTGGAAGCCCCTCGCGGGTCGCGGCATCAAAGACCTTCCCCACGATGGCCCCCTTCCGGGCTGTCTGCCCGGTGAGCAGACCGGGCGCGAACGCGCAGATCAAGAAAAATGCAAGAGAAGTTCGGAACCGTCTCATCAGAATTTACGCCTGTCCACCCTTTGAAGGGGATTGAACTCTTCGGCAAAAGCTCGTGCAAAAAACGCCGTCAACCCCAGCGGGTTCCCGGCGTCGGTGTTGTTCAGCAGGTGAAGCGGCATTCCGAAGAAGATAATCGTCCGGGCACCGTCTATCACGGCCACGTTCGGAGCGCCGATGTATCTGGCCGGCACCCTCGCATCGAGTTGTAGATGGTAGATGTACCTCGCGTCCGACCGCCGGTAGACCGGTCGCATAAAGATGGAATGAATCACTGGAGATGCATTGAACGCGAGCTGCGGATAGGGCTCCTCCGGACTCGCACTGTCCGGGACAAGAACGAAGTTGGCCGGAATCCTGGTGTCACCGGCTACGGCGGGCGGGACGGACGGCCGCGTTGGAGAGAGATCCACGCCGCTTATGCTGTCGATGGGGGCGAAATCCCGGAGAGCGCCGCTCGGGTCGACTGTGGTCTGGAACGAGGTCGAGAAGAGGACCCGTCCGCCATTCTGCATGTAGGTGAAGAGAGAGAGCTGTGCAACGCCCAGGCTCGGAAATTGGTCCGTGTACCACAACACCTCGTCAAAGAGGAGAAACGTATGCACGAGGGCCGGATCAATGAAAGGGGGGACGAGCCTGCCGGGTGTCCCCTGCGACTTCTGGGTTGCCGTGAGACCGAGACCGATATCAACACGCTCAACGGTCGCATAGGCGCCACCCGGGAGAGCCGCAAGCGAAGACCGGTACGTCTCATACGCGAGGGCGGCATCGAAGTTGATATAGTCACTCACGATGAGCATCCGGCCCCGGGGCTTTCGTACATACCAGTGGTCATCAAAAGATGGCATCACGATGGTCTGGCTGAATTCACCGGCCACGTCCTGCGCCTGCGCGTAGAGCACATTGAGGGCGTCAAGCCGGAGTCCGGCCACCTCACCCAGAAAGCGTCTCTCCAGGAAGTAGCCTCCGTAGACATCCGCGGTCACCTCGCCGGCCGCGGCATCGCTCCGGGAACGGGGCACCACGAGCGTGATTATCGTGTCACGGAGAGGGACGGTGAACCAGCGATCAGCAGAAGTGTCGTTCAGGGCAAAACGGTATGTAGAGAGGGTGTTATCACCGTCGAAATCGGTCCCCTTCCAGGCGAACGTCGCCACGGTAAATGTGGTGTCGGGTTGCTTGAGAGCCGAACCATCGAACGGGTTGGGGAGGAAGCCGATCTGAGGCGGAGTGTTTCTGATGGGAAACGTGAGGGCCGCCCCCTTCGGGTCCATCGCGGCGGGAAGATCCGGAAGCTCCTCATCAGACGGGTCCAGCAGACCGTTGTCGTTCCTGTCCCAGAACGGGGTGGGAAGGTTACGAACAACACTCTTCTCCGGCAGGCCGGGAAAATTGTTGTCCACCGCGCGGACCGAAACGAGGTACTTCCGAAACAGCGTGTCAAGAGGAAAGAAAACGGTCGAATCGTTGGTGGTGACCCAGGTGTACCTGAGCGTGTCGGGATTGGGTGGTTCAAAGACGTCGGTCTCGACAATACCGAACGAGAAGAGGAACCCCCTGACCACACCGTCCGGGTCCTCACCCCACCAGTGAATATCCTGGCGGCTGACCCCGACCCCCACCGTCGAGTCGGGGAACAACCAGAGAAATGTCTTTGGCGGCCCCTCCGCCACGGGATTGTCGGCTATCTTCTCTTCGCAACTGAGCGCGAAGATAAGAAACACCAGCACAAAAGGAGTATGGTACCACCTCCTCGCAGTCATACCTGCTCCGCTCCACCTGTAGATACCCTCATGGTCCCTGCTCCGCCGGTTGCCCGGAGCGGGGCCGCCCTGAGAGTCGCATTATCTGAGAAGCAACATCTTCTTGATGTCCACAAAGGACCCCGATGTGATCCTGTAGAAGTAGAGTCCGCTTGCCAGTCCCCGCGCATCAAAGCTCACTCGGTATGTCCCCGGCGCCTGTTGGTGGTTGACGAGCGACCGGACCTCCTGACCGAGCACATTGAAGACCTTCAACGAGACCAGTCCGGCAGCCGGTACGCTGTACTGGATGACTGTCGTCGGGTTGAACGGGTTGGGGTAGTTTTGCGCAAGGGCGTAGACCGCCGGCATCTCCGGCTCCCGGGTGATTTCCACCGACGTCACGATACCGAAATCGGCATCCGTGCGTGGAGTTAGTTTGTACCGGTTGAAGCTGTAGTGGATGACCCCGGTGATGGAGGAGATCGTGGTACCCTGGTAGATGATTGTTTTGCCGCTGGTGGAATCATCGGGGACGTTCGAATAGGAGTTCTTCCCGTCCTGGCGCGCCAGGATCGGCCCGGAGCCGTCATCGATGTGATACTCCGTCGGATCTGACCAGACCGGATAGATGTCTGTCACGGCCACATCCTCGAACCGGACAAGCATCCCTTCATACGGCTCCGCGGTCTGACCCCCGTTTCCAACGTTCGGCCCGAAGTCACCCGTCTGCAGCAGAACCGGCTCGGGGACCGGGTTACCCGAAGAGACGATGGAGACGGCCTGCTCCACATTCCCGATCCGCGTGATCTCGAACTGCTCCTGGACGGTCCCCGTCACGAAGATGCTGTCACCGTTCCGGACACTCGGCAGCGTACTGTCGGTGCTCGGGGTGACCCATATCCCGTTCCAGGGCTCGTTCCCGTTCTGAATGAACCACGCGTTGGCACCCGCAACATTGAGGGGAGAGATGCCCAGGTGTGACGTATCAGCGGTCACGATGCCGCCCACGGTCACCTCCGCGCCGATGTAGGGGCTCCGGCCGTTCTCAAACGGGGTGTACTGGAGATCCTTGATCATCACGGGCCGGTCCAGCACCGTATAGAAGAAGAAGCCTTTGGACGTGTCTGTCCCGAAGCCACCGAACGCGGAGCTGGCCAGGAGACTCGTGTTTGCCGCGACATCGGTTGCTTCGATAAAATAGCGCACCAACGTGTTCGCCACCTGATTGGGAATCTCTCCCTTGTAGAGAGAGTCGGCCGGGTCATACGTCATCGCCACTGCATCAAACGAGGAGCCCTCGTCCAGCGCATACTTGAGCGCGACACTGGCCATGTCCTTCCCCCCGACCTGCTTGAACGCCCGCACGCTGATCCGGGCCACGCTGTCAGACGATACAATGACCGGGTTCCGTCTGTGCGTGGATATGCCCGGGAGAATGTCACCCAGAATGACGTCCCCACGATAGAGAGGAGCAATCCGGTACCCGCGCGGGCCCTCACTCCCGGAGACCGTCGTAATCATCCCGCGTATGGTGTCTACCTTTGCACCCACCACGAGAACCGAATCATAGAAGTACTGCCAGTCTGGGTCAGCAGGATAGACAACACCGCTCCCGTGCCCTTTGGTGAAATATCGGGATGCATCATACGTGGTAATCTGATTTCCCAGCACATCGACCATACTAAACGTCCCCCTGCCGATGTTTACTTTTCCGTCAACGGTCAGATCGGTGAGCTCCACGTACATCCCCTCAAGCGGCTCTCCCGTAGTGTACTTCACCTTCCCCCCGGGGAAGAGACCCTCATAGAAATCCGACACCGTCTTTGAGACCTGCTCCACCTTGGGCACGGAGCCGACAACGGTGATCGGATAACCCAGCGCGGGTTCAAACTGTGTGACGCTGTTCATGCTCCAGTCAGGAAACTCACTCACAAACCCTGTCATCCGAATCACGTCACCCGCTTCGGGTGTCAGAAATCCATCCAGGATCGTCTGAGCGGTATCTCCCGGGGGGCTGTCCCAGGGAACTCCTGCGCGCACGAGTATCGCCCCCCAGGAATCCACCGTACCCGAGTCATAGAGCAGCATGGTGAATCCCCCGGCGGTGAACGTCATTGTCTTGGCGGGAATCACGACAACGGCGGTAACCGTCACCGTGTCACCTTCCAGAGTTGCCGTGTTGTAACGAGGCGAGGTCTGGAGCGACCAGGTGTATTGAGGAATGGTGTTCTGAAGCGAATCGGAAACCACCAACGAATCAAAGGAAACTTCCTGCAGTTCCCGAACGGTCGCGTCTGGAAACTGCGCGGCCGTCTGCGCCACCGCAAATGCAGCAAGCGCTGCGAGGAATACCAAAGGACCTCTCATTGTGCTTCTCCTTCCTTCCACTGTTTTGGGTTTACTTTATCACAACAAACTTACCTGTCTTGGTCTCTCCCGTCTCCAAATCCCGGACGGTAAAGAGGTAGAGACCGGTAGCTATCGCCTGGTCGAATTTCGAAATGAGATCCCACGCGTGCTCGCCTCCCGCGAACTCTGCCGCTGTCCCGGACCCCTCGAACCGACGGAACCACTCGATGTCCGAGGCGTCATACGTGTTGGCATCGTGCAGTATCTCCGCCACCACATCTCCGGCAAGCGTGTAGACCAGAATCTCGGAACGGCGGGGAAGATTGTAGAAGTAGATCTTCCGGTTCCGCTCACCCAGACCGTCCCACGCGGCGGTTGCATAGTAGGGGTTGGGATAGACCCCCACCCTCTCATCGGGTTCGGATGTCGCGGGCGTGCCGGGGACGACCCGGCGGACCTCCACCCTGCTCTGGAGAGAGGTGACCCCCGCGGCCGAATCACCCCTGTCAAACGCCGCAACACCGTAGAGATACTGCCATCCGTTGAGATGCGTTACACCCGCGCCCGCCGGGGGGAACTTGTACCAGTAGGCAACGGTATCCCCCGGAAAGTACTCGGGCTCGGTGAGCTCTATCTGTCCGAAACCGGTGTTGTATCCCACACCGTTGTCGGGCACGTCAAACTCCCCGGCCAGCGAAAGTGTGAGAAAGAGCTCTGACGGATCCGCCGACTCCGGCGTCGCGTTGGTGCGGAAAATCCGGTACCCCTCGAAGTCCATCTCCTTGGTGATCGGGTCAATCGAGAGCTCCGAGGTCGACCTGTCCCAGTAGACCTCGATGGATCGGCTCGCCAGCTCCACCCTCACCTTCGGGGGGCTCGGCGGCTGCGGAAGAAGGTACCGGTCCAGTTTTCCGTTTCCGTTGATGTCTTCCCCGGGATCCAGCCGGTTGTTCCCGTTAATATCCTCTCCATCATACGCCTGCTGGCAAAAGGCGGCATTGCTCGTCAGAGTCTTTCTCTGTTCGTACGTATCATTCCGCGCCAGCTCGGTTCCCGCCTTGCGCGCGCAGATCAACCCGAAGACGACGTTGAGAGAATCTCCGGGAAACAGGGTTCCAAAGGAGCCCGTGGAGAGGAGCGTGGTCATATTATCGGCCTGCAACCTCAGGCTGGCAATCTTCTGCTGAGGGAGTGAAGCTGTTAACCGATCATAGCGGCTTCTGGCCCCGTTGATGTTCTCTGCATCGTCATCCGGCGAAAAGTAGTCAACATCACCGCTGGAGCTCCGAAAACGCCAGGTGTTGTAGTACGCCCGCTGACGCAGGTCGGCCAGTGAATCAATGCTCCGCGGGAAGGGGTTGCACCCCAGAAGCTTGATGCCGATGTAGCTGTCAGCCGCCGGCGGGGTGGGTATGCCGTCGAAATCAAACGTGTACTTCATCCGGATCGTGTCAAGGAGACCGTTGCCACCATGGTTGAAGTAGCCCGGCGTCCCCGGCCGCACGTTGTTCGTGTTCCGGACGACGGCGTTGTTCCAGAACCCGACGTAGACCGAATCCAGCGTGTCCGCGCCGACGTTGTATATCGTGTAATTGAGTATGACAAAGAAGTCCGCAAACGGGAAGTTCCAGACGTAGCTCTCCTGTCTCACGCTCAACCCCAACGGGGTGTGCTCCGGGATGGTATCGCCCGTCGTGGGGTTCGTGCGGTTCAGATCGGTGTAGAAACCCAGGAAGTCTTGATGACTGATCGCGTCCTCGGAAAAGAACTGGGATTCGGAGAGACTGGACCGTTCCACCAACCCCGAGCCAATGTCCGACGTGTATTCGTATCCCTGGCCGATTCTGGATCCAGAGGCCCTGTCGGTCGCGCCGGTACTGACCCGCTGTTCGCCGGAGATCCGGGAGACCGCCCCCACCCATAATCCCCCCTGGTACACGTGCTCGATACGGGAGCCGAGCGGGTATTCGCAGGAGGGCTGGTCCGGCCAGTAGGAATTCCGCGTGCCGATCGTTCCGAAATTCGATATGGTGAGCCCGATGTTCCCGGCGTCGGTGTAGTTCCGGTCTGTGTCGTCCGCCGGTTTGAGCAGACGCAGGCTTTCGTCCCTCTCATCTCGACTGTCTGCAGGTGCCAGGCCAAGCATGCAGAGGCAGAGGGGCCAGAGAATCAGAAACGTGCGATTGCGCATGCGAAGGGGGTAGAGAACCGGGTGAAAGAAAAAGCGAGCGTACTGTGTGTGTGTGGCCAATATATCCGGATTCCCCAGGAAAGTCAAGTTGCATCTCAGCCGATTTTTCCCCAACTTTTTCGCGTGAAGGTAGGTCTATGACGTTTCTGAACCCGTTCGTGCTGGTGGGACTCGCGGCGGCGGCGATTCCTGTTCTTATCCACCTTCTCAACCTCCGGCGACTCCGGACAGTCGAATTCAGCTCGCTCCGGTTTCTCAAAGAACTCCAGAAAACCTCGCTGCGTCGTCTCAAGATACAGCAGCTGCTCCTTCTCCTCCTCCGAACCCTGCTGGTCATTCTCCTCGTCCTCGCGTTCTCGCGTCCCGCCCTCCGCGGATCACTCGCCGGCGTGATGGGCAGCCGCGCCTCCAGCACGATCGTGATCCTGCTGGACGATTCCCCCAGCATGGGGATGCGCAATACCGGGGGAGCGCTCTTTTCTCAGGCCCGGGATGCCATCCACGATATCCTGGAGAGCGCCGATGGGGATGACACGGTTTTCCTCATCCCACTCTCCTCACTCCGGGAGAAGGGTTTTTCGGGGGAAGCGGCCTCCTCCGTCCCAGCGGCCCTCAACTCTCTCTCCACGATGGAGACTTCACAAATCTCGGTCCCGCTCAAGGAGGGGCTTCCCCATATCCGTGAGATCCTGGGACGCTCGACCCATCCGAACAACGAACTCTATATCGTCTCGGACGCCCAGAGGACACAGATACCGCTTGCCGACACTCCCGTGGATTCCGCCCAGGGGCTGGACCCGAACGTTCGCTGCTTCCTCATGACCGTGCCTCCGTCAACGGGAAGCAACCTGGGGGCCGGCCCGGTCGAGGTCCGGACACAGATACTCGCGAAAGACAGACCCGTTTCTCTGGAGGCCACGGTCCGGAATCCCGGCGAGATCACCGTGCAGAACTCCATCGTGAGCGTTTATCTGGATGGATCGCGGGTTGCCCAGCAATCGGTCACCATACCCCCGCGGAGCACGGCCAGCGTCCCCTTCACACTTTTTCCAAAACGGCGGGGAATCCTGGAGGCGCACCTGGAACTGGAAGACGATGTTCTGGAGATCGACAACTCCTTCTACTTCACCATCACGGTTCCCCGGCTCATCCGGATACTCCTGGTCGGGACAACAGGGCCCGCAACGCGTTTCGCAGAGCTTGCCTTGACACTCGGGGGCGACACAACAGCTGCCGGCCTGTTTGGTGTGGACCGGGAAGCCGTTGACCGTCTCCCCTTCCTGGACCTTTCAGGGTACGATGTCCTCGTTCTGTGCGGTGTCCCGGAGTTCACCCCGACGGTCGGAGACCGGTTCGGGCAGTTCGTCAGAAACGGAGGGGGGTTGATGATTTTTCCGGGCCCCGAAAGCAACCTCTCAAATTACAACAGATCACTCTTTCGCGCTCTTGCGATTCCCCCCGCGAGGCAGGTTCAAGGCCAGGCAGGCGCTCCGCGAGACCCGACCACCGAGTCATTCCTCTCCTTCTCCAGGATCGATATGGATCACCCGGTGTTCGACGAGATGTTCAAGGAGACCAGCCCACAGGAGAAGACATCCCCATCAGTGGAATCTCCAAGGATACGTACGGCATTCAGTCCCGCTCCCGGGGCCGCCGGACACGCCATCATCGGTCTCTCCGACGGCAGCAGCTTCCTAACCGAATTCAAGACCGGTAACGGGAAGGTTCTGGTCTTTGCCGTCGATGCGGGGCTGGAATGGTCGGACTTCCCTCTCAAGGGCCTCTTTGCCCCCCTTCTCCATCGTTCGATGCTCTACCTGGCATCGACGCACGCGAAAGCGGACAGGTTCGAAACGGGCGAGAGCATCGAGACGACAATCCGGCTCCACTCAAACGAGAACGGGGGAACCTTCTTCCTCCGGTCTCCCGGGAAGCGGGAAGAACGTCTGGCGCCGGAGTTTCTCACCGCCCAGGGCATACTCCACATTGCGTCGCTCCCCGCTGTGGAGACAGGAATCCACGCTCTCGTTCGGAAGATTCCTGGAGAGGGTCCTGCCGGCGGAAATGAAGATCTCGTCGGGGCCTTTCCAGTCAATATCAGAGAGGGAGAATCCGATCTCCGAACGATCAGCGGAGACGAATCGGCAGCACTCTGGCAGACCCTTGGCGTCAGGGAGGACCGGGGACGCCTGCTCGAACCCGGGGACAAGGTGGTGGAGATTATAAAAGAATCACGCTACGGTGTGGAGTTGTGGCAGTATCTTCTGGGGGCCGCCCTTCTCCTCGCCGTGGTCGAAATGGCGATCTCTCGGGAGGGAAAACACGACACGGCTCCAATCGCATAGCCTATGGCTGATCTGAACCAGGCAGGCTCCACATCTCAGCCCGAGCGGGCAATTCTCGTCGGCGTGACGAGAGCATCACTGGATCGTTCGCGTGCACGGGAGTTCCTCGAAGAGCTCGCACTCCTTGCTGAATCCGCCGGCGCGGAAGTCGTCGAACACTTCATCCAGGACAGAAAACGCATTGCGGCCGCCCACTTCATCGGGCGCGGGAAAGCCGAAGAGATCGCCTCGCTGGTGGAGGAAGAGGATATTCGCCTCGTGATCTTTGACGACGACCTCTCACCCGTTCAGGTGCGTAATCTGGAGCGCTTGATCCCCTGCAAGATTCTGGACCGGAGCGCGCTCATCCTGGATATCTTCGCCTCCCGCGCTCGATCCCGTGAGGCAAAAACACAGGTCGAACTTGCACAGCTCCAGTACATGCTCCCCCGACTGACCAGACAGTGGACACACCTTTCCAAGCAGTACGGTGGTATAGGAACAAAGGGGCCGGGGGAAACGCAAATCGAGACTGACCGGAGAGCCATACGTTCGCGCATCAGCCACCTCAACAGCAAACTCCGCAGTATCCAGAGGGAGAGGAGAGAACAGCGGAAAGGCCGCGAGGGGCTGCCGCGTGTGTCACTCGTCGGTTACACCAACGCCGGCAAGTCCACCATCCTGAACCTGTTCACCGGCGCCGACGTTCTCGTCGAGGACCGGCTCTTCGCAACGCTGGACTCGACGGTACGCCTCGTCAGCCTCTCACCCGCCCACAGGATTCTCCTCTCGGATACCGTGGGCTTCATACGAAAGCTTCCACACCCTCTCATCGCTTCCTTCCAGAGTACTCTGGAGGAGGTGCGGGAAGCCGACATCCTGCTCCATGTCGTCGATGTGAGTCACCCGCTGTTTAGAGAGCACATCAGCGTGGTGAACGAGACGCTGGGGGAGATCGGGGCAGGCGGAAAGCCGACCGTCATGGTCTACAACAAGATCGACCGCCTCGGGGACAGAACGATCCTGGGGCACCTGGTGCGAACGGGCGCCCACGCGGTCTGTGTCTCCGCGACCCGTAGCATAAACAGAAGCGGACTGGAAGAGAAGATCATTGATCTACTCGACATGAACGTGTCAGAGCAGACGATACGTCTGGGGCACGAGGATTACTCCCTCCTCGCACAGATTCATGAGCTTGCGGAGATCGTGGAGAGACGGTACGAGGACGATCATATACTGCTCCGTTTCCGCATGAACCCCCGATACGCAGAGAAGTTGAAGAAGATACTGGCCCGATCCTCCCCGGGTGGCAAGCCAGACGCTACGGGACCGGCGGGGCGGCAAGACGGAGGTCGGTGAACTCGTTCCGTCGGGAGAAACCCCTGAGATTCCACTTACCCGTTATGGCAACACCCTCGTCTCCGTGAAACGCAACCGCGTCCTCCGCAGAGAAGACCAGACGCAGGACACCTTCCTCCGGCAACTTTATCGAGCCCCGCCAGGCATCCCCGCTTTTCATCGGCCAGATGAAGTTCACGCTGATCTTTTCTTTTCCACCGGATTGTTCCAGCGCGACACGCGAAATCGCCTCCCCGACTTGATACCGCACGTGAACGGGAGAAGCCCCTACAAACACCGTACAGTCGACATACTCCAGATGGGAGGGGAGCTTGGGACTGATGACAAGCGCCTGTGATATCCCGTCCGTGGTGATCCCCAGGTAGTCCTGGTAAAACGAGCGGATGAACTCAGCGGTGGCCGGAGCGAAACTCCGAAGCCCCGCGGCGACTGGATGCTCCTCGCCGGGACGCGCGAGGACCTCGAACATCTCCGGAAGTGTACCGGCCATGTCCTCCTCCAGAATGTGGCGGACCATCCGCTCGGTCAGGGGGTAACTGAAATCCTGTCTGTCATACCGGGTGAGTGCGTACACCATGGGGCTGAGGAGCCATGTGGCGACAGGCCCGTTGTACTGTGCCTCCCCGGCAGAGTATCGCCCGCTCAAACCCATGTAGGCTTTGAACTCTTTACTGGCCGAACCCAGGGTCCCGACGCCGTGGGGGTAGAGGAGATTTGTGATGACGTCCCGAAGCATGGTCTGATAGACGAGCTCCGAAGGAAGGAGCTCCAGGCAGAGGAGGGAATTCGGGCGCACTTCGTGCACTCCCCTTCCGCCAGGGAGCAGATGATCATACACGCGATGCTCCGCGGTATCAATGAACGACGAGACAAAATGGACGGCCGTCGATTCCGCCGCCCCGGCCCACCTCTCCGCTTCCTTGAACTCTCCGATGAACGATGCGAGATACGAGCCGATCAGCTGCTGGAAATGCCAGAGCACCTGGATTTCCGCCGCCCTGTTTCCCCTGGACGGCCCCACACGTTCTGCGCCACGGGAAGACATCCAGGTCTCATCTCTCCCGTGAACGAGGAAGTTGTCCCTGTCGGTATGGTGCGCGGTGGTTCCGTCAATCGCCCGCTTCACCACCGGGTAGATCGACCGGACGAGCGCCGTATCGTTTGCTCTTGTGACGTGATCGTATATCGTCCGCACGAACTGTGGAGTGACGTCCGCCGCAGAGTACCTGCGCCCATCACCATTCCACCGGGAGGCGATTCTTCCAAAAGTCGATCGTCGGGAGCTGGTATCCTGCACGGCGGCGAGATACCGGATAACCCCCGCCGACTTCCGGGGGTCTCCCGTCGCCAGCCCGATACTCCCCCCCGCCAAGGCGTTTGCACCACCGTCAACCCACCCGTCCCAGGGTAGACCGGCAACCAGAAACGTGTCTCTCCCCTCGACGAGCAGAGCGTCCAGGGAAAGCTTGAGCCAGTTGAGAGCTCTGGTGAGGCGGTCGTCCGACGTTCGCAGGTACACCCGGTTCAGCAGACCGGTCAACCGGTGCGTTCGCTCCGCCCGTAATCGCCCGGCCGTGCCGTGAAGATTCCTCAGTTCATCGCCGGGAAGAGCGGCCCCGCCGTGGGAGAGAAGAACGGTCACCGAAGCAGCCATGGGAATGACGACTCCCGCCGGGACGACACTCCCACCCACCCCGACATAGAGAGCAAGCTCTCCGGATCCGCTTCCGTCCCTCCAGCGAATCGTTCCGGCTTCCCTCTCCACAACCGGTTCTCCAGGAGACCCCGCCTTCAATGGAGAGAGGATCACGTCATGATCAACGGGAGCGGAGATGCTCAGGAAGAGAGAGTGCCGCCCGGAGTCGGGCGATTCGAGAGGCAGCATCCCCATGGCCGCTCCGTTCTTCCAGGCGACCTGCACCTGATGCGGCTCGATGGTCCCCGAGGCAAGCTCCTCGGGGGCGCCCCCGATGAATCTCCGAAGCTCGAAACCGCGAATGATCTCCTTTCCAAACACCGTCCACCGCGCGTCGACGTGCGCCAGACCGCCGGCAATCGTCCCGACGAAAAATCCACCCCTCTTGTCCGAGAGGAGATACATCCGGGGATCTTCACGGACATCCACTTCGAGCTCGCCCAGTTCCAGCGGGACACGCTCGGGCTTCTGGACACCCTCGCCTCCACAGCCCAGGAGAACAACCAGGGAAGACAGTATCAGATTGAATGCACGCATCTGCTGCTCGGTTCTGTTTTTGACCGGTCACAACCTACAGAAATCACCTCAGAGAAGCAACGCGTGCCACGATGGAATTCCGCCCGATATTTTGATATATTGTCGAACCACAATAGACAGACCGAGCAGGGAAAGATCATGTTGAACCTGGCAATCGAAGCGGCAAGAGAAGCCGGCAAGTATCTCAAATACCACATCGGAAGAGTACGAAACGTCGAAACAAAAAAGGGTGAAGAGCGCAACCTGGTCTCGGAGATCGACCGAGGGTCGGAGGAGAAGATCATCGGCATGATCAAGAGCCGGTACCCCTTACACGCCATTCTCGCCGAGGAAAGCGGAGCGGAGGAGACAAAAGCTGACTTCAAGTGGATCATCGATCCGCTGGATGGGACCACCAATTACCTTCACCGTGTGCCGGTCTACTGCGTAACGATAGCGGTGGAGCACAAAGGAGAGATCGTCGCGGGGGTCGTTTACGATCCCAATCTGGACGAGCTCTTTACCGCGGAGAAGGGAAGCGGGGCGTACCTCAACGGCAAGCGGTTGAAGGTTTCGGAGACGAGTGAACTGATCGACGGCCTCCTCGTAACCGGATTTCCATACGATATCGCACGTAATCCCGACTACACCGTCGAGCGGTTCGTCCGCCTGTTGCTGGCAGCAGGAGGAATGCGGAGGCTGGGGTCAGCCGCTCTGGATCTCTCCTACATTGCGGCAGGGAGATTTGACGGATTCTGGGAGGTGAGCCTCAACCCCTGGGACATGGCGGCGGGCGTGCTCCTGGTTCAGGAAGCCGGTGGACGCGTGACCGATTTCTACGGAGCCGGTCCGAACATCTACAGGAAGCAGGTCCTGGCCACAAACGGCCGCCTCCACGACGCACTAATGGAGATCCTCCGGGAGACGGATCCACCCTCCTCCCGCTCATGAACCCCCCGATCTTCACCGCTCCACCGTCGCTTCAGGATTGTCATTTTCAGTGAAGTTCGGGCGTTGACCATGGCCTCACCCCCTCACGATCCACCATTGACCGAACGCACGACCCGGAAGGAACCTTTGTCTCCCCTATCGAAATGCACCGGGTCAGCCCGGCCAGCGCATCCTCCAGGACCCCTTCCCTGTCGGTCTGAAGCACGGCCAGAACTTCGTCCTTCTCGACAGGGTCACCACGTTTTTTTGCCAGAACAATCCCCGCCCTGGGATCCACCGACTCATCCAGTTTCCAACGCCCCGCCCCGAGCCGGGTCGCCACCATTCCGATACCAGACGTGTCAAATCCCGTGAGGAACCCTCCGGCGCTGCTCCGGAGCCGGGCTGTGTGCCGCGGAGGCGGAGAAACTTGCGTGTCTTCAAGATAGCGTATGTCGCCACCCTGCCATTTGACGATCTCCAGAAACTTCCCGTATGCCCCACCAGACCAGATGGCGGCCTTGCAGAGAGCCATCCCCTCTTCGATGCTCACGGCCTTGCCGGCCAGAAACACCATCGCACCGCCAAGTACGTAGACCACCTCCATCAGATCCGTCACATCCTTCCCCCGGAGACAGTCAACAGCCTCGACGACCTCCGGCCAGTTGCCGATCGCGAATCCAAGCGGCTGCTCCATCTCTGTGAGGAACGCAACGGTATCCTTCCCCGCCGCGTCTCCGATAGAGACCAGCATCTCCGCGAGCCGTTCGGCATCACCGCAGCTACGCATAAAGGCACCGTTCCCGAACTTGACATCCAGAACGAGCGCGTCGATTCCTTCAGCCAGCTTTTTGCTCATGATGCTTCCCGCGATCAGCGGGAAAGACTCTATTGTTGCCGTCACATCGCGCAGAGCGTAGAGCTTTCTGTCCGCAGGGGCTATGGCCTCGGTCTGTCCGGCAAGCACGAGCCCTGTCTCGCTCACCGCCCGGCAAAATTCCTCCACGGAGAGGTCGGTGCGAAAGCCGGGTATCGACTCCAGCTTGTCCAGAGTTCCACCGGTGTGTCCCAGCCCCCTTCCGGAGACCATCGGAACGGGGACTCCGCACGCCGCAACCATCGGAGCGAGGATAAGGGACACCTTGTCCCCCACCCCGCCCGTCGAGTGCTTGTCCACCTTCCTGCCCGGAACAGAGGAGAGATCGACGATCGAACCGGAGCGGAGCATGACATCGGTCAGGCTGGCCGTCTCCTCGGGGTTCATCCCCGTGAAGTAGACAGCCATGAGAAAGGCGGACATCTGATAGTCGGGTATCTCACCCTTCAGAAAACCGTCTATCAGGAACTGGATCTCTCCCCTTGTGAGGGCGTCACCGTTCCGCTTTTTCTTTATCACCTCCAACCCGCTCATCATCCCGGCATCCCCCCCCGGCCCTTCGTCCGCAGCCTGCCTGCCGTCAACAGAAGCCCGACGATTGTCTTCCCGTCCTGAATCTCTCCCCGCTCGATCATGGCGAGGGCCTCGGGGAGAGAAACCGTCTGGGTCGTCATCGAGAATTCTCCCTCCTCTCTCCTGGGACCCCCGACGGATCGCACCAGCCCTGTCGCCAGAAAGATGTGCAGCTCCTCATCGCAGAAGCCGGGAGAGGTGTAGATCGATGAGAGTTTCTGAAGATGCCCCCCTGTGTAGCCGGTTTCCTCCTCCAGCTCCCGGCTGGCCGCCTCCCGGGGGTCCTCGCCCGGCTCGAGTTTTCCGGCAGGGAGCTCCAGAATCTCCTTTTCCAGAGGATACCGTAGCTGACGCACAAACAGAACGGTGCCGTCGTCAAGCAGGGGCACAACAGCCGAGCCACCCGGGTGCCGCACGATCTCGCGCACACCGGTCTTGCCCGAGGGATACCGGACCTGGTCGACGACCAGATCAACCATCTTTCCGCTGTAGAGGGTTTCTCGCTTCATCCGCCCTGGGTCCCCGGTCTGCTCCCCGGTTTGGTGATCGGGACACCCTCCACACAAAGCGGGCATCCGTCGGGAGTGTACGTGACGACATCCATCGTAAGTACGGCAAACTGTCTCGCCCCGCCACCCAGAGGAAACCGAACCGCCCCGCCGCTTCGATCCACGATGAATCCGACCCCCGCGATCTTTCCTCCCATCGCCTGCACGATGTCAATGATCTCCCGAACAGAGCCCCCGGTAGTCACAACGTCTTCGCACACCAGGACCGATTCGCCGGGACGCACGGAGAAACCCCGCCGGAGCTCCATCGCCCCCCCCTTCCGCTCGGCAAATATCGTCCGCCTGTCCAGCTGTCTGCCAACCTCCTGCCCCACCACGATGCCTCCAAGCGCAGGCGCGATGACCAGATCAATCGGCGCCTCATCGAAGACACCCGCGATCTCCGCACAGAGCACCTCGGTGTGTCGCGGATACTGGAGCACCTTCGCACACTGGAAATACTGGTTGCTGTGCAATCCCGATGTGAGCTGAAAATGCCCGTCCAGAAGGGCGCCCGTCTCCTTGAAGATGCTGAGGGCCTCGTCCTGTTTCATGGAGTGTTGCCTCTGAGGAGAATGAATGAGGATACCGCGGGGCGGCCGGGTTCGCACTACATTCTGAACCGAAACCCGCCGCGGAGGAATGCCAGCAACCCGATGCTTGGATCGTTGTGGATATACGAGAGCTTCGCTTCCACAACCAGCGCGAACCGCCGGGAGACGACGATATCGGTTCCGAGAGCCAGACCCAGAGACAGCCGGGTGCTCCTCGGGAGATCATAGTAGATCTTGCGCGGGAGAGGCTCCTCTATCTTGTAGCTCGCGCCCGTGCTGTGAGACGCCCCGAGCGTGGCGGTCAGATACGGCGAAATCACCATGCCCGGTCGGAACATGACCTTGGACATGAGATAGAGATCGATAATCCCGATGTTCGTCTGGTGTATCGGCACGCCGGGATACTTTTCAATAAATGCCGTCTGGTTGAAGTAGTAGACCGAGACGTCGACTCCCACCCCGAGCGCCACAGACCGGCGCACATCAACGGTGAAGGAGACCGACCCGACGGGGCCTCTCAGCCAGAAATCCGTAAAGGCCTCGCGTGAAAGCGGCTCGGCAAGGCCGAAGGTGAGGGTGAGAGACGGATTGCGTTGTCCAGGGCGGGCAGCAGCTCCGTCGGTTTCCTGACCCAGCACCGCGGGGCGCGTTGCAAAAAACAGGAGGAGAAGTAGTGCGGAGAGTACAAGCCTCATGATCTTACCACCTCCGTGCTGTCCGCAGTTGCCGTATCTGCCCCACGTGGTTGGCGCCGTGCCGGGCATAGATCTTCAGAAGACCTCCCAGTGTCAGTTCCCCGTCTTCAGGGTGGTGAGCCCCCCGGACCCACCCGGCCTCTTCCACGCCGTTCATGAGTTCCACCCACCGATGGTGGAGCCCCTGCAGTATCAGGAGCGATGGCCCGATCGGTATTGCCGATGCGTCCCGGCACGCAGCCCACCTGTCCTGATCGTACGGTTTCAGGGTTGGATGATCTTCCGTGAGGACAAGCTTCATCCGAACAAACGCGTTGAGATGAGAGTCCGCCAGATGGTGGACGACCTGCCGGATCGTCCATCCTCCCTCCCTGTACGGAGTGTCCAGCTGCTCATCGCCCAGCCCCCGGACTGCTTCCTCCACCTCTCCGGGCAACGCGCGAATCATCTCGATCATTTCCCGCCGGTCGTCATTGGATACCATGAAACGTCTCCTCTTTGTTGTTTGCTTCTCCTCGAAACGGACGGTCCCGGTCCTGAAAATCCGGCATATAGTAGGAAGAAGATTCACACTCCTGCGCCCATCCCTCTTCCATCTCCAGCCCGCCCAGCAAGTCAATCACCCGCTCATACTCGCCCCGCCGGACGGTCCGGTCCAGGAGCGGTGTCAGCCGGGCCCTGTGCGCCGGAGAGTACTGCGCCATCACGCTCAGCGTTGCCCGGGAGCCAAACCGCCCTCGGATCCAATGGAGCGTCTTTTTGCTCCCCGCTATGTCATTGGGGAGAACCAGGTGACGAATAATCAGCCCTCTCCTGAGAAGCCCCTCTTCATCAACGATCAACCCGGTTCCGACCTGCCGTTCCATCTCCTCGATCGCCGCCCGGGCAACCCGCGGGTAGTCGCGCACGCCCGAGTAGCGCCAGGCCATGTCGTGGTCGGCGTACTTCAGGTCCGGAAGGTAGATGTCCACGACCCCATCAAGCATGCGCAGCACCTCCACGGAATCGTACGCACCGGTGTTGTAGATGAGCGGGAGAGAGAGCCCCCGTTCTGCCGCGATGCCCACCGAGCGGACGATCTGGGGAACGACATGGGACGGCGAGACAAGTCCTATGGAATGACACCCCTTCCCCTGGAGATCCAGCATGATATCGGCCAGAGCGTCAAAGCCGATCTCCCGATGCGCCTCCTCCCGGGGGTTCTGGCTGATGAGGTGATTCTGACAATAGACACAGCGGAGGTTGCAGTTGGCAAAGAAGATGTTTCCAACACCACGGCTCCCCACGAGGAGAGGCTCCTCTCCAAAGTGCTGGGTGCTTGCTGAAACGATCGGAAGATAGCCGGTGTGACACCGGGAGCGGTGGTTCTTCAGCCGATTG
>JBATTW010000289.1:0-3097 GCA_049670805.1 Bacteroidota bacterium
CCATATCCGCACGTGGGGGGAGAGCGAGGTGAGCTTTGGCAAAAGCGTGGACTTCGACGCGGAGTTGCTGGATTCCGAGAAGTATGGCTTTCACTACTGGGGGTGGTCGCGTCCTCTCACGATGGCATATCTCCTGACCGGTGACTCGACCTACCTGACGAAGTTTGAAGAACTATTCAACAGCTGGTACGAGCAGCGGAACAGCATACGGAATCCGTTCCAGGATCGGGACGTCGTCTACTACGAGCTTGGTCTCGGGATCCGGAACCGCATGTTCATCGAATACTATCTGCTCCCGCACAGCGTGAGATCCGCCCGGACGGACAGGCGCATCCTCAAGACGCTTCTGGGTGCCGCGAGGTGGCTCCATGAGCTGGAGGAGTGGGAGGGATACCGTCCCGGGAACTGGCAGATCCACGGTGCATACATGCTCGTGCAGATCGCCCTGACTCTGGAGGAGTTCAAAGAATCTGATGCATGGCTCCGCCTGGGGCTCCGGAGGCTGGTGGAGCACCTGGACCGGGACTTTTTCGATGACGGCGGGCACCGGGAAAGGTCGCCCAGAAACTACACGCTCGCGACCTACCTTGTCTATCGCAATCTCTTTCACCTCCTGACTTCCCACAACGTTCAACCTGAGCTGGCCGACCGGATCCGCTCCTCTCTCTCGAAGACGGTTGACTGGTGGATCACCATGATTGCACCGACCGGTGAAATACCCGCGATCAACGACAGCCACCGCGGGCTCTTTCCGACAATGGTGTTGTGGGACGCTGCCAGTCTGTATGAAAAGCCGGAGGTGCTGGCGATCCTCCGCACCCTCTTCGGGGAGAGCGCTGACACCACAGCTCCGCTCCCGTCCTTTACGTCGAGACACATGCCGTCGTCGGGTTTCACGGTCATGCGCACCGACTGGTCCTGGTATTCCCTCTACATGAACATCAACCACGGTCCCTTTGGCGGCGGACACACGCACAACGATCTCCTCAGCTTCGAACTCTATGCGTATGGCCGCGCGCTCGCTGTGGACGCCGGGGTGGGCCGAACGTACGACGATCCGGAATACATCCGCTGGTACAAGAGTTCCCGCGCCCACAACATGGTGGTTGTGGACGAGGAGAACATGGAGCGGGAGGGTCGGGAGGCTGAACAGGTGGTCTGGCGCGAACTCCCGACCGTGGAGTATTTTGCCGGGCAGCACGACGGATTCCGTCTGCAGGGTGTGCGGAACCGGAGACATATTGCGTTTGTGAAGCCCTCGTACTGGTTTGTGCTGGATGAGGTGGAAGCCGCCCTCGACGGGAATCAGCTTTCATGGTTCTTCCACACGCCGGAGGTCCTGATGGATGCCGGCCCGGGCTATCGGACATACAAGGAACCGGGGCTTCTCATCTTGCCCGCCACTCCCGGCCTGACCTCCCGCCGGGGCATGGGATGGGGGGCCAGTACCTCTGACCTCAAGCCGGGCGCCGTGGAGCTTGCCAGCTGGTGTGCATTCGAACAGGCCTCCCTGGCCGATTCCACGCACAGCTTTGCGGTCCTCCTGCTCCCCTTCGCTGTCCGGGCGCCGGAGGTGTCGACCTCCCGGGTCTCGGAGAAACATTTCATCGTCAAGGGGGAATCCTTCGAAGATCACTTCTGCTTTGCCGGAGGCCCCTACCGGGACAACGAACTCGCGACGGACGCGGAGTTCGTCTGGATTCGCCTAGGGGATGACGGACGTACAAGATTCGCAATTGTGGACGGCGCAAGCGTCCTCTTCAGAGATCGTGTCCTCTGGGAATCGGAGGAGCGGGGATCGCATGAAGGGGAGCTGGAACTCCGCTGGCCGGGAGAACCCCCCACCGAAACGGACTAGCCGGGTGCGTGACAGGGTCTATACCCGCAGGGCCTTTATGAAGTCGGCGTCCAGCACCTTCATCTCGGCGGCCGTACTGGGTGGAACTGCCGGCGCCCATCCCTCGGACGGACAAACCCGCACGCAAAGATTTATTCTTCTGCCGGACGAGCGAAGAGGTACCTACCAGATTCTCCTGGGCCGCGAGCCGTTGGTTCGGAACGCGCTCGTGACCATCCACACGGAAGACGGAACCACCCTCAGTAGTGACCCCCGGTTCACGCAGGCCTTCGGCGAGCAGCCCGACCAGCAGTCCCTCACGCTGACCGACCGGCGCGGAGTCTATGACCTCCGGATCGTGTCACGCAACCTGGATCGCGGCATTGCACTCACGGTGGAGATCACCAACCGGAGCCGCACCGCCCTCCGGGTCAAGGACATCTTTCCTGTGGCTGCCACGCGCGCGACAAAGGGAGGGATCCGGTTCTGGGATTCTCCCAGGGATCTACATTTTCTTACGGACGAGTGGGAGCGGTGCTATGGCGAGGCCGGGGTCTCCTCGTTTGCCCGATCCGAACACATCGAAAGTCCCTGGGATCTGCACCTGTTTGATCAGAAGAGAGGACGCTCCCTATCGATCGGGTACCTCCAGGTTCCCAACGCACGATTCTTCTTTTCGGTGAAGCGGCAGGGATCCTCGGACCAGGCCGATCTGGTAGTGCGTGCGGACACGCGTGCCGGGAGCCGGGGCGTGGTTCTGGGGCCGGGACGGACTCTTGCGCTGAGTGACATCTGTTTTCTCGTGGATGAGGGCACCCCCCACCACGCGCTCGAGATGTACGCGGTGGACGTCGCCAGACGGAACCACGTTGCGGCACCGGCGCGTCCGCCCGTGGGATGGGTGGACTGGTATTTTCGATACGGAGAGTCCACCGATCTGGACATCATGAAGAACCTGGAGTTTCTCCGCCGAGAACTGCGGGACTTCGGTCTGGAGTATGTCCAGATCGATTCCGGGTGGCAGAAGGGTGTCGAGACTGTCCCCCCTCCACACAACGTGATTGCCGGCGGGCCCTGGGTGGAGAACTCCAAGTTTCAAAAGGGGATGAGGTGGTACGCGGATCAGATCAAGGCGCGGGGATTCAAACCCGGTCTCTGGATCCGGCCGTTCCAGATGGTCGAGGGGGCCGACGAAAGGAAGCGCCACCCCGAGTGGTTCAACGCCGAAGGGCAGATGGATGTTTCCAACCCTGAGGTGCG
>JBATTW010000290.1:0-3784 GCA_049670805.1 Bacteroidota bacterium
GTAGTCACCACCCTTGACCGTGTCATAGAAAAGTCGGTAGATGCTGTCGCCGTCATTGGCATAATTCTTTGGAGCGTTGATCCCTCCCTGTGCCGCGATACTGTGTGCCCTCCGGGGGGACTCGTGGTACGTCAGGGCAATGACATTGTAGCCGAGTTCGGCAAGCGAGGCCGCGGCAGACGCCCCGGCCAGGCCTGTACCGACCACAATGATACGGTACTTCCGCTTGTTCGCGGGATTGACCAACTTCGAGTTGAACCTGTGGGTGTCCCATTTCTTCTCGATGGGACCGGATGGAATCTTTGAGTCGAGTTTCATGGCTAATTGACCCCGCTTGAGTGAGCCCAAAGGAAGTAGAGAGGTATCATGGCGAACGCCAGTGGTATCACGAGCCAGAAGATAGCGCCGACGGCATCGATGAGCCTCTCGTACCGGACAGGTCGTATCCCGAATGTCTGGAATGCGGACTGAAAGCCGTGCTTGAGGTGGTACCCGAGGAAGACGAGGGCGACAAGGTAAAACGCATCAACCCAGGGATTGGCGAACGCTTCGCTCACGATCTCGTACATGGTTATGGGGTTGTCCACAAACCGCGAGCCCACGAAGAAACTGTTGATGTGCACCACGAGGAAGAGAAGCACGACGGTTCCCGAAACGATCATGATCCGCGAGGACAGTGCACTGCTGTCCGAGGCACGGTTGACTGCGTATTTGGCTGTCCTGACCTTTCGATTGGTGAACCAGAGCCAGGCTGTCAGGATGATATGGATCAGGAACCCCACGAAGAGAAGGATCTCCAGCGGACGGACAAGCGGGTACGTGGCCATGAATTCCGAGTAGGCATCAAACGTCAACCCCTGGTCCTGCTTGAGCAGAAAGAGATTAATCAAGAGATGCACGACAAGGAAGCTGCAGAGGAAGAAGCCAGTGAGGCCGACAAGGAGCTTGCGTCCGACGGAGGAATTATAGAACGAAGCTATCCTGTTCATTGGACATGCTCTCTAATGATTGGTGTGGTGAGGTGTGTTAAAGATGCCGGAAAGAACTTTGCGGAAAGCCGAAACAGCCTTACGAAAAAATCTACGAAAGGCCTTCAAGACATGCAAGATAGCGCATCGGGAATTTCAGCCTGTCCTGGATGGCTGAATGAACCTGAGGACCGATATGATGCTTCCGACCAGCCCCAGAACAGTTCCTGCCGCGATCACCATCACGTAGAAGAAGGTATCCGCCTGAATGAACCTCGCCAGATCCTGCAGGAAGAAGGGGACAAGTCGGTCAAACACGGTGAAGAGCAATCCGGCCGCCAGAGCTCCCCCGATGAGACCATGCATCAAGCCTTCCAGAAGAAACGGCAAGCGGATGAAGCTCCAGGTGGCGCCAACGAGCTCCATCGTCCTGATGAGTCGGCGTTTTGCATAGATCGCCAGACGGATCGTGTTTGAGACGAGCACAATTGCGGAGAGACTGATGAGAATGCCGAGGCCGAGCGTTATGGTATTCACAGCGTCGGTTCGCCTGTCGATCAGTTCAATGAGCGCTTTCCGGTAGGCAACATTCTCGATCCCGGACAGCGCGCTCAACCGTTCGTGGATCGATTGCGCGCCGGCAGAGGTCTTGTGCTCTTTTTTCAGGGCAATCCTGAACGAGGGCGGCAGAGGATTGAACTCCAGAACGGAGAGAATATCCTCCCCGAACTCCTTCTTGAAGATCTTTGCTGCCTCCTTTTTGGAGATGAACGTGACGGCTTCTACGCCCTCGATCGACGCGATTGTCTTCTGAAGTGCCTGAATCCCCTCCGGGGTGGCCGGTTCGACGAGGAAAGCCTCGAGTTCCACCTTACTGCGGAGTGCATCGACGAAGCGCGCGGCGTTGAGCGAGAGGATCCCGAACACGCCCAGCAGAAGGAGGGAGATGCAAATGGTGAGGATTGAAGCGATGCTGGAGAGCTTCGTGCGTCTGAAGCCGGAGATGCTCTCCTTCAGCGTATACGAGAGACTCATGGGGGACCGTCAGAAGTTAGATTCATCGCGCCAGCGGACGATTTTCCAGGGGTCGCTGTTGCGGGTTCGTTCAAAAACGAAATTCGCATATCCATCCACCCGCTCGATGTTGCTCGGGTTGAAAATGACCGTCAGATTGAATCCACGGACAACGTTCACCCGTGTTGACTCGGCAGATGTGTTTACGATGTTGTTCCAGATCAGGTCTAGTTTCTGAGCGTTCTGAAAGAGTCCGTAGGTAGTACGCATCTCGTCATCGCGTCCCCAAGTCACATCAAATCCCAGATCGTAGTTTCGATACACAAAAACGAACTCGGGGTGGATCAGTTCCCCGTACAGCACGGTGTCGCGAAACGTGTAGGCGCTCTGGAAGCACTGAAAGAAGCCTTCAATCGTATTCGGATCGCATGTGGCCTCTCCCGGGGATTCGTCCAGCCCGGGTGCGAAGGGGTTCAGACAGCCCCAGAGCATGAGGGCGCCGAGCGTGGAGAGGAATGTCAGTTGGCCACAGGGCCGCATTGCGTTCCGTTAGTTGCTGAACTTTCCTTTGAAGAGACTCCAGGTCGGATCATCTGTCGTCTTGTAGTCGATCCACCTGTGAATCGTCCAAAAGTTGCTGTTGTCGACGCCAATCGTGAACTGAAGTCGGCCCCGGCCGGTTTGCGGAAACCCGGGGTCGGCATGTTGGAAAGTGAGACTGTAGTCAAATTCATACACCACCGAATCGGCTGTCACAATAGACGACGTGAGACTGAGGAGGAGGGTCGAGAATGCGTTCTCGGGGCTCTGCGCGATAAGGTTCGTGAAATACTCCTCCTCTTTCAGACGCGACCAGTCGTTCAGGACTGCGCCGTACTGGGCGCTTCCCTCTGCGGAGGGGAAGAAGATAAAGGGATGATTCTGTCGTTGCGGGTCGGTGAAACAACTCATGTAGTTGGCGATGTTCTTCTGGTCGACGGCAGCCTGGAGGTTTGTGATAACAATGTCGGGATCCGTCGGAGGAATGAAGTTGAGTCCGGATTGCGTTGGCTCCTCGGGCTCCCTCGGTTCGAAGATCCCGCATCCGAGAAGAAACGCCAGCAGGGCCGGGAGCAATACGTTTCTACAGATGATATGTCGTGTCCAACACGTCATTGTTTATAGTGCGATCCTTCCCTCTAGCGCACGTGACAGCGTGGCTTCGTCTGCGAATTCCAGGTCGCCCCCGACCGGGAGACCCCTTGCAATACGCGACACCTTGATGCCAAGGGGCTTTAACAGGCGTGTCAGGTAGATCGTTGTGGCCTCCCCTTCGACGTTGGGGTTCATTGCGAGGATGACTTCCGAAACACGCTCCGAAATCCGGGCGAGAAGCTCGCGGGCCTTCAACTCCTCGGGTCCGATTCCGTCCAGCGGAGAGAGGGCCCCGCCCAGAACGTGGTACAAACCTCTGTATTCGTTGGTCTTCTCGAGAGCGATGACGTCATTGGGCTCCTCAACCACGCAGATAACACTCCGATCCCGCTTCGGACTGGAGCAGATGGGACAGGGATCCTGCTCGGTGATGTTGCAGCAGATCGAACAGTAGCGGATCCTGTCCTTCACGCTGACAAGGGCTTTTGCCATCCTGACGACCTCGTCTCGCGGACGCTTCATCACAAAGAGAGCCATCCTCAGCGCGGACTTCCTGCCAACGCCGGGGAGTTTCGAAAACTCTTCGATCAGCTCCTGCAAAGCCTCTGATGTATAGAGCATCGCTGCTTCTAGAAGCCCGGGATATTGAGTCCGGGGATATTCGGAAG
>JBATTW010000291.1:0-2380 GCA_049670805.1 Bacteroidota bacterium
ACCTCCCTCTCGTTGATACTCCCCGAGAGAGGGTGCCTTTCGATAAAGGCGCGAATTGCCACTCTTGTCCTCACGCTTCGCTCGTTGAAATTGCTGAAGAACACCATAATGGTGTAATCGGCTTCGCGTGCCTTCTTCAATGCGCTCTCACTCATTCGGTCTCAGTTGGGTGGCTGCTGCCTGGTTGAGGATGAGGAGGATCGATGCGTACGGGAGGGTCAAGAAGGGTGCCAGAGGCTGGTGACTGCCCGGATACCGGGGACGCAGAGTTTCACAGGCAGGGAATCCTGCAATGTGCTCCCGGAGAAGGGGTTGCTGGGTGGTTGGCGCTAGAGAGAGTGGCGGTGGTATTTGAAAACGGTGGGACCTGTGTTGCAGCGGTCACGCAACACTGCAACGAAAACGTTTCACGATGCAACGTTTCTCATGGATTCCTCTTGCCAAAATTCTTCTCGATCCTGAACTCCCTCATCTTTCGCCAGAGAGAAGTCCTGTGGAGACCCAGGAGCTCAGCGGCCATTCCGCGGTTCCCCCCCACTGCCAGAAGCGCCCTTTTGATTCTCTCTTCTTCCGGGCCCAGGCTCCTCTCCGGAGGAAGAATTGGATGGCCGTTACCGGTGGCAAGCCGTATCTCGGGAGGAAGATCCTTCGCCTCCAGAATAGCCCCCGTGGCCAGGACGAAGGCGTGCTCGATGGCATTCTCCAGCTCCCGCACATTGCCCGGCCAGAGGTAGTTCGCCAGAAGTTCCTCCGCTCCGGGTGAAATACCGACAATGCGTTTGCTATAGTAGAGATTGAGCCGGCCGATGAAGTGATCGACCAGCAACGGAATATCCTCTCTCCTCTCGCGCAGCGGGGGGAGGGTTATCTGAATGACCTTCAGGCGATAGAGAAGATCGTCCCGAAACCCCTTCTTGGCCACCAGCTCTGTCAGGTCCCTGTTTGTGGCTGAGATGATCCGGATATCAACCGGAACCCTCTGGGAAGACCCCAGCGGCTCGATCACCTTCTCCTGCAGGGATCTCAGGAGCTTGGCCTGCGTCTCCAGCGGCAATGCCCCGATCTCGTCCAGGAACAGTGTTCCGCCGTCTGCCAGCTTGAATCGCCCCATCCGGGCTGACACAGCCCCCGTAAAAGCGCCCTTTGCGTGCCCGAACAGCTCACTTTCTATCAGCGTCTCCGGAAGGGCCGAGCAGTTCACCGGTACAAAGGACTTATCGCGCCGGGGGCCGGCGGTGTGGAGAGCCCGCGCGAGGAGCTCCTTGCCGGTCCCCGTTTCCCCAAGGATGAGGACCGACGTGTTGAACCCTTTGATGGACTCCACTAGGGCGTAAACAGACTTCATCTTCTCAGATCTGCCAATCAACTCGCCGTAGCAATCCATCTGCAGTGTGATCTTCCGGAGACGAGTCATCTCCGAGACATCATGAAGTATCAACAGAACCCCCGCGTTTGCAGCATCCGGCTCTCCTATCATTGCAGTACTCACCAGGAAGGACTTCACTTCCCCTGACCCCCCCTTGGATTCTATCGTGTAATTCCGCATGCCCTTCCGGGATTCGATGGTTTCGGTCAACACATCCATCAGGCCCGGGATCCGGCCACCGAAGGTGTCGGTACAGGTACTTCCGACGATCTGGTCGAAAGGGAGCTTCAACATACTGGCGACCGTCCTGTTGGCCGTCGCGATGTTCATTTCCCTGTCCAGAATGACAACCACACCATCCGGCAAGCTGTCAAAGATGGTCCTCAGTTCATTGAACTTGCCGACGTACGACTCCAGATCTACTGCTGCATCTGGATGGTATTCTCTCTCCTTTTCTTGCACGATGCGAGCCCCTTTTCATCCCAGCGTTCGCCCAACCGGATAGCAGGAATCCTTGTCACCGGCTCTAATATACCGAATGGCACAGATATTGTAAAACACAATCTCGTCTCACTGCAAGGAATGGCAGAAAGAGCTTCCAAATAGAGCGATTTTCCGATTCACATTCATAATCAGACCAATGAAGTCCAGGAATGATGCAACGTGCATAACATGCGGCTGCCAGACGGACACTATCCACCGGCGTGGGAGCAGTCGGGCTTTGCGGGTTTCCCAGTTTGCGGATGTGACGAAAGCGACAAACACAACACGGGGAAAGCTTCTCCTTCCGTTCCGCCGATAACCGATCCGAGCAGGGACCGGACAACGGGTAATGCAGCCACCACAGGGGGAACAAGACCGTACAGACGCCGAGACGCAAACTACTTCGGGGCGATTCTGCAGGATATGCGAGAGGAGACTCTCAACGATCTCCGCAACTACGAAGAGGCCCTTCGAAACATCACGGACAATGTCTCGGGCGACACGTACGATGATGATGTGGCGGTTCGACTC
>JBATTW010000292.1:0-2193 GCA_049670805.1 Bacteroidota bacterium
ACACACACCACGAAGAACCCGGCGGCAGAGCGACGCATCTGGGCCTATCCCGTCGAGTACTTCAAAATCATGCGCGACGCATTCGTGTTCCGATACGCTCTCATCCCATACATCTATACCGCCTCGAGGCACGCCTACGATACCGGCGTGTCGATATGCCGTCCGATGTACTATGACTACGCCCAAGAGGAAAACGCCTATCAGTACAAGGACCAGTACATGTTCGGTGACGACCTCCTGGTGGCCCCAATAACAGAGCCGGTATCTCCAGAGACCATGGTGGCAGAGAAGACCCTCTGGTTACCGGAGGGTGACTGGATCGAGTGGTTCACCGGGAGCAGATTCAAGGGGCCGACGGTCCTGACCCGCTCCTTTGCCATCGACGAGATTCCTCTCTACGTTCGTGCGGGGAGCATCATCCCGATGCAGCCCAAGATGAACCGCACGTCGGAGAGACCGGTTGATCCTCTCATCCTGACGGTTTTCTCCGGGGATTCGGGAGCAACGAGAGTCTATGAGGACGAAGGGAACTCACTGGGGTACCAGAGGGGAGAGTATGCGTGGACTGATGTGCATCATCGTAGCCTCGAGGATGGGAGGCACCGGCTGGAAATAGACCCGACAGAGGGGAGGTACCCCGGCATGCTCGAAGAACGGGGATACGAACTCCGATTCCCCGGGGTCTGGCCTCCCGAAAGAGTCACCTGCAACGGAGAGGAGGTCAGGCATTCACCAAGTGGAGCCCAGAGTGGATGGAGGTACAACGGGGACGAACTCATGACTGTGATCTCACTACCGAGATTCTCCCGGACGGATCGGGTGACTGTGGAGATCCAGTGGGCCGAGGGCCGGTCTGGGAATGAAGGACTTCCGGATGGAGTGCCGGGTATTCTTGCCCGGTTGAGAAGAGTGATGCCGATGATCAACAACCACTGGCCGGCTGAATGGGCTTCGGAGGAGATAGTATCTGCTGTTCAGCTGGGGAACAGAATCAGCCTCAGGCCTGAAACCACTGGGGCAGAATTGCAGAAGCTCGCAAGGAGTTACCCCGCTATCGTCGAACAGGTCAGGATGCTCAGGGTCCCCGATTCGACGAAAATCAAGATTCTTGGTCACCTCGAAAGGTCCCACGACTAACTATCTGGAGAGAACACTGTGGAATGGATAACGCAGCCTGAGGGCTGGGCGGCACTCTTGACTTTGACCGCGCTGGAGATCGTCCTGGGAATCGACAACATTGTCTTTATATCGATTCTTGCGGGGAAGCTTCCGGAACACCAGCAGCCCAGGGCCAGAACTATCGGCCTCGTCTTCGCAATGCTGACACGGATTGTCCTCCTGTTGTCAATCACATGGATCATGCGGCTGACCGAGCCGCTGTTTGAAGTTCTCGGGCAGGAGATATCCGGGCGAGACCTGATTCTCGTGCTCGGTGGTCTGTTCCTCCTTGCCAAGAGCACGCATGAGATTCATGACAGCCTGGAGGGGAGTGAGAAGAAGGTGAGCGTGCGGGGAGCCAATTCCGTTGTAGGGGTGATCGTTCAGATCGGATTGCTTGATATCGTCTTCTCGCTCGACTCTGTCATAACGGCTGTGGGAATGGCAAGACACGTGACCATCATGGTTACGGCGATCGTCATAGCGATTCTCTTTATGATAGGGTTCGCGGGCGCAGTGTCGAATTTCGTGCACCGACACCCTACCGTGAAGATGCTGGCTCTTGCATTCCTTGTGCTGATCGGCGTCACGCTGATTGCCGAGGGATTCGGGCAACATATCTCCAAGGGGTACATATATTTTGCGATGGCGTTCTCTGTGCTTGTTGAGATGCTCAACTTGAGACTCCGAAGGGTGAGTGCCCGACCCATTGAACTACGATCGAGCTACAGAAAGGGGGTTGAATAGGGGGGGTGTATTTCGTATCTTTTCAGCGTCCGTGACGTCGTTTTTCTGACGAAGAGCGGCGAATACGCTTGCTGGCGTAGCTCAGTTGGTAGAGCAGCTGATTCGTAATCAGCAGGTCGACGGTTCGAGTCCGCCCGCCAGCTCAAGCAAAGGCTGATTTCGGCAGTCCTACCTAGTAGCTGCATACGGAATTGCTAACAGAAGGAGGTTGGCAATGTCCTTTACCACGCAGCGATTCTCCCTCTTCAAACGCCACAACGGTATCTACTACATCGCCTATTTCCACAA
>JBATTW010000293.1:0-20957 GCA_049670805.1 Bacteroidota bacterium
GGCCGAGGAGATCCTGCGGACAAAGAAGCGACTCAATGGTATTCTCGCGCAGCACTGCGGGAAGCCGATCGAGACACTGGAAAAGGACACCGACCGGGACCGCTATATGTCGTCCGATGAGGCAAAAACGTACGGTCTCATTGACCAAGTGTTTGCGAAAAAGGAACGCGACAAAAAGAAGTAGGAGCCCGGCGAGATCCACACATGAACCAGCGCCCAAAAGGTGGGGAAAAGATTCGTTGCTCTTTCTGCGGCAGGACGCCCGAAGAGGTACAGAGCATCATCGCCGGACCCGATGTCTACATCTGTGATGTCTGTGTTTCGAGCTCTGTGGACATCATTCGAAACAACCTCGCGGCCTTCCCAGCCCGGAAGGGAACCCGAAGCGGGCTGACCCCTGTCCAGATCAAGAAGTCCCTGGACGACTATGTCGTCGGTCAGGAGCATGCGAAGAAAAGTCTCTCGGTCGCAGTCTACAATCACTACAAGCGTCTCGACGCGCGGGAAAACCTCTACGAGTTTGACGATGTTGAGATCGAAAAGACAAACATCCTGTTGATCGGACCAACGGGCACGGGAAAGACTCTGCTGGCCCAGACCCTCGCACGTATCCTCGATCTTCCCTTTGCCATTGCCGATGCAACAACACTCACGGAGGCCGGCTACGTTGGCGACGATGTGGAAACGATTCTCGTCCATCTTCTGCAGAACGCCGACTACAACGTCGAAAGAGCAGAACGCGGCATTGTGTACGTTGATGAGATCGACAAGATCGCCCGGAAGAGTGACAGCACATCGATTACTCGCGACGTCTCCGGCGAGGGTGTTCAGCAGGCTCTTCTCAAGATCCTCGAGGGAACCGTTGCGGGGGTACCGCCAAAAGGCGGCCGCAAGCACCCTGAACAGAGCCTCATCAACATCAACACGCGGAATATTCTCTTCATATGCGGCGGTGCATTCGAGGGTCTAGAAAAGATCGTAGCCCGTCGTGTCAATAAGAGCCCGATGGGTTTTGGTGCCGACATAAGGGGGAAGAAGGGAGAAAACAGAGACCAGCTTCTCCAGGTTGTTCAGCCGGAAGACCTCGTCAGGTTCGGCCTTATCCCCGAGTTCGTGGGACGCCTTCCACTCATCTCAGCACTCTGCTCGCTTGATGGAGCGGCTCTGCTCAACATTCTTACGCAGCCGAAGAACGCCATTGTGAAGCAGTACAAGAAACTGTTTCGGATGGAGGGAGTCGATCTTGTGTTCGAGGAAGCCGCGCTACGAGCAGTGGTGCAGAAAGCGGTCGAACGGGGAACTGGAGCGCGAGCACTCCGGTCGATCATTGAAGAAGTTATGCTCGAGTTTATTTACGCCCGTCCCGAAAAGACCAACGTCGTTTCGTGTACCGTTACGAGAGACGTCATCGTCAAGGGCAATGAAGCGACGTTCCGCTACGAGGAACGGAAGCAGACCGCCTGAGAAGCCCTTTCCTCCCGCATCTTCCCCCCGATCAGTAGACACCCGTCTCACTGAACTGCTTTGTCACCTTCAGATCCTGAAGCATCGGTGTCTTGAGGCGTATCTCGAGCTTGTAGTTACGATACCGGCCCACCGGAACCCAGGAGAAGTTCAATTCCCAGCAATGGAGGTCCCGGTAGACCGTAATGAGGGGTGCGGCGATTTCATTCAGGATCAGGTCATAGTTCGCACTGGCTGTGATCTTCCAGAACTCCGTGAGGTTGAACCCAAGCCGCAACGCCAGGGTCGAGCTACGAAACACCATGCGGGGGTCGTCCTGTCTCTGGTTGAAATTCCATGTAAGATCGAGGTTCCACGGTATGCTGAAATCCGGCTCGACGTCATCATAGAGGCTGACGAAGCTGCTTTTCTTTTCGACAACTCCTGCGGTATCTTTCTCTGAGCGAACCGGCCCCGCAGAACTGCTTATCTTCTCTCCGCTGAGACGCGTTCCTACACTGATATTAAAGCTTGTCATCTCGGCCAGCCGGCCCTCCTCCGCAATGAGAAACTTATTTACCCTTTTTCCGATAATCGGGTTGGCCGGATCAGTCTCGAATTTATAGAAATTAAACCGTGCGTTTCCTCCGATATTCAGAAACTCCCCGATCGCTGTCCGGAAATCCATCCCGAGCTCACTGAGTCCGAGACTGTCCGCCGCGAAGTTGTACGCAATACCCAGGTTGAGATTCAGAAGGTTAATCTTGTTTTCTTCGTCGGACGTATCGACAGCGGCGGTCTTCATCTCGAAGACATTCCCGACGGCGAGAGAGAGAAGTTGACGTTCCCCGGCAGGCGCTCCACCGAACAACTCGCGCTGGTACCGGTCATAGATCTGTTCGTTCCCCGAGGCATCCGTATAACGGCCGAAGTACCCCCAGCCGGGCGCGGAGAAGTCGGGCTGGTAGATATACGAAATAGATGGAATGAGCTGATGTCGAAATCCGGTGATGCCCAGAATCCCCGGCTGGAGCAAGCCGTAGAGTTTCGTGGTGGCGGAGACACCCAGATCAAAATACCGGACCGCATTGAAACCCGGTACCTCCGTTTCCCTGAGCGTGCTGTCGACAGGGTCAATTTGCTGTTCAATGCTTTTGTCGTACCACTTGGAAGTGTAGTTGATGAAGGGGGCAACGGTTATGAAGCCCACCTTTGGAGATGCATTGAATCTCAGAGAATGCAAGAGACCCCGGCGGTTGTCGATTAGTGACCCCTGTTCCAGGGCTGTTTCCGTCCGCCTGTTGAGCAACTGTCCGCTGTATGAGTACCCGAGATACTCATACCACCTGAGCGAGGTCGTGCCGGTAGAGCCTTCCGATCGAAACGGATAATTCTGGTTTCTTGTGAAGATCACGCTGGGAAGGAGGTCCGTTATCTCGACCTGCCCCGGCTGCGGCTGGAGGTTCTGATCCCTTCGAATATTGAGCGTGAAACTGTTCGGTGTCCCTTCCCAGGACTTGCTCAACGTCGCGTTCGAGACGATGTTCTGCAGCAGGAGTTGATTCAGATCCGTGCTTGTCTCTTGATAGTACGTGCTGCTGATGAACGTCAGGTCGATGTCGAGCCGTGTCGTGGGATTGATCGTCTGATTATGCAGGGCGCGAACGTTGAACACCTGATCCTCCGAGTAGTCCGGGTCTCCCGCTTCCCCCGAAACGACCCGGCCAAATGACGCGCTCAATGCTCCGGTAAATATATACCTGAGCGCGTATCGAAAATCTGTGTAAAAGGTGTAACCTCCCTTGGAATAGACATCACCCCGGACCGACCAGTCCATAAAGTCGTTGATCGCCCAGTAGTAGCCCAGATTTCTCAGGTATCGTCCACGCCAGCTCTCCCCGAACACCGGTGTCAGTAACCCGGACCTCCTGCCACGCGCCGTGGGAAAGACGCCAAAGGGGAGGGCAAAGACGGGAACATCATCCACGTAGAAGAAGACAGGTCGCGCTACAACCTCCTCACCGACAAACACCTTCATGGTAGGGCTTCCGAAATGGTAGTGAGGGTCATCGAGATCACATGAGGTAAACCTCCCACTTTTCACGTGCAGCACATTATCCTGTATCTTCTTGATCGATTCACCGCTGTAAAAGTTCTGTTCCATCTGGGTCTTACCGAGATCAATCTTCCCCTTTCTCGATTTGAAATTATAGCCGACCCTGAAGCCGTTGTACGTCTCTGGCCCATCGGAGAACACCGGCAGGCCCCGGTAGATCTTGCCTGTCGTGTCCGCCGTATCGGGGACACCTCGTGCCTGGAGTGTTGCGGTCTTCCAGTCAATATCGACCACCTCTGCCTTCAGCCCCAGCGTCCTGTAGTCCAGTTCTGCCTCTCCATAGAGGTGCATTGTCTTGTCCGACAGGGAATAGACAATGGAGTCTGCTGCAGAATAGGAAACAACGGAATCAACACCGGAGGGAGACGGGACAGTAACAAGAGTATCAGGAGGGACAGCTACGGTATCATCGCGCGCCCCGGTCTGTCCGGTCGCGCCCGCGGCGACAAACAGAGTCAGGCATAGACACGCCCAGATCCGGGACGTTGCAGCTCTGCCGGATGGCCCAAGGGGAGAGCGGCCAATCATTCTGGCTTTGACTTCCGCCACGAATCAAGCCTCTCTCTGATCACTTTTTCTCTTCCCTGATTGGTCGGCTGATAGTACGCTCTACCCTTTATCTGATCGGGAAGGTACTGCTGGTCCACGACATGTCCTTCATAGTCATGACTGTATTTGTACTCCCTGCCGTAACCGAGGTTTGCCATGAGCCCTGTGGGGGCATTTCTGAGGTGGAGCGGCACAGGATCGTCGGGGTTGCGCCTGACGTCCTCGAGCGCTTTTTCGATTGCAACGTACGAGGCATTGCTCTTCGGACATGATGCGAGGTACGTTGTCGTTTGCGCGAGCACGATTCGCGCTTCAGGCATGCCAACGTAATCCACAGAAGTAAAGCATGACGTCGCTAGGGTTAGCGCATACGGGTCTGCGTTCCCGATATCCTCAGAAGCTAGAATGATCATCCGTCGAGCGATGAACTTGGGGTCTTCGCCTCCCTCCAGCATCCGGGCAAGCCAGTAGACGGCAGCATCCGGGTCGCTTCCGCGAAGGCTCTTGATGAAGGCGGAAACGACATTATAATGCTCCTCCCCACCTTTGTCATAGAGGGCATACCGCTGCTGGAAAGCCTCCTCAAATTCGGTTTTTCCCACACTCCGCACCGGGGTGCTCCGCGCCGCCGCCAGACGCACCGCCGTCTCCAGTCCGTTCAACATTCTGCGCGCATCTCCCCCGGACAGGTGGATCAGAAGATCCCTGTCCCTGATCTCCGGTTGAGGGTTGCGCAGCAATGCCTCATCGTGCATGGCCCGGTCAAGGATGGCCTGAAGGTCATCGCCGCCGAGTGGCCGTAGAACGTAGACGCGGCAACGCGACAGAAGAGGGGGGATGACTTCGAAGGAAGGGTTTTCTGTTGTGGCTCCGATGAGCGTAATACGCCCGTCTTCAACGCTGTGCAGCAGAGCATCCTGCTGCGCCTTGTTAAACCTGTGGATCTCGTCGATAAACAGGATGGTTTGCTTTTTCTGCGCGTGCCGGTGTCCGGCCTGTTCCAGGATCCTTCGGATATCTCTTACCCCCGAGGAAACAGCGCTCAGCTGATGGAATGCCGCGTCCGTCTGCCGTGCGATGATCCTGGCCAGAGTCGTCTTTCCGCTGCCCGGAGGGCCCCAGAAGATCATGGAGGGGACCTGATCCTGCTCGATCAGCACCCGCAGGGGTTTGCCGGGCCCCAGAAGGTGCTCCTGACCTACGAAATCATCGAGTGAACGCGGCCGAATGCGTTCCGCAAGCGGGGTAAACGTGGTGGTGGGATCTGTATGGTCCGGGTGTTCGAAGAGATCCATCGATGTGATCACGGAGAGGGATCCGTCGGGAGAAGCAGCGCTGCCGGAGTCACGTCAGGGGGGAAGCCCTCGGTTCAATCATCCTTCTTCTTGACTTTGTAGACAGCTTCCCCCTTTCGGTGCATTCCATAGTCTTCCCGCGCCACTTTCTCGATTGCTTTCTTGTCTCCGTCAAGAGCTTTTGATTGAGCCTGCAATTTCCGGTTTTCTTCCTGTGCCTCGGCAATCTTTGCCTCCATCTGGGTCTTCCTTTTCTCGAGGCGAACCCGCTGGAGAACCCCCCTGTTACCGAACAGTGCGAACCCCATCAACAGGAGACCGGCAACAGCGACAAGCAGCAATCGTTTTCTTCCTGCCATCCTGCCAAAAAAACCGCGCAGGCTGCGGGGGGTTCGATTTCTTCGATAGAACTCGTCTGCCATTTCGAACGCAATGTACTACTTATTTCCAGACCACGCAAGCACGGTCACCCGGGCGTTCCCCGGTCAACCCACGCTCGGATGGTATCTCGTCCGTCGAGAGCGGGAGGGAGGGAACCACCACAAAAGACGGGCGGGCGGCCCTCCGTTGAAGGAAGACCGCCCGCCGGTGGAGAAAGGTCAACTCCTCGTGTGGCTACCGGGCAGCCAGAGAGGTGCTGTCCTCAGATTGAACCGCACCCGAGGCTATGAAATCAAACGACCCCGGCCGGACATACCGATCGTAGAACCATGCGCATTTCTGTTGCACGAACTCGTTGTCGTCAAATTTCGCCGCCTGCTTCACCGCGTACACGCCGCGTTCGTCGCCGATTCTGCAGAGGGCCAGCGCTGCCACCACACGCGAAGACTCATGCTCCTCAGACCGCAGAATGTTCATCAGCGGAATGACCGCCTTTCCGGACTTCAATTCCCCCAGCATATACGCAGAGCTTTCACGGAGGCCGAGGTTGTCCGATTGGAGTCCGATGAGAAGATTCACCTCCGCCATCTCGTATTTCTTTTCCGAAACCTGGTCGTGTTTCTCAGAAGCGTAAGACGAGGTGGCAAACCCCATAGTAAAGACTGTAACCGCTGCTGCGACTGCAAAGGCCTTTCTCATGACTTCCTCCTTACCGTGGCTGTTGTTGGTCTTTCCGGTTCTGACTACCTGTACGGCTACGGCAAGGCAGAGATACACTTTTGCGACGAACCGCTGGATACATGCGGCGAACCGCACTGATCCAGGACAAGGTGCAAGGATCTGGCTACGCCATCGCCCGCGATGCGGTTCGGGGGAATGTCAGGTTTCGGACACTCGCGCTGGAGGGGCAAGGGAAGGATGAGGGGGAATGAGAGTCACCGGTACCACTCACGGGAAGAAGGGAAGCTCCGCTTGAGCGTGCCTTTTTCCCTGTGCCGTTCGAATGCGAGCTCAACGAGCCGCTCCAGAAGTTCATGGTAGGGAATTCCGGAGGCTTCCCAGAGTTTGGGGTACATACTTATTAGAGTGAACCCGGGCAGCGTATTCAGTTCGTTCAGCACGATTCTGTTTCGGCCCCGCGTAACGAAGAAATCAACCCGCGCCATGCCGGCACAATCAACGGCACGAAAGGCCTGAACGGCCAGCTCTCTGATGCGTTTCGTGACTCTCTTCGGAAGCTCGGCCGGGACGATCGAGGTCGATTTCCCGTCGACGTATTTTGCGTCGTAGTCATAGAATTCATTGGATGGAATGATCTCACCCAGGACGGAGGCTACCGGGTCGTCGTTCCCGAGAACGCTGCACTCAATCTCTTTTGCCCCGCGTATTGCCTGCTCCACGATCACCTTCCGATCGTACTCCAGGGCAATACCCACAGCTGCACGCAGTTCACGCCTGTCGCGGGCCTTGGAAATCCCGACACTTGACCCTGTATTTGCAGGCTTCACAAAGACGGGGTATATCAGACTAGCTTCCACACGCCGAATCACTGAGAGTTGCCGGAGTTTCCATTCAGCAGCGGTGAACCACGAGTGTAAAGCGATCGGCAGGCGCGCGCGGCCAAAGATCTGCTTCTGAAGAACCTTGTCAAGTCCGACTGCGGAGGCCAGAACTCCAGCGCCCACGTACGGAACATCTGCCATTTCCAGGAGGCCCTGCAGTGATCCGTCTTCCCCCAGCGTACCATGGACGAGCGGAAAAACCACATCAACCTTGAGAGGCTCTTCCTCGCTCCGCCCAACCTCAATCAGGCCCTGGCGGTGAGGTTCCGGGAGAAGGACTCGTTCCACCTCATTATCCGCACGCCGATCCATGAGTTTCAGAAGCGCATCCGGAGAGCTGATCCATCGCCCCTCACGCGTGATCCCGATCAGAACAACACTGAATCTCTCCGGGTCAAGCGCCTGGATAACCGATGCCGCCGATGCGAGTGACACTTCGTGTTCGCCCGAGCGTCCGCCAAAAACGATTCCAATGCGGATCCTCTTCTCCATCAGTTGGACCCTCGCCTGGTTTGCTCTCTCTGTGCCAGATAGACCGGAGCAAGCGATATGCTGGATGGCAATTCCTTTTCCCGGACGTGATAGGAGATGAACTCTGCATTACGATCCCAGACGATCCGCAGGGCACCCCGATCCCACGGGCTGATCCGTCCGTTCGTCCACACAACCTCGCGGTCCTCTGGCACGATGATAAACAGCGTCCCATCCATCACGTTGAGTCCTTCGATGTCCTCCATCGAGTCAAACGTGTATTCAATCTCTGCGCTGAGCGTATCACCATGAACGATAAAACGCTTGTTGGTGATTCTCCTCCCCCACTTCTCGAAATCCTCAATCCCTTCCTTCTCAAAGGAATCCATCATAATGTTGAAATCCCTCTCCACCGAGGAGTCGGTCACACCATCAGACCGGATGTCGGTCAATCGAAGCCAGGCCCTCCCGGCACCATCGGTCCGGAACTCCACGCGATGTTCGGTCATCCCGACTATGACACATGCCGGCAGGGTCAGCACCATCAGGACCGTCGCAAGGGGTTGTGCAAGAGAGCGGGGGTGTTGTCTTTCCATCGCATTTCCCTCCATAAGGAGACAACCGTCTGCCGGTGGTCTGGCTGCCGGCTGTCCAGACGTTAGAGATCAGTCAGCTTTTCCCGCTCCCGGATGACCCGGTACGAGTTTCCCTCGACAAGCACTTCCGACGCGCGCAACCGGGAGTTGTAGTTCGAGGAGAGGACGTACCCGTACGCCCCGGCGGACAGAATCGCAAGATGGTCACCGCGGAGCACCCTTGGAAGTGAACGTCCCTGCGCAAAAAAATCCCCCGATTCGCATACGGGTCCGACGACGTCAACGGTCTCATGGTCGTCGTCAGCGATCTTCAACGGAACAATCTGATGGTGGGCGTTGTAGAGGCTGGGTCTGATCAGGTCGTTCATTCCACCATCCACCACCACAAATGTCTTACCATCGGTCTCTTTACGATAGAGAACCTTCGTCAGCAACGTTCCTGCTTCTGCAACTATGGAACGTCCCGGCTGGATGGAAAGATGGCATCCAGTTTCACGGAGAACGGGGAGAATCTTTCCGATCACTTCTTGAGCGGGCAGGTACCCGCTTTCCGTTTGATCTTCCGGAAGGGAGGGGTGCGAAACGACACCATGCTGGCGGACCCCGAAACCTCCGCCGAAATCCAGGCCGGGCACAGCGATGCCCTCTCCACGTAATTCTCCAACGAGTGCGGCAAGCGCCCGTGCGCCCCTGAGAAAGACCTCCACATCCGTTATCTGCGACCCTAAGTGGCTGTGCACACCGTTCAGCTCAACATGCGACATCTCCCGAGCCCGGGACACCACATCGCGCACACGGTCGGCTGGTATCCCGAACTTGTTCTGCTTTCGGCTTGTGGAGATATACTCGTGTCCCCCGGCATCAATGTCCAGATTCACCCGCAGGAAAACGCGCGCACGGGCCCCCATCGAGCCCGCAATATGGTTGATCACGTCGAGTTCTTGCAGGGACTCAACGTGGTATGCCAGGATGTTCTTCTCCAGAGCGTAAGCTATCTCGTCGTCCCGCTTGCCTACTCCACTGAAGGTGATTTTCTCCGGCGCAAAACCCGCTTCAAGCGCTAGGTAGAGTTCACCACGCGACCCCACATCGGCACCGAGGCCGGTACCAGCGATCAGCCGCAGGATCTGCCGGTTGGCATTCGCCTTGACAGCATAGAACGTGAGATGCGGTTCGCCCCCAAACGCACTCTCGATTTCCCGGCAACTGTCCAGGATCGCCCGGCTGCTGTATACATACACAGGCGTGTTGCAGGACACCGCGACAGAGGTCAACGGAACGGATTCACAGAAAAGAAGATCGTCTTTGAAGTAGATTGCATCCACAGCGTATGCTCTCGTTGCACGGTAACGCACGGAGGATTCTCCGTCACCGCGAGCCGATAGAACGGGCCTACGGAGCCTCAGAGGGAATCCGGTGGGCCGGAGGCCTAGATGGCTCTTCGTATCTAAAGTACTTGTGAAAATCGGGGGCGAACCCCTCGGCATGAAACGCGCCGGTGGCCCGGTCCTGCCCGTAGACACCCTTGTACTTTCCGTGAACGATCCGATCCAGAATCTCCACAAGGGCATCAACGTCATCTCTATTGTTGTAGCACCCGAAGCTCGCCCTGACCATCCCGGGCAGTCTCGACTTGTCTCCCGCCAGGACCTCAGCAGTCAGGATCCTGTCTTGCTCAGGAGGAATCCTGAGTAGCTCCTTCACGTACGGATGGGCACAGAAACATCCATTGCGGACCCCTACCCCTCCTTCTATCCCCACGATCGCCGCCGCACAGGCATGGTGCATACCATCGACGTTAAAGGGAATAACACCGACTTTCTCCGAGAGGTTTTCCGTTGGCCCGTAGAGTGTTACCTTCTCCATCCTCGCGAGACGTTCATACGCATACTCCAGCAACGCATGCTCATGCTCTGCAATGACATCCATGCCGACAGACCGGAGCATCGCGATAGACTCCGCAAGTGCGATACCACCGATGACATTGGGACTTCCGGCCTCTTCTTTGTGCGGCGGGCTATTCCAGACCGCCGAATCCAGAGTCACGATCTCCACAACCCCACCACCGACCATATCCGGATCGCCCCGTTCGAAGAAGGCTTTCGGTCCGATGAGCGCGCCGGTCCCGAACGGTGCGTAGATCTTGTGCGCTGAGAGCGCCAGGAAGTCTATGTGTGCCGGGTCATCGTCCGCAAGCATACTGATTGACCGATGAGGAGCAAGCTGCGCGGCATCGACGAAAATCTTCGCACCGGCCTCATGCGACCACGCAGCAATATCATGGATCGGAGGACAGATGCCCGTAATGTTCGAGGCTCCGTTGATGGCAACGAGCTTGATCTTTCCCCCATGCTTGCGTAGCACGCTGCGAAGAGCCTTGAGATCAAGGTGACCCTCTTTCTCCACACCAATGTGGATAACCCGCCCGTTCTTTCGCCAGGGAAGATCGTTGGAATGATGTTCCGTGATCGTAGTGACAACGACGTCATCGGCCGAGGTTCCCAGGCGGTTGGAGAGCTTGTTGATGCATTCGGTGGTGTTCTTCGTAAAGATCACGGTGTTGGATCCGAGGTCGGCCCCGACAAAGCGTCCCACGGTGTCATGCGCCGCATCAAAGACCTCTGTAGCAAGGAGTGATTTAAAACCCGTACCCCGGTGGACACCCGAATACCAGGGGAGAAACTCGGCAACAGCATCAAGGACCCGACGGAACGTCGGCGTGCTGGCGGCATTGTCCAGATAGACGTATGACCGCTCGCTCCCATCAAGGAGAGGAACTCGCTTGTCCAGGCCCACGATCTCCCCGCGAACTCGCTCAACCATTCCGTTTATCTGTGCGGATCTGTTTCGCATCTTACAATTCTGATTCCTCAGTCGGGGTCAACCGGGTTCTATCCACGCGGATGGAACGTGCGATGGACTTCCTTCAGGTACTCTCGGTCAATATGCGTGTATATCTGTGTCGTCGAGATGTCCGAGTGGCCCAGCATCTCCTGGACCGCTCTCAGGTCAGCACCCCCCTCGAGAAGGTGGGTCGCAAACGAGTGACGAAAGGTGTGTGGATGGACATCCTTCGCCACACCCGCCTTTGCCGCATAGGTTTGCACAATCTTCCAGATCGCCATGCGCGTCAGCGGGTTCCCTCGGGCATTCAGGAAGAGTGCATCCTGCGTCGTGTCACGCCGCTGCAACAGCGATCTGCATTCCCGCTGATAGCGGTCGACCCATGCAAGAGCTGACTTGCCGACGGGAACGAGGCGTTCTTTTCTTCCTTTCCCGAACACACGGACGATTTCGCTCTCAATCAGCACATCCAGCTGTCTCAATGCTATGAGCTCCGACACGCGGATCCCCGTAGCGTAGAGAACCTCGAGTATGGCCCTGTCGCGTACCCAGAGCGATCGTGAATCACGGGGCAGCGCCGTTGGCTGGCGGAGTATCGCTTCGACCTGTCCGTGGGTGAGAACGTCGGGCAGCGTCTTGGCAAGCTTTGGCGACTCGATCAATTCAGTCGGGTTGTGGCGCGTAATACCATCTCCCACGAGAAAGCGGTGGAACCCTCTGATGGCGGAAAAACTCCTTGTGATCGACCGGGGTGAAAGTCCACGCGCCTTCAACGACGTGAGAAACTGCAGGGTATGGTTTTCCGCTACCTGGTCGGGATTCTTAATGCTCAGACCTTCGAGAAAAGTGATGTACCGCGCGAGGTCAATTCTGTACGAGGCGATGGTGTTCGGCGATGCGTTCCTCTCCAGGGCAAGGAAATGGAGGTATTGTGAGAAGTACTGATTCATGGTTTGCTCATCTCATTCACCGGCCCCTCCTCCTTTGGGTTCTTCGCTGCAGCCTTTGGCGGCTTGGTTAGCGGGCGGTCACGCTTTATCTCGGCTTCCGGGTACTTCACCCTGGAATGGTAGACACCAATGAGGACCTTCAAAAAGGCAGCTTTAATTCTTGTCAGGTCGCTCATGGTAAGGGGACACTCGTCGAGTTCTCCTTCCTCCAGGCGTCGTTTCACGAACCCGTCGATCAGGTCTTCAATGCGCTGTGGTGTCGGTTCCTCGATCGAGCGCACTGCCGCTTCGATCGCATCGGCAAGCATCATGATACCGGTTTCCTTGGTGGTCGGCTTCGGGCCCGCATAGCGGTAGTCCTGCTCTTTGATCTCGTCGATTCGGGTCTCATCCTCGGAATCTTTCGCGACTTCCATAGCCTTGTTGTAGAAGAAGTCGATTCGCGTCATCCCGTGATGCATGGGGATGAAATCGATAACCTCCTCAGGAAGATTGTAGCGCCGGGCCAGCGCAATGCCTTCCTTGACATGCGCGGTAATGATGAGGGAACTCATTCGTGGAGACAGCTTGTCGTGGCGGCTTCGCGTGTTCTTCTGATTCTCAACGAAATAAGTCGGTTTTACCGTCTTCCCGACATCATGATAGTACGCACCGACGCGAGCCAGAATCTCGTTTGCACCAATCGCAGCTGCAGCAGCCTCTGCGAGAGTAGCCATTGTCATGCTGTGGTGATACGTTCCCGGTGCCTTTTCCGCAAGCCGGCGTAACAACGGGTGATTGAACTGTGCCAGCTCGACAAGTGCCAGGTCAGTCGTCAGCCCGAACGTTTTCTCCAGAAAGATGAGAAGACCGTATGCGAGGACAGGCGATATGATAGCATTCCCGAGAGCAAACGCGAGCTGTTCACCCACGACATTAAGCGGCTGATAGCGCTCAAGGCTCAATGCCGCAATAGTGAGGCCATAGCCGAGAAAGATGAACCCCAGAGACCGGAAGATCTGTGTCCGGTTCTTCATGTCGCGGACGGTGTACACAGAGAGGGCTCCAGCCACGAATGATGCCAGCGCCACAGAGTAGTCGTTTCCACGAATGCCCGCCACGAGATACGCCAGCGTGACGGTCCCGTAGATCCCCACGCGGGAATCGAAGAAAATTGTCAGCAGCATCGAAGCTGCGGGAAGGACAATCAGGTACTCGATTGGCCCGTCAATATCGACTTCCCTTGTCGCGTAGGCAACAACACTGACCATGACCACAAGCATCGCGATGAGGGCAAGTTTTCTCGGACTCCGCACAATGCCTTTGCGGAAGAGATGAAGGTAGATGCCAAACAGCGTCAGAATGAGGGCAACGTGAAGAAACGTCCCGATGATTTGGGACGGCGCGTCCGTTATCTGTCCGCGATCGGCCCTGGCCCTCATGTATGAATCGAGCTTCAGTTTTGTTTCCAGGGTAATCCGCTCATGCTTGCTGACTATCCGCTCATTTTCCTGTACAAATCCCAGCGTGCGCGGGACACCGTCAACGGCCAACGCGACTGCCTGATCGGTGTCTGCCTGGTGGTAAACCAGATTGGGTATTACGTAAAGTACCCCGATCTTGTAGGCGATGCGCGCGGAATGACCTTCCGCTCCATAGTGCTCGTGGAGCCACCGCTCGAGTGCAGCCCGGGCATCATGAAGGTCATAGAGACGCGAGGTCATAACGATTTCCTCTGCCCTCCCAAGGCGAATCGCCACCTCTGACCGACTAAGTGTGTCTTTGGATTGATCCAGAATACCCACCCGCAGAATGTCCCCTACCAGGAGCTCCAGGAGATACCGCACTTCCTCCAGATCACCGCCTTCGTGCAGTCCAGAAATCAGTTGCCATTCTGTCTCCGAGAAGGCGGACTCCACCGGTGTTTCTCCCACGGGTGTTCCGCTCGTGTCAGGAGACCCAGAATTGATACCTTCCACAGAACCGGTCCGGTATGCCGCCCGCGCGGAGAGACGATTCATGAACTCCCCGAGGAGGAAAACCTGTTTGCCCGCAACAAACGTATCTCTCTCGAACACGGGGAAAACATGTCGAACCGCATCTCCCACATCCCGTCTGTACTCTTCCTCGTCCCGGAATATCGAGAAAGAGAAGGGGGCGATGAGATCCTTCTGCGCCCAAACAGAGCCTACCTTGTACTCGAATTCCCGCACTTCACCGCGAGGGAACAGAAGCGTCAGAGAGAGAACCAGAACGAGACCGATCGAGACTCCAATCAGCCCGTCCCGGGACACTTTTATGCCTTTCAGCCATGTACCAAGGCTCTTTTGTGTTTTTCCGTCCGCCATTCTTTTTGTCAGATTATGTAAACAAATATCGCCAGAAACACGAAGAGAAGCAATGAGGAAAATGCTCTCCAGATTCCTCCCTTCCGGCAACTCCACCGCATAAGGTGCACGGGCGGGACCGGCTCGCCCGAGGATGGATCAACGCCATCACAGAGCACCGTGAGCCCACAGAGTCTCGTCACACGACTGCATCATTGCGCTTGCTTTCTTTCTGATCCGCGCGCGTTCGTCCGGGCGAGCCGTTTGAATCTGCACCCCCGTTTGTCTATATTCCTCTCCATACAAACGGATTACACCAGATGCAGCTGAGCACACAAACCGCTACGCTGCTCAACGAGCTTGACGTGTTGTCCCGCAACAGACTGACTCACCGGGATGATCTCGGTCTCCTTCTTGAGCTGGCTGCCCATCACAGGAATACCGGGCTGCTTGATTCCCTGAGTTTTCTCGCGAAATTCGTCTCCCGGACATACGGGATGCTCCAACGCATTGAAAAGAACACCGAGGGCTATGGCAATCTCGAGAGAGAATTCGGCGAGAACCTCGAAAAGGGGAAATCTCTGCTCCGCTCATTGCTTCAAGCGGCCCCATCGGACGTGCGTGGGCATTTCGAAACAACCTACCTCACCATGCACCCCCTTGCGCTGGAGAAGCTGCTTGCTCTGTACTACGATCTTAGCTGGTACAAGAACTGGCTCATCGACAATCGATGGACAAGGGCATGACTCCGCCTCCAACCAGACCTGACGGGATGTTTTGTTCGTGGCGGATCGCTCTATTCATACTTGGCGTCTCCGGAATCGTATGGCTCGGGGCAGCCAATGTCAGAACATTGATCGGGAGCGACCTGCTCGAACCCGGGACGGCGCGTCTCCTGGAATACATCGCCTCCGATGCTGAACGGGAGATCTACCGGCTCCTCTCCATGACCGCGATCGTGACCATGATTAGCTATCTCGTTGTCCTGGTCAGCGCGGCGATCTTTCTTGCCCGCAGCCCCTGGAAGTTCAAGGAGAACGGATGGCTGGTGATGAGCGCCATTCTCCTCTATGTGTTTGTCCCTGTCGAGCTGTTCTGCATGTCGCTGGATGCACGGATGGTTTACCTGGAGTTTTTCACCGCCGAGGGGAACACCGCCTTTCGCGAGCTGGTTCTTGCACGGATAGGTGCGCTTTCGGGCGCACCGTTCGTTGCCCTGTTCTGTTACTACACGATTGTGGCGTTGGCAGTATTCCAGCCGCTCAAGAGAACGCCCGCACCGAAGTCATGAAACACGAGGATATCATCCAGGAACTTCACCTGGTTGCCGAGCAGCTCGGCGTGACTGTCCGCTACGAGAAGGGAGACTTCGAGGGTGGATACTGCATTCTGCGAGATCAGAAGATGCTCCTTGTGAACAAGCGATTGATGCCGGGCCGGAAAGCTTCCATCCTCGCCGTTGCCCTGCAGGAGATCGGGATGGACACGATTTATCTCAAGCCGGTCCTTCGCGCGTTCGTCGAGGACGAGGCCGCAAAAAAGAAGCGTGTTCCGTCATGATCAAAGCCGTCATTTTCGACCTGGACAACACGCTGGTTGACTTCATGCACATGAAGAGCCAGTCGATCACAGCGGCGATCAACTCCATGATCGATGCCGGTCTGCAGCTCTCACCTGAGGAAGCGCGCGCACGGATCGACACGATCTACAAAGAACGAGGCATTGAGTTCCAGAATGTTTTCGATCAGTTGCTCTACGACGTCTTCCGAAAAGTGGATTACAAGATCCTCTCCGCAGGGATCATCGCCTACCGACGCGCCCGCGAGGCTGCCCTTGTCCCGTATCCTCACGTCTACATGACCTTGATCGCTCTCCTCAAGCGGGGAATCAGGCTCGCTGTCGTGTCTGACGCTCCGGGACGCGAGGCCTGGCTCAGACTCTGCTATTTGAACTTCCATCATCTCTTTGACTGCGTTGTCACACTTGACGATACGGGGGAGCGCAAGCCTAGCCCGTTGCCGTTTCTTCGCGCGCTCGAACAGCTCAGGACCGAGCCCCACGAAGCGCTGATGGTGGGCGACTGGCCGGAGCGTGACGTGGTAGGAGCCGCAAAGGTTGGCATCACCACGGTCTTTGCACGTTACGGAGACACCTTTGATGTTGTTGAATCCAATGCGAGCTATGACATCAACGATATCTCCGAGCTGCTGGACATCGTGGATAAGGCAAATGCAGACCGGTCGACGGAGTGAACGAAGATGATCACGGGCATCGGGGTAGATATCATCGAGATCGATCGCATCCGCGCGAGCGTGGAGCGGCACGGAGAGCGTTTCCTGACGAAGCTGTTCACCCCCGCGGAGATCGCCTACTGTTCCTCCAAACAGAACATGCACCAACATTTCGCCGGCCGATTCGCGGCAAAGGAGGCTCTCAGCAAAGCCCTCGCCACCGGCTGGACCGGGTCGTTCCGGTGGAAGGACGTTGAAGTCATCAACGAAGTCTCCGGACGTCCACGCATAAGTCTCCACGGTTCTCTCCGCACAGTTCTCTCCCCATCTGCGATCCACGTGAGCTTTTCCCATTCTCTCACCCACGTTGTGGCTCTTGTCGTCATCGAGGGTCTGGCACCGTGAGACTTACCATCTACCGGAAAATGGTGATCGGTTTTGGCGTCATCATTCTGGTTATGATTGTCGTCAACGGGCTCATTCTCCTGGAGTTGAATGCACTCTCCTCCACTGTTCGAAGCGCTCTTTCCACTGACGTTCCTGCGTTGGATGGTGCCAAACAGCTGCGCACACTTCTCTACGACGAGGAACGCCACGCCCAGAAATTTCTCGTGTCGAGCGATACGCTCTACCTCAAGCTTTTTATCGAAACCGCGGCACAGTTTGAACGTCAACTCGACAGCGTGCACACGCTCATTGCCGGATCCCGCAAGAACGCGCATATTTCTGAGATCAGTCGCACACACATCCATCTCTTCAGAGATCTCGAGAGCCGCCAGGAGACCCGGGAGAGCCCAGCCGGCATCCCCCTCGCCCGGGGCGCGGTCCGGGATTCGCTGGAGGTTCTCCACACCCGCCTGGACGGACTCATCGTCACCATCCGGAGCGCGATGAGCACGTCCATCTTGGGACTGGAGGCGTCAACCGACCGTGCACTCCAGGTCGCGATCATTCTTACCATCCTCTCCGTCATCGGTACCGCAATCGTTGCGCTGGCCATCACCCACACAATAACCCGCCCGCTGAGAGTGCTCCGGGAGGGGACACGTTTGGTTGCCCGAGGTGACTTTCGCCGCATCGCCATTCGGTCTCGCGATGAGATTGCTTCGCTCGCCGACGCGTTCAACGACATGAGCAGCGAGCTGAAGCGAAGCCAGGATCTCCGGGCAGAGATGATGCAGCAGATTGCGCACGAGATTCGGATCCCGCTCCAGTCTATCCATTCTGCGTACTACCTCCTCACGCAGCAAATACGCGGCCCCATCAACGAGAGACAGCGGAAACTGCTCGACACCATTCGCAAAAACACCGAGCGTATTGCAGATTTCAGCAATCAGTTTCTGGACCTGGCGAGAATTGAGGCGGGGATGATGGAGTTTGATATGCGCTCCCTGGATCTTTCTTCCCTCGTCGAAGCCGCGGTCGACGGGGTCCAGGTCTCGGCTTCCGAGAAGAACATCAGGACGGAGTTCACGGCGGAACCGGTCCCGGCGGTCGATGCTGACCCGATGAGACTCTCACAGGTTTTCACCAACCTCCTGAGCAACGCCCTGAAGTTCACGAGCGAAGGGGGAACGATCGTCGTAACCCTGAAAGCGGTCGCCGGCGGAGCCAGGATCACCGTGCGTGACACGGGAGTCGGCATCCACCCCGATGACCTGCCGCACGTCTTCTCGAAATTCTACCAGGCAAGGGGTGCGCGGCCTCCCGGGACAAAAGGCTCGGGCCTCGGGCTCGCGCTTGTCAAGGCCATCGTGGAGTACCATGGCGGGAGGGTTTCAGTTGACAGCGAGATCAGCAGAGGATCGGATTTTGTGGTGGACCTCCCCGCAGCCCTTCAAGATCGAAACGTGGCGGAGAAAGATAAGTCATGAACAGACCAATCATTGTAGTTCTCATCCTCGTGGCCGGACTGCATGTCGGTTGCAGTACGTGGCCGGGCGAAGACAGCTCAGAAGCCGAGCCACGTCGTCAACTCGAACTTGCACGGCGGCTTCAGGCGTCCGGAGCCATCCGGGAAGCAACACATGAATACACAATCGTAGCAGAGCAGTACCCGACCGCCGGTGTCCATGCAACAGCGGTGCGGAAGGTGGCCCAGCTGTACGCCAACCCCTCCAACCCCTTACGCAACGATAGCACCGCGACGGCCTGGCTGGAGGTTCATCTCGGACTGGACATCTCTGGCGAGGAGCGGGAGGCTTCCGCGTTGCTTATCGAACGAATCAGAGAAACAGCAGAACTCCGAAAGAGGCTAACGCATCACACGATCATGGCCGACAGTATGGCGTCGGTCACACTAGACCTCGCGGCCGCCACCACAAAACTCACACGGCAGACCAACCAGTTGCGCAGCGAACTACGTGACACACGCGAGGAGTTGAACAAACTCAAAGAAATCGATGCGCAGACGTCGAAATCACGCCGCCGTCCATAGAGTGATGCCGCAATCCAGAGAAACACCGACAACAACGATGCTTGACCGGGTTTGCATGTCTATGGGATATTCTGTACTTTTTCGCGAGCGAAAGTGCATGTTGTATCACTGTGAGGGTTCATGAAGTCGCTGGGGATAAAGAAACTCTACTATTCGATCAGCGAAGTCAGCAAGATTACCGACCTGGAGCAGTATGTTCTCCGGTACTGGGAATCAGAATTCGACGAGCTAAAACCAGCAAAGAACCGCGCCGGCAACAGAATCTACACCAATAGAGACATCAAGCTCATTCTTCATATCAAGAAGCTCCTGCGTGACGAACGGTACACAATCGAAGGCGCAAAGCAGGTACTCAAGAATTACAAACCTGACGAGGATACAGGCGAACAGCTTGAACTGATGGAAGCCTCACAGGCCAAGCCGAAGATCGCTGATGATCAGCTCCGTGCTGATGTTCTCGAGGTAAAGCTCTTTCTGGAAGATCTCTTGAAGAAGCTCGACTAGCGGTGGGTATCGTGGTGGGTCATGTGCCCCCCCTTTGACAGGTCTGGACTCACGTAGGGAATACCGAGGCCCAGCCCGCGAAGAATCAACAACACTCCAAGCACAAACGTCAGCACCGGTACAGCGGCCAGGAGTTTCTTTCTGATCCCGTTCGATATCGCACTCCCCAGAAGCGACATCCCCAGCATTACGGGAAACGTCCCCGCTCCGAACCCCACCATAAAGAGAAGTGCGCTGAGTTCACCTCCGGTGGCAGTTGCACCCGCCAAGGCAACGTAGACGAGGCCGCAGGGAAGCAAGCCGTTCACCAAGCCGATGAGAAACAGGGAGAGGATGGATCGACGATCGAGAAGAGATTTGAAGACAGCTTTGAGCAGCCCCTGCAATTTCTCGACGACACCGAGCCGCGGAATGGCTCTCCGAACCGAAGCCGGCAGGAAGAGAAAGGCCAGAACCAGTACGCCAAGGCCTATTGATAGATACTGCTGTACGCCTGATAGCACGAGGCGCTTTCCCAGGTACCCAGCGGCCATCCCCAGCGTCGCATATGTCGCCATCCTACCCAGGTTGTAGAGCACCCGACCCACAACATAGAGGGTGCCCGACCTCGTCCCTCGCGGCAGCACAAGGGTAATCGGACCGCACATCCCCACACAGTGCGCGCTTCCGAATAACCCGAAGACAAATCCTGAGAGCATTTCCATGCACCGTGCTCCTACCGCAGGGTCACTGGCAGTTCATTGTAGTAGTCCACACCCCGGTACGTCCAGGAAAGCTGCACCTTCCATAGCCCCCGTTTCAGACCGCCTGTCAGTATTTGCTGCTGACCAGTCGAGTCCAATCGAACCGGTACAGCAACATCCAGACATCGATCCGATGGCCTGTAGATAATAATCTCTCCTCTGACCATTGCAGGCGTGAAGCCCCGGGGGAAAGAGAGTTCGACCACATCTTTCCCCGCACGCATGGCCACCTGTTCAACCAGCGCCTGTGTGCGTTCCACGGTCTGAATCCGTTCTTCGTATCTCAGCCCCTTCTGGTAGTAGTCGTCAGTAACAAGATCAACGTCTTTCGTCACCGACGTCACCACCATTACGCACACACCGGCAACAAACACTCCAAAGGCCGCAACAAGACCAATGGCCCAGCGATTGTCGGTTGGTTTGGTCATTCCTTCGAAGGCCGACCCAGGAACGAGGTCGTCACGTTCCCCAGGAACTCTTCTCCACTGTGCACGGCGATTGTCACGGGGGTGCTCATCTGTGTTATCAC
>JBATTW010000294.1:0-17549 GCA_049670805.1 Bacteroidota bacterium
GCATAGTAGAGCCCGTCGACAATCGTCCGGTAGATCGTATTCTCGGAGATCCGGTAGAGCGTGTCCTCCCGGCCCTCGAGAAAGACGGGCGCGATGAAGTAGTAGATAAACGCGCCAATGATGGAAACCGCCGTGCTGCGCGAGACGACCGCGAAGAAAACCACGATCGAGTAGAGGCAGGCGAATGCCAGAGTCATGGACAACCCCGCAACGAGGTAGTGAGGGTTCCAGACCCCCACCTTCAGCCCGATGACGAGCCAGGATGCCCCCACGAAGTAGACGATGTTTGCGAAGACCACGCCGACCGCACCCAGGTGCTTCCCCAGAAGAAGTTGCCAGCGTCCCATCGGTTTGGAGAGGTAGAGGTCAATTGTCCCCCTCTCCAGCGCATCGGGTATGAGGCTGGCGGTGGCGAACACTCCGAAAAGCGAGATCCCAAAAAGCAACCCCCCGGCCAGTTCGCCCTGAATCTGGGTGACCATTTTGGCAAAAGCATCGAGAGCTATGGGGGGGCTTGCCTGCTGTCCGAACATAAAGAGGGTGAATCCAGCCTCGGTGTGTTCAGAGTGTAGCGCTAGAAACACCACGAGGAGGACGAGCGTGGAGATGCCGGCCAGGATGATCAGCGTTACCTTTGCCTTGAGCTCCAGAAACGCGTGGAGGACGAGTGCCAGGATCTTCATCCGGTCTTCTCGCTCTTGATAAGCCGTATGAATGACTCCTCCAGGCTGCTTCGCTCCGGAACGATCGCCGTGATCCGTACCTCGTGCTGACGTAGCATGTCGATCAGCTGATTCAGTTCACGGGAATCGGCGCATTTAGCCGTTACCCTTTCACCGTCCTGTTCCAGGTGGTAGGCCCGGGCGTGCGCCTCCTGCAGTAGATCCTCGGGTACGCTCCCCTCGACGGTGAATGTGTAATGCGAGCCTTCCGAGGTGAGCTCGTCGACCGTCCCCACCCGGAGAAGGCGTCCCTTGTCCAGAATCGCCACCCTGTCGGAGATGAGTTCCACTTCGGAAAGGAGATGTGAATTCAGGAAGATGGTCTTCCCCCTGCCTCTCAGGCCGGTGAGGATGTCGCGGATCTCTTTCCTGCCCACGGGATCCACGCCGTCGGTCGGTTCGTCCAGAAAGAGGAGCTCGGGATCATTGATGAGAGCCTGAGCCAGCCCCAACCGCTGCATCATTCCCTTGGAGTAGCGCTTCACCTTTACCGCGCGCCACTGCTCGAGACCCACGAGCTCGAGGAGAGGGAGAATACGTGATGAGAGCTCTCCGGACGCGACGCCCGAAAGCCGACCGAAGAAACGGAGCACCTGCTCGCCCGAGAGGTATCCGGGATACCGGTGGTTTTCGGGAAGATATCCGATTTGGGATCGCACTCTGGCGCCGGGCACCTTCTGTTCCAGTATAAAGGCAGCCCCGGCAGTCTGGTGGGCGATGGAGAGGAGAATCTTGATGAATGTTGTCTTGCCGGCACCATTGGGGCCCAGGAGGCCAAAGATCTCTCCATTCTGGACCTCCAGCGAGAAGTCGGTCAGGGCTTGGACTTCGCGTCGCCGGATGAGGCCGGATCTGTAGGTTTTGGAGAGGGACTGGGAGGATATCGCCGTCATTGCCAAAGATGATATCGAAAAGCGCATTCTGATGCAAATCAATTACTTGACACCAAGAGCGAAAAGTCCTATATTTGGGCGTGAATCGGAACTGATGCCTGGCCCGGGTTGTTTTAGAGATAAGAAGGCACGCTGGAATGTGTGCTTTTTTCTTGCACACAAATAGGACTAATTAGGTCGGATATTGTGAACCTTCGATTTTTCCGGAATAGACGGATCGGCTCCTCGCAATGGTGAGACTCTCAAAGAGAGTTGAATACGGTCTGATCGCGATGAAGCATATCGCGACCCGACGGGGTGGGGATCTCGTGACGGCGAAGGAGATCGCCGAGAAGTACAAGATTCCGTACGAATTGCTGGCAAAGGTTCTCCAGCGGCTCAGCAAATCCGGTCTGATCGTCTCCGTTCACGGAGTGCACGGCGGCTATTCGCTGGCCGGAAACCCGGCGGAGATTCCCCTCTCCTCCATCATCAATGCAATCGAAGGGGCCAGGCCTGTCATTGCACAGTGCCTCTCGCAGGGACCGGAGAGCTGCGATGTGTTTGACGTCTGCACGATCAAGATCCCGTTGACAAAGGTCCAGTCGAATATCGAACGTGCATTCAACACCATGATGCTTTCGGAGATAGTATAGTGTCGCTGAATCTCCCCATCTATCTGGACAATAACTCCACGACGAAGCCCGACCCCAGGGTGGTGGACGCGATGGTTCCGTATCTGACGGAGCGGTACGGAAACGCGGCAAGTGAACACGAGTTCGGCTGGGTGGCGCGCGCCGCGGTTGACAATGCGAGGGAGAAGCTCGCGACGCTTCTGGGTGCCGGCAAGGACGAGATCATCTTCACAAGCGGAGCGACCGAGTCCATCAACCTGGCGCTCAAAGGTGTCGCCGAAGCGTATGCCTCCCGTGGTCGCCACGTCATTACTGCTGCTACCGAACACAGGGCTGTTCTGGACACATGCAAGGTTCTGGAGAGACACGGTTTCTCCGTCACGATATTGCCCGTGGATGCTCGGGGTCTTGTTTCGCCCTCCGAACTGGAGCGGGCGATGAGCCGCGATACGATTATTGTTTCGATCATGGCGGCGAACAACGAGATCGGGACGATCGCCCCCCTGGAAGAGATCGGTGCCCTCTGTCGCTCCAAAGAAGTGCTGCTCCACAGTGACGCGACGCAAGCGATCGGGCGAGTTCCTTTTGATCTTTCTCGTATTCCCGTGGATCTCGTTTCTTTCAGCGCGCACAAGATGCACGGCCCGAAGGGTGTGGGTGCGCTCTATGTTCGATCCTCAGGGCCCAGGATACGCCTGGTGCAGCAGATCGATGGAGGCGGTCACGAGCGAGGCCTGCGATCGGGAACGGCAAACGTACCCGCGATTGTCGGTTTTGGAGAAGCGGCCGGCATCGCTGTCCTGGAGATGGAACCCGGAATGGAGAGAATCTCCTCTCTCAGGGACCGGCTGGTCGCGGGGATCATGTCTCAGCTCGAAGACGCGCGGCTGAACGGACACCCGGAGCACAGGCTTCCGGACAACGCGAACCTGACATTCCCCGGGGCGAAGGCCGACAGAGTGATTCTGGACATGAAGGAGATCGCCCTCTCGACGGGGTCGGCGTGCAGCTCCGCTTCTCCGGAGCCCTCCCACGTGCTCAAGGCCATCGGTCTGAGTCGTGCCGAGACACTTTCCTCTCTCCGTTTTGGCCTGAGTCGATATACGACCGCGGAAGAGATCGAATACACTATCGGGCGGCTGGTGGAGGTAATTGAGCGACAGCGTGCCCGAACAGAGAGACAGAAAACATCAACAAGCGAGATGCTATGAACCATCAGACCTACGTTCAGGATAACCAGAAAGAGGTGTTGACCTATTTGAAGTCGCGCTTCCCGATGTACCATCTCTCCAATTTTTTCTTCCGGGACATCCAGTTCGGTATTCAGGCTATGTTCCGGCAGAAGGGTTCGAAGCTGGGCTACACCGAGGCGGAGAAACTCGCCCGGAAGTTTGTTGAGGAAGCGGAACGGACCCGGATCTTTACCCCGATCGACGGGCAAACCTGGCGGGTGAACTACCCCGAGTACAGGAAGCCACAGACAAACAAGCCTGCCGCGAAACCGAAACCGGCGGCCAGGCCGGCTCCTGCTCCAGATCCGGCGGCACCGGCAGCTGTGGCTCCCCCGGAGGATCCGGCCACGAAAAACAACCCTGGGACCTGAGGACGCGATGAGCACAGACAACAACTCACTTGAAGCCCTCGCAAACAAAGAGTACAAGTACGGTTTTGTCACGGAGATCGAGTCGGAGACAGCTCCCCGCGGCCTGGACGAGAGCACCATCCGCTTCATTTCGGAGAAGAAGGGAGAGCCCGACTGGCTCCTCGAGTGGCGGCTGAAGGCGTATCGTCACTGGTTGACGATGAAAGAGCCCCGGTGGCCGAATGTCACCTATCCTCCGATCGACTATCAGGAGATCATCTACTACTCCGCTCCCAGGCAGAACGAGGATCGCCCGAAGGATCTGAGCGAGGTGGATCCTGAGCTGCTCAAGACATACAAAAAGCTGGGCATCCCGCTGGAAGAGCAGGAGCGCCTTGCCGGCGTGGCGGTGGACGCCGTGTTTGACAGCGTCTCGGTCGCCACGACGTTCCGCGAGAAACTCTCAGAGCTCGGAATCGTATTCTGTTCCTTCTCAGAGGCGGTGCGGGAGCATCCGGAGCTGGTCAGGAAGTACATCGGTTCCGTCGTCCCGGCCACCGACAACTACTACGCGGCACTCAATTCGGCTGTCTTCAGCGACGGGTCGTTCTGCTACATTCCGAAGGGTGTCCGCTGTCCGATGGAGCTCTCCACCTACTTCCGCATCAATGCGGTGGACACCGGACAGTTCGAGCGGACGCTCATCGTCGCGGAAGAGGGCTCCTATGTCAGTTATCTGGAGGGATGCACCGCCCCGATACGGGACAACAACCAGCTTCACGCGGCTGTGGTGGAACTGGTCGCACTCGACAACGCGCAGATAAAGTACTCCACGGTGCAGAACTGGTACCCGGGCGACAAGGACGGGAAGGGTGGCATATACAATTTTGTTACGAAGCGGGGCAAGTGTCAGGGAGTGAATTCCAGGATCTCCTGGACCCAGGTCGAGACCGGGTCGGCGATCACCTGGAAATATCCTTCGGTGCTCCTTATCGGAGACAACTCGGTTGGTGAGTTCTACTCCGTGGCCCTCACCGCGCTCCGGCAGCAGGCCGACACGGGCACGAAGATGATCCACATAGGAAAGAACACCAAGAGTACCATCGTCTCCAAAGGAATCTCGGCGGCCCGGGGAAACAACTCGTACCGCGGGCTGGTGAAGGTCGCAAAGAACGCAGTGAACGCCCGCAATTTCTCCCAGTGCGATTCGCTGCTTCTGGGTGATGAGTGCGGGGCACACACGTTCCCGTACATCCAGGTGAAAAACACGTCGTCCAACATCGAGCACGAAGCCTCCACATCCAAAATAGGAGAGGACCAGATCTTCTACTGCAAGCAGCGTGGTCTCTCGGCGGAGGACGCGATCAACATGATCGTGAACGGCTTCTGTAAGGAGGTCTTCAGGGAGCTGCCGATGGAGTTTGCCGTGGAAGCCCAGAAGCTCCTGGGGGTGAGCCTCGAGGGAAGCGTCGGGTGACGATACGGGAAGACATTTCGAGAGAACGCAATCAGACAGGAATGGAGGAAGTGACGTATGCTGCACATCAAGAATCTGCACGCGGGGATCGGAGACAACGAGATCCTGAAGGGCATCTCGCTGGATGTCCGGCCGGGTGAAATCCACGCGGTCATGGGACCCAACGGATCGGGGAAGAGCACGCTCGCATCGGTTCTTGCGGGGCGTGACACATACGAAGTGACCGGAGGAGAGGTCTCCTACAAAGGTGAAGACCTTCTCGGGATGGACCCCGAAGATCGGGCCCGCGAGGGACTCTTTCTGGCTTTTCAGTATCCCGTGGAGATCCCGGGGGTCAGCAACAGCTATTTCCTGAAGGCCGCCCTGAACGCTGTGCGAAAGCACAGGGGAGAAGAGGAGCTGGACGCGGTTGACTTCCTGGTGCTCGTCAAAGAGAAGATCAAGCTGGTGGATATGGACCCCGAATTTCTGAGTCGACCGGTCAACGACGGCTTCTCCGGCGGCGAGAAGAAGCGGAATGAGATCTTTCAGATGGCCGTTCTGGACCCGACGCTTGCCATCCTGGATGAGACCGATTCAGGGCTGGACATCGACGCTCTAAAGATCGTGGCGGATGGAGTCAACAAGCTCCGGCGGCCCGATAATGCGGTTATCGTCGTTACGCACTACCAGCGGCTTCTCAACTACATCGTCCCCGACCACGTTCATGTTCTGGTCAACGGCCGCATCGTCAAATCGGGCGGGAAGGATCTCGCGCTCCAGCTGGAGGAGAGGGGATATGACTGGGTGAAGAACGGTTCCGAGGAGGCCACGGTAACGTCATGACGCAGACGGCCCGGAAAAGTAGTGAGTGGTACAGGGAGCGCTTCGACGCCTTTGAGAAGAGCCTGAACGGGGAGACCGGTTCCCCCCTTCACGCACACCGCAGAGATGCCATTGCCTGGTTCGAGGAACGGGGATTCCCGACGACAGGTGAGGAGGAGTGGAGGTTCACAAACGTCTCACCGATCACGACCGTTCCCTTCTTCCCGGCCCCCCGCGGAGAAGCCCCGCCGGTGGAGGGGAAGGAGATCCAGCGGTTCTTCTTTGAAAGCGTGAAGACGAGCAGGCTCGTGTTTGTCAACGGGAGCTTCAGTCCGGAGCTGTCCACTCTCGGGTCGCTCCCCGGGGGTGTGAAGGCGGGAAGCCTGGCTCGCGCACTGGAGAACGACTCCGAATTGGTCCGGGAGCATCTGTTGCGCCAGGTCCCCTTTGACAGGAACGGGTTCACCGCCCTGAATACGGCGTTTGTCCGGGATGGCGGGTTTATTTACGTTCCCGACGGCACGGTGGTGGAGGAACCGATCCACCTTCTCTTTCTCGCCACGGGCGAAGAGCAGCCTCACTTTGCCGGCCCGCGGAATCTCATCGTTGCCGGAAGAAACTCCGGTCTCTCGGTCGTGGAGAGCTTTGTCAGCCTCACGGGCGGCTCCTATCTGACGAACGTGGTGACGGAGTTCGTTCTGGGTGAGAGCGCGGTCGTGGAGCATGACAAGCTCCAGATGGAGTCCGCCGCAGCGTACCACGTCAGCACGACGCATGTACACCAGCGCGCGACGAGCAATTTCACTTCCAACTCCATCGCATTCGGAGGCCGTCTTGTCAGGAACGACCTCTCCTCGTACCTCGGAGGTGAGGGTGTGGAGTGCACGATGAACGGACTCTCGGTTGCCGCGGGTGATCAGTTGATTGACAACCACACGGCGATCGATCACGCCATGCCGAATTGTTCGAGTCACGAGCTCTACAAGTCAATTCTGGACGGGAGATCCCGCGGGGTCTTCAACGGGAAGATCATCGTGCGGAAGGACGCCCAGAAGACGGATGCGAAGCAGACCAACAGGACGCTCCTCCTGTCGGACGAAGCGACCATCGACACAAAACCGCAGCTGGAGATTTTCGCCGACGACGTGAAGTGCACGCACGGCGCGACGGTGGGCCAGCTGGACCCCGAGCAGCTCTTCTACCTCCGGTCCCGGGGCCTGGGGGAGGTCGAGGCGAAGGACATTCTGACATTCGGGTTTGCGAGTGACGTTATCAAGAGGGTACACATTGAAGCGCTGCGGGAGCAGCTGGACCGGATGCTCCAGACCAGACTGCGGTTGGGGCGGGTCGTACATCAGACGCAGGGGTAGCCATGACAGAAGTCGTTAGCCACGATCTCGTGGCCTCGGTGCCGGGGCTTGCCTGGTGCCGGCACAATTTTCCGCTGCTGCGACAGCTGGTAAACGGAAAACCCCTTGTCTACCTGGACAACGCGGCGACCAGCCAGAAACCGCAGGCGGTGATCGACGCGATGATCCGGTACTACGAGAACGAGAATTCAAACATTCACCGCGGTGTCCATACGCTGAGCGAGCGCGCGACCCAGGCATACGAGTCTGTCCGCACCAAGGTCGCGCATTTTATCAACGCCGCGCACGCCCGCGAGATCATCTTCGTGCGGGGGACCACCGAGGCGGTTAACCTGGTCGCCGGCAGCTACGGCAGGAGCTCGGTCGGGGAGGGGGACGAGGTGATCATCTCCACGCTCGAGCACCACTCCAACATCGTCCCGTGGCAGATCCTCTGCCAGGAGAAGGGGGCGACGCTCCGTGTCATACCGGTCAACGATGCGGGTGAACTCCTCCTGGACGAATACGAGCGGCTGTTCACGGAGAAGACAAGACTCGTGGGTCTCGGACATGTCTCCAACGCCCTTGGCACGGTGAATCCCGTCAAGAAGATGGTATCTCTGGCCCACAAACGGGGTGTTCCGGTCCTCCTCGACGGTGCGCAGGCGGTGCCGCACATGAAGGTGGACGTACGGGACCTGGACTGTGACTTCTACGCGTTTTCCGCGCACAAGATGTTCGGACCCACGGGAGTAGGTATTCTCTACGGAAAGACACATCTGCTGGAGGCGATGCCGCCCTACCAGAGTGGCGGGGACATGATCCGTTCGGTAACATTCGAAAAGACGACCTACAACGATCTGCCCTACAAGTTCGAGGCGGGTACGCCGAACATCGGCGGTGCCATCGGGCTGGGGGCGGCCATTGACTACGTGAACCAGATCGACCTGAACGCAGTAGCCACGTTCGAAGACGATCTCCTGAAATACGCCACCGATAGCCTCACCGAAGTTCCCGGGTTGCGGATCATCGGAACGGCGAAGGAGAAGGTGAGCGTTCTCTCGTTTATTATGGAGGGAATCCATCCGCACGACATCGGTACGATACTGGACCAGGAAGGCATCGCCATACGGACCGGTCATCACTGCGCGCAACCGATCATGATCCGGTTCGGCATCCCGGCGACCGCGCGCGCCTCCTTTGCCTTTTACAACACGAAGGAGGAGGTGGACGCGCTTGCCAGGGGACTCCGGAAAGTCATCGAGGTTCTCCGCTGATGTCCGTACTCAGAGAGCTGTACCAGCAGATCATCCTGGATCACAACAAGAGCCCCAAGAACTTCCGCGAGATGGAGGACGCGACGCGGAGCGTCGAAGCGTACAACCCGTTCTGCGGTGATCACTACACCGTCTACCTCAAGATGGACGGAGGGAAGATCGCGGAGACGAGTTTCAAGGGGGCCGGCTGTGCAATCTCCAAGGCATCGGCTTCGGTCATGACGTCGATGGTCCGGGGGAAATCCAGAGAAGAAGTGCTGGAGATGTTCGAAGATTTTCACCGGCTGGTGACCGGAGAGATGAACGGTGAAGCCCGGCTGGAGACGCTCGGGAAGCTGGCCGTGTTCGGGGGTGTGAGTGAGTTCCCGGCCCGCGTGAAGTGCGCGATCCTTCCGTGGCATGCGCTGCGGTCGGCGCTCACAACGGAAGACCCTACAATAACGACGGAGTAATCCCTCCGCGACGCCACCGGAGACAGAGAGAGAATCATGGAAGACAAGGTACTCAATTCAATCGAGCTGAAGCTCATCGAGGGACAGGTCACGGAGGCTCTGCGAACCTGTTTCGATCCGGAGATTCCGGTGAACATCTACGAGCTGGGTCTGATCTACGATGTCAAGGTCAGCGAGAGCGGGAAGGTGGCCATCACGATGACTCTTACCTCGCCCCACTGCCCGGCCGTCCAGTCGCTCCCGCGCGAGGTGGAGGAGAAGACAAAGTCGGTGCCGGGTGTGACCGACGCACACGTGGATGTTGTCTGGACGCCGACCTGGGATCCGAGTATGATGAGCGAAGCCGCCCGGCTCGAGATGGGGTTTATGTAAAACACCGACACAGATGGACGACACCATGGAAGGATCAAGCATGATCGAGAAACCGGTACTCAACGAGGAAATCCAGCTCACGGAGAAAGCCGCAGCCGAGGTGGCGAAGCTCAAAGAGGAGAGCAAGATTCCCCTCGAGCACGGGCTCAGGATAGCGGTGAAGGGAGGAGGATGTTCCGGTCTCTCGTACGCGCTGGGCTTCGACGCCGAACCCGGGGAAAAAGACTCGGTCATCGAATCGCAAAGCGTGAAGATCTTCGTGGATCAGAAGAGTCTCTTCTACCTCTCGGGGACGGTTCTGGACTTTAGCGACGGCCTCAATGGCCGTGGGTTTGTCTTCAACAACCCGCAGGCCGCGCGGACATGCGGATGCGGGAGTTCGTTCGGGGTGTAGCCCTATCACCCGTCGCGGTCGGAAACCAGAAGGAGCAGCTGTGAAACGACGAATCTTTGTAAAGACGCTTGCGGCATCGGGGCTGGTGTCGCTTGTGCCGGGTATGGGAAAATCAACAGAACACCAATCACCATTACATCATCAAAAGGAGATCAGTCCAATGTCCTACGAGTGGAAATTCAACCCGCGTCCCTATTCAGACGAGGAGGCGAAGAAACTCCTCGCGCCGGTCGTCGATGCCGAGACGACCGACTGGCACTACAACACGCATCACAAAGGTTACGTCAAGGCGCTCAACACGATTGAGAAGGGGCTGGAGTCAGCCGATCGTGGCGCGGCGAACGGGAATTACAGCGAAGTGGGCGAGCTCAAGAGGAGGATGACCTGGAATCACGCCGGAACCGTCCTCCATGACATCTACTGGGACGTCATGGGTGGTGACGGAGACCCGTCGAAGGGACCCGAGGTCAAGGCGGCCATCGAGAAGGAATTCGGATCGATAGACGCGTGGAAAATGGATTTCAAGGCTGCTGCGGTTTCCGCAAAGCTGAGCGGCTGGGGAGTTCTCGTCTTTGACATGCTCTATTCCGGTCGGCTGCTGAACGTTCTCGTGGACGAACACCACTATGGTGCCATCTGGGGCGGGATACCTCTCATCCCAGTGGACGTGTTCGAGCACGCCTACTATCACAAGGACGGTCCAAAGCGCCCCGTCTACATCGACAATTTCCTGTCGAACCTCCACTGGGGCCGCATCAACGACCGTTTCAAGAAGTTTGCGAAATAAAAGACGGAGACCGACCCGTGAAGTGGACCTGGCGAGACGTGCAGGAGATCGCCGCCGGGCTTGCTGAGGCGCATCCGGAGACCGATCCCCTTTCGGTACCGCTACCGGAGTTGAAGCGCATCGTGAGCGCGCTTCCCTCCTTCGGGGATGACCCCGATGCGACAACCGATGCCATCCTGGAAGCTATCCAGGCAGCCTGGTACGACGAGATGGAAGGCTGACCTGTTTCATTTTCCCGAGAGACCCGTTCGGCTCGGTCCGGACGGGTCTTCTTCTTGATGTTGGAAATGAAATTGGGTATCATCCGTGGTGACTGAGGGTGGCTCCATAAGCGAAAGCGTGCTGCCTCTCTTCCCGTTACAGATCGTCCTGTTCCCCGGCTCTTCGTTTCCGCTGCACATATTCGAGGAACGGTACAAAACCCTCATACGGGAATGTATCGCGGAGAAGAAGGAGTTCGGGATCAACCTGATCCACGAGAACGAAGTCCTCAAGGTGGGCTGCGCGGCGCGCGTCTCCACCGTTCTTCACAGGTACGAAGACGGGAGGATTGACATCATCGTCCAGGGCACCAGACGATACAGGCTGGAGCGGTACGAGCAGAGCGATGCTCCCTATATCGTCGGCTCTATCAGATTCCTGACCACACCCGAAGAAGATGTCAACAGCGTCCTTGCCGCCGACACCATTACGCTCTACAACGAATTTGTGTCAAAAGTATACGGGGACAAGGTCGCACAGATCGACATACATGCCCGCGAAGTAGGCCTTTCCTACCGGCTGGCCCAGAAGGCGGGGATGGACCTGCTTCGACGGCAGAAGCTGCTTGAGAGCGAGTCCGAGAACGATCGCCTGGAGATGCTGAACGTGTATCTCACGGCAATGCTGCCGAGGCTGGACCGCCTCGAGGAAGTCGAGCGGATCGTCCGCAGTGATGGGTATCTGCAACAGGACCCGGAGTGAACAAACCAACCCTCCGCATTGGTGACAGGCTTTACGACTGCTCCGAGCGAACGCTTATCATGGGTGTCCTCAATGTCACACCCGACTCCTTTTCCGACGGGGGCAGGTACGTGGAAACCGGGCGGGCCGTGGAGCATGCCATGGAGATGGTCCGGCAGGGAGCGGACATCCTCGATGTGGGAGGCGAGTCGACGAGGCCGAAGAGCTCCGCCTACGGCGAAGGAGCTGACCCGATATCGGCAGAGGAGGAGTTGCGGCGCGTCCTTCCGGTCATCGATCGTCTGAAGGGCCGGATCGATATCCCCATATCGATTGACACCTACAAGTCGGATGTGGCGGAAGAGGCGCTCAGGGCCGGGGCGGTCATGGTAAACGATGTGAGTGGATTTCGGTTTGACCCCCGGATGCCCCGGGTCGTTGCCGAAGCGGGTGCATGCGCGGTGGTGATGCATACCAAGGGGCCGCCAAGGACGATGCAGCAGGATCTCCGGTACGATGACCTCTTCGGCCAGATCGGAGAATACCTGCGTGAAGGGCTTGCCCTTGGCGAGCAGCAGGGTGTTCGTGACATGGTTGTTGATCCGGGGATCGGGTTTGGAAAGACGCCCCGGGACAATCTCCGGCTTCTGACCGGCCTCCGGCGTTTCCGCATGTTGGGACGTCCCATCATGGTCGGTCCATCCCGAAAATCGTTTCTGGGTGCGATTCTGGATCTCCCGGTGGAGGAACGGCTGGAGGGGACCCTCGCTTCGGTTACGGGTGCGATCCTTTTCGGCGCGGACATCGTCCGCGTACATGATGTACGGGAGGTAAAGCGGGCGGCGCAAATTGCAGACGCCCTGCGGGAGACTATGCAAGCGGAACAGCTGGAGCAGGGTACTCATTCATGGAACTCTTCAGAATAGGCTTCCTCTCCGTCGGGCTCATCGATCTGCTCGACGTGGCACTGGTCTCGTTCATTTCGTACCGCGTCTATGTGGCGATGCGCGGCACTATCGCCATTCAGATCCTGGCGGGGTTGCTCATTATCCTGGCGTTCTCCTTTGTCGCCCAGGCCCTCAACTTCAAGGCGATGAGCTCCATACTGAGGATACTGACGGACATCTGGGTCATCGCGTTTATCATCCTGTTTCAACCGGAGCTCCGAAGGCTTCTCGTTCTCGTCGGCCGCAACCCCATTGTCCGTATGTTTGTGAAGATGAACGTTGACGAGTCCATCGAGGAGGTCGTTGCCGCCGCCACTGAGCTGACGCAGAAAAAGATCGGCGCGCTGGTGGTGTTTGTTCGCGCGACGGGGATACGGACCTATGTCGAGACGGGGACAAAGATGGAAGCGCTGGTGAGCAGAGCGCTCATCCTCTCGATCTTCAACCCGCGGTCACCCCTGCATGACGGGGCGATCATTATCAAGGATCGTCTGATCGAGGCCGCGCGGTGCACGCTTCCCCTCTCCAACACGGCGACCTGGGCGGGTCACTTCATGGGGACGCGTCATCGGGCCGCGCTGGGCATTTCGGAACAGGCCGACGTGGTCGTGGTAATCGTGTCCGAGGAGACCGGGGGGATCTCGCTCGCGGAGAACGGGGCGCTTCTGCGTGGTCTGACTCCGACCGGGCTGAAGAGGGAGCTGCGCACGCGTCTTACCGTGGAGTCGGACCGTTCCTTCACGACGGCGTGGAAACTCCTGAAGGCAAGCGGATAGGAAGACGGATGGGGCGATACGATACCGAACGTCAGGAGATGATTGCACTGCTCCGTGACCGCGGCATTCGGGACGAGGCTGTGCTGCGGGCCTTTGCAAAGGTCGAACGGCATCTGTTTGTCCCCGAGCCGTTCACGAGCCGTTCGTACGAGGATTCCGCCCTCCCGATTGGGAAGGGCCAGACCATCTCCCAGCCTTACACCGTGGCCGTGATGACCGAAGCGCTGGAAGTCCGGCCCGGCGCAAAGACGCTGGAGGTGGGGACCGGATCCGGGTACCAGGCCGTGATCCTGGCCGAACTCGGTGCCCGCGTCTTCACCGTTGAGCGGGATGGCAACCTGCTGGCCGGTGCACGCAAGATCTTTGACAGGCTCAAGCATCGCATCGCTTCAAAGAGTGGTGACGGGACGGTGGGATGGAACGAGTTTGCCCCCTTTGACGGGATTGTCGTCACCGCGGGTGCGCCCGACATCCCCGAGCCGTTGATGAGCCAGCTCGCGCCGGGGGGAAAACTGGTGATTCCCGTGGGGGACCTGGATGTGCAGACGATGGTTGTCGTGACGCGGGAAGGGGACCAGTTTGAGAGGCGAGAGATGAGCGGATTCAAGTTTGTTCCTCTCGTCGGAAAAATGGGCTGGTAGTGTGGCTCGTGCCCGGGCATTCCCCTGATATCGCGCGTCCAGAGGACGCTCAGAAACCGGCTCTCCTCGTTCTGGTCGGGCCCACCGCGTCAGGCAAGACAGAAATCTCTCTCCACCTTGCCCGTATGCTACGGGGAGAGATCGTGTCTGCAGATTCCCGCCAGGTCTACAAGTACCTGGACATCGGAACGGCCAAGCCGTCGCCGGCCTTCCGGAAAGCCATTCCCCACCACTTTGTGGATGATCTGCTCCCCGATCAGGAATTCAGTGCCGGGGAGTTTGGCCTGCGGGGGCGGCGGATCGTCGGGGAGATCCTGGCGCGGGGGACGAGACCGATTGTCGTGGGAGGATCGGGGCTCTATGTCCGCTCGCTCATTGACGGCATATTTGAAGGTCCGGGGCGGAACAGGCAGCTCCGCGAACTACTGGAGCGGAAAGCCGAGGCCGGAGGTGTCGGGGATCTTCTGGAGGAGCTCCGGAGTGTTGATCCGGAGAGCGCCGCAAAGGCGGACCCCACGAAGCCCCGCAGGATCATTCGCGCTCTGGAGGTCTATCACTCGACCGGCGAACCGATCTCCCTTCTGCAGAAGAGGAATCAGGCGCTCATCGGGTTTGTTCCCGTTCAGTTCGGTCTGGAGTGGGACCGGGCTCTGCTCTACGGGCGGATCGAGCGAAGGTGTGCCGCGATGATCGAGAATGGTTTGCTTCGGGAGGTGGAGGAGCTGGACCGCCGCGGCTACCGTCCGCCGCTGAACGCGTTCAATACGGTCGGGTATTCGGAAGCCTTCGCGTACCGGCGGGGCGAAATCAGCCACACCGAGATGCTGAGGCTCTTTCAGCGGAACTCACGACGGTATGCAAAACGTCAGCTCACCTGGTTTCGGTCTGACAGGCGGGTCCGCTGGATCCCCATGTCCGAGAGCAGGACGCCGTCTCTGGTTGCCCGCGAAATCGCAGATCTGCTTCTTTGTAGTTGTCCACCGCAAACAGGAGTAAGGAGAAAACGATGAACAAACGCCGACTGCTTCTGGTCTGTCTCACCCTGGTTGTTGTGACCCTTCCGCTTCTCGGACAGGTGAACCCGAAGAAGAGCCTCTTTGTCAACCTGACGAGCGACGAAGTGAGTCGGGCTACCATGGCGATCAGTGTCGCCCACCGGGTGCTGACCGAGAAGAAGATCCCTGTCACGATCTGGTTGAACGTGGATGGGGTCCGGCTTGTGGACAAGGACCTCATTCAGAACATGTACGGGGACGCCAGGACGCCTCTGGAGAAGCTGCAGACATTTATGTTTGACGGGGGGAAGGTGCTGATCTGCCCCATGTGTTTGAAGAACGTGGGGGGGATGGAGAAGTCGGACATTCCAAAGGGTGTGGAGCTGAGCGATATGGACATTTTCTGGACGACGCTTTTCGCCGATGATGTGCGCGTGCTGAGTTACTGAGCGGAGCTTGTTTGCTTTCCGGTACCGACTTTGGTATATTTCCGTGCACTATGTCTTCGGGGCGTAGCGCAGCCCGGTTAGCGCGCTTGCTTCGGGAGCAAGAGGTCGGGGGTTCAAATCCCCCCGCCCCGACAGGCAAAGCATCGATTCTGTCGATGCTTTTTTTTGTTGTCCGGAGACGTCAACAGCTTTGAGGTTCCACTCATGAGTTTTCCGAACCCATTCTACCGCTGGAGGCCCCATCCCTGGCACGGGCTGGAGGTCGGTCCCGACCCGCCCGGAGTAGTGCACGCGTTTATCGAGATCACACCGTTTGACCTGATGAAGTACGAGGTGGACAAGACCACCGGGTATCTTCGCGTGGACAGGCCCCAGAGGAGCTCATCCCTCCCGCCTTCCCTCTACGGCTTTATCCCCAGGACCTACTGCTGGGACCGCGTTCGCGCTCTCTCCGAACACGCGGCCAGGGGTGACGGAGATCCTCTGGACATTTGCGTTTTGAGCGAACGACCGATCAGCCGGACGGAGGTCATTCTCGATTCGCGGGTCGTGGGAGGCATCCACATGATCGACAGGGGGGAAGCCGACGACAAGATCATCGCGGTACTCGAGAATGACACCTTCTGGGTGGACGTGACCGACATCAAGGACCTGCCGGACATCCTGATCGAGCGACTGCGACACTACTTCTCGACCTACAAGCTGGTACCCGGTTCGGATTCCCCTGCCTCGGTCGTGAGTGCCTACGGGAGAGAACACGCCCTGACGGTGGTGCGCGCCGCGATGGCGGACTACGAGCAGGAGTTCGGGTCCTAGTGGTCACACTCCTGGGTGCCGGTTACACAGGTCAGGCGCTCATCCCCCTGCTTGCGGAGAAGGGCATTCACATGGGCGCCACGCGCCGATCGACCCTTCCACGGTCTACCTCCTCAGTTACGTATTTCCAGTTTGATCTGTCCCGTCCCGACACCTGGGAAGATCTTCCTTCCTCATCGAAGTATGTCTGGCTCTTCCCGGCGGAACCTCTGGAAGCCGTTGAACGGTTCCTTCCCCGTCTCCTTCCCCGGTCCACCCGGATCGTGGTTATCGGCACCACCTCCTCGTACCGACAGACCCGGGAACATGAGCTGATAAGCGAGGCCTCCCCGCTTGATATGGAGAGCGAGCGTGTTCGCGGAGAGGAGCTCTTGCGAAGCCGTGGTGCAATCGTGCTCCGGAGCGCCGGCATCTACGGACCGCCGGTCGCCGGCTTGCCCGCTCGTAACCCGCTGGACTGGCTGAGGCGCGGGCGTATTGCGGAAGCGGACAGGTACCTGAACCTCGTACATGTCCAGGACCTGGCTGCCGTGATTGGCCGGGCGCTGGAATCGTCCCTCACGGGCGATCAGTTTATCGTGACGGACGGCGCCCCCCGCCGCTGGCGCGAGATCTACAGCTGGGCGAGAGAGAAAGGGTACCTTGGAGAGGTGGAGTTCAATGGCCAACAGAAGGGGCGATCACGACGGCTTACAAACGAAAAGCTTCTTTCCGTGCTCGGGCCGGTGCTGAGCCGGACAGATCTCTTTGGAGAGCTCCAGCGGCTGGAGAGGAGGTAGATCTACTGGAGGAAGGAGACGTCACCGGCACCTCTGCGCACGACCCGCGGTGTCTCGTCCGTGAGGTCCAGCACGGTCGACGGCTCTGACACGAGTACCCCCCCGTTCAGTATCAACTCCACGTTGTCCCGGAACAGATCCCCGATCTTCTCCGGATCATTGATCAACTCTCCCTCCTGATTTGTCACGCTCGTGCTCAGGATCGGGTGCCCCAGCTCCCGGACCAGGGCCAGCGTCGTCTTGCTGTCGGGAACACGGATCCCGACGGTCTTCCGTTTTGACACGAGGATCTTGGGGAACCTTTTCATGCGGGCTGCCGGGAGGATGAATGTGTAGGGTCCCGGGATGAGGTGCTTCATGGTCTTGAAAGCCGCGTTGTTCACGCGCGCGTACTCGCTTATGTTCTTCAGGTCGGAGCAGACGAAGCTGAAGGGTTTGTCGGGGCGCTGCTTTTTGATCAGGTAGATCCGCTCGATGGCGA
>JBATTW010000295.1:0-3198 GCA_049670805.1 Bacteroidota bacterium
GTAATTGTCCCACTGTGTTCGTCCGGCCAGGAACGCTCTTTGTCCGACCCGGGTGTTGCGTCCTGTACGATGTGCATATTTTCTTTGAACGGGAGGCTCAACTCGAAGCGGACGACGTCATACCCCATCCGGTACCAGAAGGCGATAAGATTGTCCAGGTACTGCTCCTGCGCCTTTCTATCCGGACCGAATGGAGACCAGTCACGGCCCAGGAGATCCACAACAACGGGGCGCATGACGATATCATCCACGATGTACTCGATCAAGGGAACTCGTTTGCTGCGTGACTTTCCGGCAAGGATCTCCACGAACTCACGGGCATCCGGCTTCGGGTGTTGCAGCGGGACAATACTGTTCATCAGGTCTTTTTCTTCCTTAGCAGGCCGCCCTGATCAAAAGCGGCAGAGAGTGATGCGTAGTCTCCGATCGACTCACCCAGGCTCGCGGGAACGATCTCACAGACTTCCCCGGCGGCAGGGAGCACTTCGATCTCAAACGTTCTCCTGGCCGGCTCCACCAGAGCATCGGTGAGCCTCATCCCCAGCCCGCCCAGGATTATCCGTTCCGGGTTGAGGAGGTCCGCCAGGAGAGCAAGTCCGCGACCCAGATAGAAGGCAGCCCGTTCAAAGACCTTCACAGCCGGCTCGGATCCCGAACTGTAGGCCTGGTAGAGATCAACAACAGATCCCCCCTCCCAGAGGTCAGGGTACATCATGGCAGCCAGCTTTGCGATACCCGTACCGCTTGCGTACCCCTCGAGCGACCCGGGCTTTCCGTAGCAGTCCGGCCCCTCCTCGGCGATCCGGATGTGACCCACTTCGCCCGCCACGTCGGTCGTCCCGCGATAGAGCCGACCATCCAGAATGAGGCCCGCCCCGAAGCCTGTCCCCATGGTCAGGAAGACGATGTTCCTGAATCCTCTTCCAGCCCCGAAGTAGAACTCGGCGAGGGCCCCTGCGTTGCCGTCGTGTTCCAGATAGACGGGAAGGCGGAACCTCTCTGCAAGAAGCGACTTGAGGGGAATGTTCACCCACCCGGGGAGATTGGGCGGTCCCTTGATGAGACCTTTCTCCACGTCCAGGGGACCCCCGATCGAGACACTCAGGGCCAGAACATCGCCGGTGGCCGTTGATATGGCCTCCTCAGCAAGAGCTGTAATCTCTTCGTAGACCTGATCAAACCCCCGCGCCGCTCCGGTGGGGAGCTCTTTTCTCCAGAGAATCTCGCCGCCAGTCGAACCGCAGATGGCAGCTGTCTTTGTCCCCCCGATATCAAGACCAATGATAGAGCTCTGTTTCATGAGAGGAGAGCCTGGATGATTCGAATGGCCTGGTGGAATTCTTCCAGATCAAGATACTCTGCGTCTGTGTGCGCCTGGCGAATGTCACCCGGGCCAAACACGACGGTCGGAATTCCTGCCACGTTGTAGATCCCGGCATCGGTTGCGTAGTGTGCGGCCTCGGTGACGGTGTCCCCGGCTATCTTCTGGATGGCCTCTGCCAGGCGGGTCACTGCCGGCGACCCGGGGCCCACCTCCATCCCGGGGACATCAAGATACGGCTCCTCCAGAACGATGTCGGGCATCTGCTCTACCATCTCCCGCAGAGGCCCCAGTATGGAGTCTCTCGTTTCCCCGGGAATCGTCCTTCGATCCACCTGGATCCGACAGCGGTCGGGTACGATGTTAACGGCCTGCCCACCCTGCACAACGCCTACACTGATCGTCGGAGGTCCCAGGAGCAGGTGACCAGACCCCTCCCGAAGCGTGCCGGCATACTCTTCCAGCTTCGAAATCAGACGCGCCATGCCGTAGATGGCATTGCGTCCCCGATCCGGGTAGGCGGAGTGAGCGGCGGTTCCCCGCGCCGTGACGTTCCAGCGAATCACACCCTTGTGCGCCCGGACAATGCGCAACCGGGTTGGCTCACCGGCGATGCCGAAGTCCGCCCCGAGACCACCTTTGACCGCATGCTTTGCTCCCGTGAAGCCATACTCCTCGTCCACCACAGCAGCCAGAAGAATGTTTCGGGACGGTTTCCTCTGTTCAACAAGGGAAGAGACTGCCCAGACAAAAGCCGCCAGCGAGCCCTTTGTGTCACATGACCCGCGGCCATACACCCGGCCATCTCTTATCGTGGGCGTGAACGGATCGACGGCCATGTTCTCCGCGCCCACCGTATCCAGGTGAGCCTCGAGCAAGATCGTTTCCGGCGCGCCGACATCCACCCGGGCAAGGAGATTGGGCCTCCCCGGTGACACCTCCTCCATCTGGACATCCAACCCCCGTCTCCGGAGATAGCCGAAGAGGTAGCGGGCCAGCTCCTCCTCATACTTCTCGCCAGGCGAGGGCTCGCGCCCCATCGGGTTGACGCTCGGAATCGCGATGAGGTCACACAGAAGCTTGACGGATGGATCTCTCATTCCACCGAATCCGGTAGCTCAGCGCTGTTGTTGATGTTCGTGACGAGCGGTAGACGCAGATGCGTGAGAGTGATCCGGTCGATGCTCATCGCGATCTGACAGGATTGCGCAGCTCTCCCAGGTGTTTGATCCGGCACATCATCGTGTCACCATGTTTGATCGGGCCTATCCCGCCGGGTGTCCCTGTGGAGACAATATCTCCTGGTTCCAGCGTGATCTGCTTCGTCACGTATTCGATGATCGTCGGAATATCGAAGACAAGATCCTTTGTGTTGGCCTTCTGGCGGATCCTCCCGTTGACCCGGCACTCGAGCGGCAACCGGACGGGGGGCCGGATCTCGTCGGCCGTCAGCATCCAGGGCCCCAGCGGAGTAAACGTGTCAAAACTCTTGGACCGGAACCAGGGATGCCGGTTTTCGATGTCTTTTGTCTGTACGCTTCGCGCCGTGACGTCGTTGCAGATGGTATATCCGGCGATGTAGGAGTACGCGGATCTCTTCTTCACCCTTGTTGCGGTCTTGCCGATCACCACAGCCAGCTCGACCTCGTGGTCCATCCTCCCCATTCCGCGGGGAATGCGCACCGTCTCGTTTGGCCCGATCACCGATGATCCCGCCTTGACGAATACTATGGGCTCTTTCGGAACCTCAAAGCTCCCTTCCTTTGCGTGCATGACGTAGTTCAGGCCCAGGGCCACGATCTTGGGCGGCCGCAACACGGGAGCCTTCATCACGGCATCCTTTCCGAGACGGAGGTGTTTCAGAAGGTCTCCCTTTG
>JBATTW010000296.1:0-1741 GCA_049670805.1 Bacteroidota bacterium
TCTTGGAGGAGACGCTCGGCATACGCTGTTATGCGCATCATCCACTGGCGCATGGGACGTCGCTCCACCGTGTATCCCTTTTCAGTCCACTCAGGCACCTCTTCGTTCGCAAGAACAGTCCCGAGTCCTTCGCACCAGTTCACCGGAATCTCAGCGACATAGGCAAGCCGATAATCCGCCAGTATCGCCTGCTGGCGCGCCCGTTCCATATCCTTCCACTCATCCGCTGTAAACCTGTGCTCTGAGGTGAGGCCCGTTGTTCCATCTCGTGCAAACTCATCGTCCAGAGTATTTATCGGGCGGGCCTTGTTCTCCCGGGAGTCGTACCACGAGTTGTACATTTGCAGAAAGATCCATTGCGTCCATTTGTAGTAGCCCGGGTCTGTCGTGTCGACCTCACGTGACCAGTCATAGCTCAGTCCCAGCATTTTGATTTGCCTGCGAAAGGTCACGATGTTCTGCTCCGTCGTCACCCTCGGGTGGATGTTCGTCTGCATGGCATACCGTTCGGCAGGCAAACCGAAAGCGTCCCAACCGATTGGATGGAGCACCGAGAAACCGGTCATCCGTTTGTACCGGCAGTAGATGTCCGTACCCGTGTAACCCTCCGGATGACCAACGTGCAACCCGGCACCTGACGGGTAGGGGAACATATCCAACACATAGAGTTTCTGTTTGGACGGAAGACGCTCCGTTCGAAACGTCTCGTTCTCGTCCCAGTATCGCTGCCATTTCGGCTCGATGGTTTTGAAAGGGTAGACCATTCTCAGGGGACCTTCATGATCAGTGATAGTCTTGATGGAGATACAGTTTTGCGGTTTCAACGGTGCCCAGTCGCATCCTGTGTCGGATTTCTTCTGCGGTGGCACCTTCGTCAGCCATCAATACCGCCGCTGTGTGGCGAAGCGAGTAAGGAGTGATCTTTGTCCGATTGTCCCTCTTCCTGAGGCCCGCCCGTTCCAGACAAGCATTGACGCGGTCGCGCACCGCACGTGTGGTCATGCGCTCTCCCTTCCGATTCTTTCCCGCGCTGACAAAAAGTGGATCATCGGGGTGCACCCGCTCCCTCAAAACCAGATAGCGATCGAGAAACGAGAGGACCTCGTGCGGCACCGTGATGTGTTCGTCTTTCGCACTCCTCCCTTTGCCCTGGACAGCGAGAAGTGTTGCCCCGTTGCGAGATGAGATATCACCCACGTTTGCCCTCACAATCTCAATTTCCGAGAGGGCACACCGGAGCATGAGGCGAGCAATCAGAGAATCACGGACCCCCCTCTCGTCCTCCCCGTTGAGAACACCCAGCAACTTTTTCACGTTCTCACGAGTGAGCGGGTCCCGGGAATGCCCGCGCGGACGCTCATTCCCTCTGACGAACGAGGAGGGGTTCTCCTCCAGAACGCCAACATCGACCAGATAGCCGCAGAACAGTCGCACCGCGGTCAGGTACGTGGAAACGGAAGCGGCAGAGAGCCTCTTTCGTTTGGTCAGATGCCGTTTGTACCGCTCGACATCGACAATGCGGAACCGGCAACGTTTGTCGTGCGCAAACCAGCGGAGAAATTCTCGAAGCGCTCTCTCGTATGTACCTCGGGTTTCAGGCTTCCGGGACCTCAACGTGCGGAGAAAACCCTCGTAGTGTAGCTGGAGGGCGCGAACGGAAAGCCTTACTGGCTTCCAGGTGGCTGGCGGCAGTTCGTGTGAGGAGGTTTGCATAGCGGGGAGTCGTCGCGCAATAACAGAA
>JBATTW010000297.1:0-2456 GCA_049670805.1 Bacteroidota bacterium
CAGAAGACTATTGTCATAACGAATCTCGGGCTCAGGAGATAGTCCGTCAGGATCCCAAAGCTCGCATGGTGGAAAGGGGATTCACCAATTCTCCGGGCCGTTATAGACAGCAATGCTACTAGTACAAAGAAACAAATGTTTGCGACATAGAATCCCGTCTTGAGAAGCAATGCTGAACCGAGGGACCATTTCCGCAGAAGTCTGTTCAGATAGAACACCTCACATGCTGCAATCGCGGTACCGGCAACGAAGGTCGTGATAACCACAATGAAGAGGTTCCCGACAATATCGACCATAATTGGCTCACCGCCATACTGGGGAACATCGACCTTCAGGATGGCACTATCGTAAAGAACAACGAAAACGGCAGCAACAACCCAGAAGAAGACAAGGAAGAGGATTTTGTACAGGTTGGCTTTTCTCATTTCATGATCTCCGTCTATGCCGGGATGGAGATGCTACATAAGATGTATGAACTGCTGCGGCTCCCTAGTTGGTCTCTTCAGCCATCACCTTCGCACTATCAGCCCACACCTGCAGCACAACCCTGACTGGAGATTTCTCATCGTCGCCTATCTCTCTGCCCACGCCCTCGAGGACGATCCTGTCTCTATTCAGCTTGAGTATGGTATACCTGCCATTTTCGGTTTCCACCCATTCCTGACCCTCCGGAATCCCGGTCAGTTTCCAAATTTCTAGACCTCTGAAACTACCCGCACCACCCTCGAGAATAGCAGGCCTCCGGTAGTACTCCTGTGCGCTCGTGGCCAGGCTAACAAGCTCATTCGTTACTCTGACCCGGTTGTTTTCTATCCCCAGGTCGTGGGAGATCAGAAGCACCACTGCGATGGCTAGGAAAAAGGCGGTAATCGCAACAATTGCCGCCGGGATTTTCACAACATATTTTTCTGAAGTCGGGAAGAGAGGCACAGGGTAGTGTAGAACAGAGAAGTGAATTAGTCAACCTCATTCCTGAGTTGAAGGAGTTCTCGGATGACACAAAAAAACCCCGGTGTGGGCCGGGGTCAACTATGAATCTCGTATGCGAACTGGAATGCCAGCTACTTATTTCATCAAAACCATTTTTCCAACGAATCTTTGACCGCCTTCATTGACCAGCCGAATGAAATAGACACCGGAAGACACCGTCCGGCCCTGGTCATTGGTTCCGTCCCACACAAACCAGTGTCGTCCAGCCGCAATCGGCCCGTCGTGGAGCATGCACACCTGTTCCCCGAGAATCGTGTATACGCTCAGCGCCACCGTCGATTTCCAGGGGACAGTAACCGGAATCGTCGTAGAGGGATTGAACGGATTTGGGAAATTGTTTCCCAGCGCGAATTCCTTTGGCAGAGTACCGTCAAGAACGCCACGAACAGCATCCTCGCTACCCACCACAATCCGGAAATGAGACACCGGAACCGCCGGTGTGAATCGGTATACCGGATCGGCGCGAAGGTCGACGGATCGGCTGTGATCATCATCGATCAGAACAACCCTCTGCTGTTTCGTTACGGATGACACCCCGGCGAACGAGAGCTGCGCCGGTTCCCGGGGCTTCGCCCGGACGTCCATCTGCCACGTTTCGAGCTGGTCAAACATCGGTCGCATGTCAGTCGCAAAAGCACCGCTCTCTGCACCCCATTCAGGGTGATGGAAATACGCTTCCGGAAGTGTACCCACTCCGCGTGGACGACGGAAGTCGTACTGATCGCGCCCCTTTTCTGCCCCGGGTGACACGCCAAATGAAACCAGGCGATCCACATACTCCTCCGCTCTCAATTCCATCTCCACCCTCCAGGACCCTTCAGCCAGAGCTTCCGGCTTAAACAGACGCGCCTCCTTGAACGGGATCACGAGTGATGACATGTTTCCAACATTGTCGTACAGACATCCCACGAACGGAGACAGGACATCCGGCACCGAGAAGGAACCGTTGAAGGTGTAGACACCTCCCAGATCTGCGGCCTGGTTTGCCGCCTGGATGTCTGACCATGCGACGGGGATGGTGAATGGATTGCTGATCAGGTTCCACCCCGGGTGCAGGGGTATCCCAACGGAAATCGTTGAATCCAGGGACGCCGTTGGCACCGTTACGTCTATCGCCAGCGGTCCTCTGTGCAGTAGCCAGAAGGCACGCCCGGTCGAGCAATTGAACGTAGCTGTTCCGTCGAATGGTATCAGATAGTCACTGCTTGCTCCGTTGTCCCAATACACTGCCCAGTCTTGATCCTTGGCCCCCGAGAGAAATTGGCTGATCGGCATACCCCCCGCACCCGGCATTCCTAGGATTCGGTAATCCGTTCCCTGGAAATCTGCGTTATCTGAATGCGACGGGAAGACGATCGTATTCTGCAGTGTGTAGGTTGTTGGATAGATGATTCCTTCCACAACAAAACCACCCTCGACGCTCGCGATCCCTCCACCGGGATGGGGATTGATAACCAGAACAGTAC
>JBATTW010000298.1:0-2294 GCA_049670805.1 Bacteroidota bacterium
TCTTGGAGCCGGCCAGAGTACGCCGTTCTTGATATCCTACCTGCTGAAACACGCGGAGGAGAACGACTGGTTCGTTACCGTCGGCGACCTGAACGGCGCGCTGGCCGAGCGAAGTGTTGCAGGACACCCGCGGGGCCAAGGTTTCGCATTCGACATAAACGATGCACCAACGCGATCAGCGTTGATGAGCAAAGCGCAGGTCGTGATCAACATGTTGACACGACCGTACCAGTATCTTGTCGCGCTCGAATGCCTGAACAACGGGGCGCACATGCTCACAGCCTCGTACGAAGAGCCCGGCATTCGGTCGCTCGACGCAGATGCGCACAGAAATAACATCCTCATACTGAATGAGATGGGGCTTGACCCCGGTATCGACCATATGAAGGCCATGCAACTTATTCAGAGGGTGCGCGGCCGGCGGGGTACCGTATTGAGTTTTGTCTCATATGGCGGAGGCCTACCGGCTCCCGAAGCAGACACGAATCCACTCCGCTATGCGATCACGTGGAACCCCCGGAACGTCCTTCTGGCGGGCGAAGATGGCGCGCTGTACCGGGAGGAAGGAAAGATCAAGCTTCTTCCGTTTCACCAGGTCTTTGAGCGCACATGGACTGTCAACGTCGAGGGAGTAGGAACGTTTGAAGCGTATCCGAACAGGGATTCTCTCTCGTATGAGAAAGCCCTTGGTCTGCGGAAGGATCGGACGATCATTCGCGGGACATTACGGTATCCCGGCTGGAGCGAGACATGGCAACACATCGTCCATCTCGGGCTGACCAATGAATCTCTTCTTATCCCCGGCCTGGAGAAGATGAGTTACCGCGACCTCACGGAGACATGTCTTCCGCTTTCGCCGGAGGGCGCCAAGCTGGAACATGAGCTGGCGGATTACCTCGGGATAAGTCGCACAGGTCGAATCATGGAGAACCTCCGATGGCTCGGCCTCCTTTCGGACGAAAAGATCGGCAGCGATGTTACGACGGTGGCCGGCGCCATGATCCGTTTGATACGTCGAAAACTAGAGATGCCCAAGGGGGCGCGTGATATGGTGATCCTCGTTCACGAAATCGAGGCCATCTACCCTGAGGAAGGAAACAGAAAGGAGAAGATAACGTCAACGATGATCGAATACGGAATTCCGGATGGCTTCACCGCTATTTCCCGGACCGTCGGTCTCCCGATTGCCGTGGCGGCTACACTCCTCTTGAAGGACGAGCTCCCCCTTACCGGCTGTCAGATACCGACACACCCCGCCGTGTACGGTCCGGTTCTGAGGGAATTGAGTCAGAAGGAATTGGAATTCACCGAACGAACGGAATCACTGACGTAGCTGCTCCCGGTTGGGCCTGGCCATCAGCAAACCAACCCGGCACTGGAAAAGGAGAAGACGACAATGGCACACCGCGGACCATTGCTGCCGCTCGTTCAGAAGTTTTTCGAGAACGATCCCGTCACTGCTGCCCACAGCCTGGAGACGATGGAGGAGTCGAAAGCGGTAAGGGTAATTCGTTCTCTTCCCCCCAACCTGGCAGCACAGGCTTTTCGCCATCTCCAGGCAGGGCAGGCAACCGAGCTCCTGGAGAATCTCCCGCCACAGGTATTTCAGGAGATCGTCCGTCGTCTGGACCCCCGACAAGGGGCGGCGATCCTGCTGGGTCTTTCACCGGAGAAACGCGCGGAAGTCCTGGAGCATCTCTCGGAACGAACGAAGGGGAGAATTCGGGACCTGCTCGAATATCCTGAGGACAGTGCGGCCCGGATCATGAGCTCGGATTTCCTGGCGTTTCGCGCCAAAACAAAAGTGCGTGAAGCCGTACGAAAGATCCGCTGGGCGGCAAGGCGAACGTCCCCACCTTCCTACGTCTATATCTTGGACGCCGACGATCACCTGGTCGGAGTCATCAACATGCGCGACCTCCTCCTCGGATCCGGCAACGTGGAGCTGGGGGACATTATGAAAACTGATGTCTTCTCGGTCAACGCTTTCGTGGACCGCGAAGAAGTGGCAAACAAGATCTCCAACCAGCCGTACTTCGCTGTCCCCGTCGTGGATGCAGAACATCGCCTCCTGGGGGTGGTCCGATCAGACCATCTACTCACCGACGTGCAGGAGGAGGCGAGTGAAGACATTCAGAAGATGGTCGGTGCAGGCGGTGACGAGCATGCGTTTTCCCCCGTCTGGTTCTCCCTGAGCAAACGCCTCCCATGGCTTCATGTGAACCTGGCAACCGCTTTTCTTGCCGCTGCGGTTGTGGGGCTCTTTGAAGATCTCATTGCGCGTATTACAATTC
>JBATTW010000299.1:0-8236 GCA_049670805.1 Bacteroidota bacterium
ACCCTGGCCACCCCACCCGGCCATCATCTCCATCGCCAGAAACGCCCTGACACCATGGGCGCAGAAGGCAATCGTGGGAGAAATCCCGCCCCGTGCGGCGATGGCGCGTGCAGCAAAAGAAGCACAGAAGATCCTCGAAGAGATGAAATAGGAGTCGCGCCTGTCATGCCTGTCGCGACTGTCACTTCTCTGCAACTCGAAGCAGGGTGACGTCGTATAGGATTACAGCATCTTTTCGCCGCTCTTTGCACTGTCGCCGTATCCTGCTTCTTACCGATTCGCTGCAGATCAAGCTTCATGCACAAACCCCCGGGAAGCAGGTGGCTTCGGCTCACATCTCCATAGGAGGATCCAATGGTTATCCGGTACTTTGATCCGCTCTCCCGGGCATACACGCGCATGAAGAATGCCCTTTTTCACCCTTTTGACCTGAGAAAGTGGTTTGTAGTCGGGTTCACTGCTTTCCTGGCTGGCCTGACCGATTTCGGCGGTGGTAACGGTGGTGGAAGCGGGGGCCGAGGGGGAGGGACAAATTGGGACGAGGTGATGTACTTCCCTCAAACCGCGTGGCACTGGCTCCAGGATAACCCTCACTGGTTTGTGCTGATCCTGTTCGGGGTCTTCCTCCTCTTTCTGCTGATGGTGCTCCTCACCTGGCTCAGCTCCAGGGGGAAATTTATGTTTCTGGACAACGTGGTACACGACCGGGCACAGGTCGCCAAACCCTGGTACGACTATAGACATCAGGGCAATTCCCTCTTTCTCTGGAGCTTCTTTGTGGGCCTGCTGTTCTTTGCGGCCATCGTCGTATATCTGGTCTTCAGTTATTCGGTTCTTCTCGGCATCTATGAGTACACCTGGGAGCCGGTAGAACTCATTGGCCCCGCCATATTGCTGGGGCTCGGGTTCTTTGCCATCATCATGTTCGGGGTTTTTCTGGACCTCCTCCTGGTGGATTTCGTTGTCCCGCTTATGTACAAGTCCCAGATCAGGGTGCTGGCCGGCTGGCGTGCCTTCCTCTCCCTATTTGGACGCTACATGCTCTATTTTCTGGGGTACGCTCTCTTCATGGTGGGACTCAGCATCCTCATTGCGATAATTGTCATTGCGGCGGTAATCTTCACCTGCTGCATAGGGCTCATATTCTTGATCATACCCTACATCAGTTCCGTTGCCCTGCTCCCGATAACCTACACGATGCGGGCATTTAGTGTCGAGTTCCTGGGGCAGTTTGGTCCGGAGTATCAGCTATTTCCCGGGACCGGCTCCAACGAGTCCAGAGGCGGGGTCGTGACAACATGAGTGAAGTGATGAACATCCGTACGGTCGCACTGAGTCGGAGAAGCCGGGTTGCCAGAGCTCTCATGGGAGCGATGCTGGCCTCCGGGGCGGCCCTGCTGTTCATACTGCCTCCGGGTGAGATCCCGATCTGGTCATGTCTTTTCCATGATCTCACCGGATACAGCTGCTTCACCTGCGGCCTTACCCGTTCGCTGCATGCCGCGGCTGACGGCCATCTGCTGGCATCGTTCCAGTTTCATCTCCTGGGTCCCATCCTCTTCGGGGGGATGCTTCTGGGGTCGGTAGCCTGGACCGTGGAAGCGGTAACGGGAAGAGCTCTCCGCTTAGAGGGGAGGAGGGTGGGCAGGACATTCTTCTTCTCCCTCGCTGCAATCTGGGCTATCTACGGCCTTTTTCGGTTGGTTTTGGAGATTGCGGGCTAATATGACGGTCGCGTCTGTCGTGCCTGGCGTGACAGTCATGTCCCGTTAAGCGACTGATATTCCACCACTTACAGCCCCATCGCCTATCCCTCCAACCGAACTCCGGGCTGGAACGCCCGGGCGAAAATAGTTCCCCTAAGTTTGTCATCCAGCTGACAGGACCTTTCTCCACGACCCCCTATATTTTGCCCGTTCACACTCAACTACCATAGGAGGTTCTAATGAGGAAGGCACTTGTTCTGGCGGTTCTTGCATTTGGCGTGCTGCTTCGTCCCGCAGTCAATGCGGAGGATAAGACATCCGCCAAGAAGGATGTTGCGCTACAGGGGTACTGTCCAGTGGCATACTTTGCGATGGGGAAGCCGATCGAGGGAGACCCGGATCTGACCTACAAGTACGACGGCCAGATCTTCAATCTCGCCAATGAGAAGGCCTTTTCGATGTTCAAGAAAGATCCGGCGAAGTTCGCGCCCAGGTATCACGGATATTGCGCCACGGCAACGGCGATGGGGAAGAAAATGGAATCGGATCCCCAGCAGTTCCTCGTCTTCGACGAGGCGCTCTATCTCTTCTCGACCGAAGAAGCAAAGGTGATGTTTGAGAAGGATGAAAAAGGGTTTGTGGCCAAGGCTGACAAGATGTGGGCGCAGAAGTCCGAAAAATAGCCGGATGTCATCCGTCAGATGAAAGAAGAAGCCCCGCCTGGCGCGGGGCTTCCTGTTGAATAGCCTGCAGTCTCACTTCCGCGTGAGCAGTCGTATTCTGGGTTCGATCAACTCCTTTCGTATGCTCTTGGGTTCCCTCCAGGAAGCCTGGATTGGCGGTGATGACTCCGGTGTCCTCGTGTGACCAGAATCGAAGCAGCTGCGTGACGTTCCCAGATACCTTGCCAGATTGGCAATTCTAGTATGGGTTACACCCTTCTTTTCCAGCAGGATCAGCGCGGCTCTGAACCAGTCCTCTCTTGATTTTCTTGGTTTCTTCTTCAATTCTTTCTGGACAATAGTGGCTAGGTCTTCTTATCTTCTTGCATTTGAGATAGACGACAGCATGTCCAAAAACAACCACAAAATGAGAGGAAGACAATGAAGAACAGGTGGACTGTGTTGATGGGTTTTGGCCTCGGTGTTCTCTCTTGCGCTGTCATCCTGACGTTTCTGGCTCTGACACCTCAGGAGGAACCGTCGCCGGTCAAGGCGCTTTCTGAAAGAGAGGTCTACTATCCCGGAACTGAAGATCTCGCACCGGACGAGATGCGTGTTGTTGCCCTTGGCACCGGCATGCCAAATGCGCGGCCCAAACAGGCGGCAGCGTGCTGGCTGGTTGAACTGGGCAATGGCGACAAGTTTTTGTTCGATATCGGGACAGGATCGGCGGAGCGGATCTCGGCAATGAAGATCCCCTACAACTATCTGAACAAGGTCTTTATCGGCCACCTGCACTCGGATCACTTCGGGGACCTGGATGCACTCTACTGCGGTGGCATCGTCGCCAACCGGGTCGTCCCCCTGCGCGTCTGGGGACCCAACAGCATCGAACCCAAGTACGGAACCAGGGTGGCGATGGAGCACTTCGAGGGCATGCTGGCCTGGGACATCGACACCCGCATGGGGAACACCGACACCCGCGGCGCATTCCTGGATGTTACCGAGTTTGACTACACTGCGGTCAACAAAATTATCTATCAGGAAGACGGCGTCACCATTAGAACTATCCCGGCCATTCACATCTTTGATGGGGCGGTGAGTTTCATCCTGGAGTGGAACGGCCTGAAGTTCGCATACTCGAGCGATACCTTCCCCAACAAATGGTGGATGGAACACACCAAGGGCGTGGATATCGCTATCCACGAGTGCTTCGTTTCCCCCCAATCTCTGGTCGAGAAGCAGGGTTTCACGCCGGAGGCGGCGCTGAACGTGGGGACACAGATCCATACCTCACCGGCGCAGTTCGGGAAAGTGATGGCCGAAACCAAGCCGCGCATGGCCGTGGGCTACCATTTCTTTAATGATTTCGACACTCAGCCCGCAGTGCTCAGAGATGTACGCCGCACGTATGACGGCCCGCTGGCGTTGGCAACAGACTATATGGTGTTCAACGTCACAAAGGAGGAGATCCGTGTGCGGATGGCGGCGGTTGACGAAGACATCTGGCCGCAGCCGTCCACGATCCCGCTCGTGCCGCCGGATCCGAAGCTGCAGCGCACCGTGATGTCAGACTACGTCAGCGACGGACGGGTGGTCCACACAGACGTGCTGAAGGAGATCTATTCCGAGATCAACCACCGTTACGGGTCAAATGCCAGGGTGCCCGAATAGTCGGGAGGTGAGACAATTCTCCTAGACGATTTGAATAACGGCGTCCTGGAGGTTTCACTCGATCTAAACCATTCAACGTTGGTGACAGGGGAGGCCCGGTGAGAGCCGGGCTTTCTTCTTTGCCTCGGATCCAGCTTTTGCCCAGAATCTTCTTGACAATTCCTTGGGGCCGGCGTAGCTTTGTAGCGCATAGGTCGAATGCGGTGAGTGGTTCCCGCGCTAGACCTGAGAGCGCATACCTCTCCTTCCTCTGCACTCCCATCTCTTCCGCGGTGTCACGCCGTATTCCTGTTTGACCCTTCGCAGACCGCACGATTCTGTTGCTGAAAGGAGAATCAGAATGGAGAAGCAAATAACGTCGGGACTGAAGTACACATTCCTCGTCCACGGCATCATGATGACAGTGTTTGGTCTTGTCTATCTGTTCATACCGGTGGTGTGGGGCGACTTGACAGGCTGCCTGTCCAACGTGGTGCCGCAGGCATTCAGGGCTTTGAGCGTAGCCCTCCTTGTCTCGCCATTGGTTCATTCTTGGCGTTCAGCGCCTTCTGCATCAAAGGATAGAGGCGCAGGGAGTCTGTCCAAGTCCTGGGACCCGCATCCACTAGATGAAGATAGAACTTCCGCCTCTCCATGGTCTGGCGCTTTGGGGACAACTCACAATCGGCCAGATCCCGTTCTCCAGCTACTATAGTATCAGTGCAAATGAAGAAGGCTCTCCCTATTAGGGCCTGGTGTGCCCGGACCAGGACTCATTGACATTAGGAATCCTCATGCTGATATTCCTTTTGCAGGTCGTCTGCTGACAAGAAACCATCGGTTGCTAATCGGAATTACAGAGAGACTTGGCTCCGTCCGTGCGCCAAGCTGGGATAAAGAGGGACAGAGTTGGTACAATCCGTCAAGAAAAGAACGTATCTGGGTGAGGCAATGAAGAAAGCTCTATACCTGTATTTTGTTGTTGGGGCTGCACTTGTGGGTCTGCAGGGCTGCAGCAATGAAGACGACCTCATCCTTCCTCTACCGGGGGATGAGGTCCAACAACCCTTCTTCCTTACAGGGCAATCATCGGGGACAGATGTCTTCTTCTCAAACATCGTCCCCCCTGAAACCATCTTCGTGGACATAAACCATACCACCACAACGCCCCTTGACGTGAACAATGACCTGATCCAGGATTATGAGATCATCTCGTTTCAGAACAACCAGGGGAATCAAGAATTCAGGGGAGTTGAGATCAAACAGCTTGCCGATAGCACCTGGGTGGCGGATGACTTTGATAGCGAGATAAGAGTGTTTTCCGCAAACGACACGCTGTGGGTAAACGCCGAGAGCTGGACCTGGGTAACATCACCGGACAAGGATAAGATGCCTCTGGCCATCCTTCTTCGTGATGGTCAGATTGACGAAGAGTGGGGGAAGTGGAACGGGGAGGAGAACAAGTATGTCGGGTTGAAGTTAACGGTAGGGGGGGAGGACTACCTTGGCTGGATTGAGTTAACTGTGGCCGACTACGATAACTACATTATATTCAATTTCGCTTCGAAAAAGCTGTCACCGCTGTAGAGTGAAAAAGGCTCTCGCCATTGACTGGACGCCAACACCTTCATGTAGGTTGACACTCCAGGTAGAAGGATGTATTATAGTGGCGAACTAACGTGGAAGAAACCCTCCGCCAACCCAACCCGGTAAGTCACTTCTTCCGCTCGCTGTAGCTGTTCTTGTCGACAGGCTGTTACTCTCATGCGCCTCCTTCTTTATTAACCCCGTTGCGCGGTTTTCCATCCTGTTTGTTCACAGTTCCGATAGACCGGAGTCCTCAATTCATTCGGTCCCTTCCGTTGTCTTCTAAAGCATCAGAGTTCCACGGTAAGAAGTGGAGATTTCAGACGTGTCCAAATCCATCTTTTTGTAGTCACACATCTATGGAGGAATCCATGCGTATCAAACCTGTTCTTCTGGCTTTCGTGGCCATTCTCGCTCTGCAGAGCTGTACTGCGGAGCAGCCCTCATGGCAGATAACCGCACAATTTGTGGCTGCAGACAACTGTCCGGCCAGCGCGTGCTCATGCCTGATGGGCGGCGGACCTCACCATGAGTATTGTTATGCCGTAGGTGTGTTGCACATTACCGAAGGCAACTACGGGAACGTATCACTCAGTGGTCAGAATGTCGCTCTCACGACTGAGTTTACCAGTGAAGCAACCACATATATGGCCTTCTACATTGACGAGAACGCAAGTGGCGAGGTAAAAGAAGCGTTGCGCGCCCTGTTCTCATCCAAACCCTTCGGAGTAGTCGGTGAGGGTTTTAGCATAAAGGAGACTTCAATTTCTCTCGACTACGCAGATGGCAAGGAATCTTCATTCTCCATAGGTGAGTACGGGTCCATAACGCTGATACCAATGATCGGGGGAGACGGAAAATCTCAGATGAAGATAGTGAACCCTACATACCCGTTCCCTGTCAAGGAAGTGTATCTGAGCTCTGCAAAGGGAAAGTACTCGGACTATGGGAGAGAGATGACCCTGGAGCATAACAGCGGTGAGGTAAGTGAGTTTACCGTTGCCGGTGGAGGGAAATAGGTCAGCACACGAGTCATGTTGTCGACTCGATGTTCAACTCGCCTGCCCAAGCCAAGCCCCGGCATCAGGTGTCGGGGCTTTGTGTTTTGGCGGGTGGAAGTGTAACGCTTTACTCACTTAATCATCATCACAGGAGATACCCGATGCACTCTACACGTCCGCGGACTGACCGTCCGCTGTTCCGCGGTGGCGCACTTGTTGCCGTGCTTGCCATCGCCCAGCTCTTCTTTGCAACATCCACCTTTGCCCAGAAGGTACCCCCCATGGAAATCTCATCGGAATTCCCCTATGAGTCGCGATTCGTCGAAATACTCGGATCGCAGATGCACTATGTCGAGAAGGGTGAAGGGGACCCCATCCTGTTTCTCCACGGCCAACCGACGTCATCATACCTCTGGCGTAACATCATGCCTCACGTGGAAGGGCAGGGACGCGTTGTCGCGGTTGACAACATCGGTTTTGGTAAGTCTGACCAACCCGATCTGGATTACGTCTTCGCAGACCATTACCGCTACATCGAAGGCTTCATCGAGGCGCTCGATCTGAGGAACATCACACTCGTCGTGCATGACTGGGGTTCGGGCCTCGGCCTGCATTACGCCCGGCTGCATCCGGACAATGTGAAGGCCATTGTGCTCATGGAGTCGATTGTCGCCCCGGTCATGCCCGCCGAGAGCTACGAGGCATTGCCGAAGCAGCTCGCCGATTTCTTCAGAACGATGCGAGACCCAGTCAAGGGTCCGAAGCTGATGATCGACGAGAACTATTTTGTGGAAGGTGTGCTCCCGGGCTTTATCTCCCGCGACCTGGATACGGTGGCGCATGACTACTACCGCCAGCCGTTCCTCGAAAAGTCGTCCCGCAAGCAGATCAACCAGTGGCCCAACGAGATACCAATAGGTGGTTCACCGGCCGACGTTGTCGAAGTGGTCGCCGCGTACAACGCGTGGCTTCTGGAGACTGAAACGCCCCTGCTCTTCCTCTACGCATCTCCTGGCGCATTGAATCCACCGGAGCTCGTGGACTGGTGGGCCGAGCGGGCAAAGAATATCGAGACGGTGTTCATCGGGGCAGGCCTCCACTTTGTGCAAGAAGACCAGCCATATGCCATCGGCCGCGCGATCTCGGATTGGTATCGGCGCCTGGACTAAGTTATTCGCCAGTATTCGTTGACAAGAGCGCTCATCCGTTGCTTTAGGGGAATTGCAATGTTTCCTGACCCCTCGATGAAGCTCTTGTCATCTTGATCGGCCTTCACCAGTTGCCTTATCAATTCGGCAATATCCTCCAGTCATAACACCGCGCAGGATCAGCGACTTTTCGCTGTAGGACCGTAATTGTGATAGGATCCGTGACGGGCGAATCTGTGCGCTTCGTTTTGGCTTCCCAGCTTGCTGCTATTCGGATTTCCCTCGAGAATCCTCTGCTGCACTCCCATCTCTTCCGCGGGCTCACCGCAGTCTGTCTTGCTCGAAGGTGGTACCATGATGCCGAACTGCAACATAGTCAGCCTTGCTGCAAGGGCTACGGTTAGTTACATTAGACATCGATGCAATCTTGAAGGAGACTCATGAAAGCGATTGTATACACAAAATACGGACCACCGGAT
>JBATTW010000300.1:0-1925 GCA_049670805.1 Bacteroidota bacterium
CTCCTGGAGGCCGCCGAGTCCGACCCGCCGGATGTGGTGGACGTGGTCCTCGTCGGCAATTCTGTCATGCATCATCTCTTCTGCGATCTAGATCTGTCACCGCTCGCGCACTACCCGTTCGAATCAGCCACACTGGGAGAATACAACTTTCGGGGAACAGAGCTGGACTGGCTCTCCCTGGAGCGGGCTCGTGTCCGTTTTCTTCCCTGCATCGGCGGGTACGTGGGAAGCGATATCCTGGCAGGCGTTGTCGCCACAGGCATGCACAGAAGCAAAGAGATCGTTGCGCTTGTTGATCTCGGTACCAACGGGGAGATCGTCCTGGGGAACCGGGATCGGCTTGTCTGCTCATCCACAGCTGCGGGGCCGGCCTTCGAGGGAGCCAGGATCTTTATGGGGATGCGTGCATCAACAGGAGCCATATCAGAAGTCCACGTCGAAGGGGGAAACCTCACCTGCCATGTCCTGGGAAACGTCTCCCCGAAGGGGATATGCGGAAGCGGCCTGGTCGATGCCGTTGCCGCGTGCCTGGACCTGGGCCTCATCCAGAGCAACGGCCGGCTGTCACAGAAGACCGGCTACCTGACTCTCTGCTCTCCCGTCCGGCTGTCACAGACGGACATCCGTGAACTGCAGCTTGCAAAAGGGGCCATTGCCGCCGGAATCAGGATCCTGATGGACGAGTCGGGGCTGAAAAAGGAACAACTGAGCGCCATCTATCTTGCAGGGGCCTTCGGCAACTACATCAACATTGCCAGCGCCGGACGGATAGGTCTCATACCGTTCCCCGAGGAGATGGTGGAAGCCTCCGGGAACACCGCACTCCTTGGAGGCAAGATGAGCCTTTTTGCCGACGACGATGAGTTCAGCCAGCTTGCCGGATCGATTGAACACATTTCCCTCCACGCACACCCCCTCTTCCAGGATATCTACATCGAGGAGATGTCGTTCCCGGGGGAACCCCAGCCCTCATACAGGGAATAGAACAGAACAGTCAGGACCGAACACCATGGGTATCTTCTCGCAAACAGTCATGAACTCGCCACGATTCATCCCGATGCCCGTCCTCGTCTTCCCGGGCGGACCCCTGATCGGGAAATCCGTCCGCGAGATAGTGTCGAATGCGGAGGTGCAGTTCGAAACCCAGCGGGCCCTCCACGAGAAGTTCCGGACGAGAATCGTCATGTCCGCAATGGACCTGAGTGTTGAAGCAGAAGAGTTCGGGAGCGAGATAAGGTTTTCCGATGACGAGGTCCCGACCGTGATCGGGAGGCTTCTCACCGACGCGGAGGGGGTGAGCAGGCTCGGGATACCCGGTATCGGCAACAGACGAACGGCCGTCTATCTGGAGACTATCCGGCTCCTGGCGGAGCTGCCGGACAAACCCGTTGTCGCAGCCGGGTGCATCGGGCCCCTCTCGCTTGCGGGCCGGCTCTACGGGGTGAGTGAGGCGCTCCTGGCCACCTCGACGGACCCGGAGATCATGACCCGGCTGATCCAGAAGACCACAGAGTTCATCCTCGCATACACACTCGCCCTGAAATCTGCGGGAGCACAGATGGTGATCATGGCAGAGCCCACCGCCGGCCTCCTCTCCCCCCGCTCCACGCTAAAGTTCTCATCAGAGCATATTCGGAGAATCGTCGAGGCGGTACAGGACGAGGAGTTCGATCTGGTACTTCACAACTGCGGCGCCCGGATTGCGCACCTCCCCGCTACCCTCGAAGCGGGTTCACGGGCTGTCCATTTCGGGAACCCGATGGATGTCGTGGAAGCTCTCAAGAGCACACCCGACGGAATTATCGTTTCCGGCAACCTTGATCCGGCCGAGGTCTTTTGCGGCTCCACACCGGAGACTGTTGCAGCTCAGACCTCAGCGCTGCTGGAGGCCACAAAGAGCCACAGGAACTTCGTCCCCTCTTCAG
>JBATTW010000301.1:0-2815 GCA_049670805.1 Bacteroidota bacterium
GACAAAGAAGAATGGACACATTAGAAAAACGTGCCCATCTCTTGGACATGTTCGACAGGGCATGGTACCGCCCTTGGAGGTGTCGGCATACCGTTGGTCTACGGCCAACGTACACCGCCGCCATCGCCCAACATGTCGCAGAACAGCTTGGATAGCGCAGGTAAGGAGGGACTGCACACTCACGGCACACCCAAATGAGTGTGCTGCCAGCAGTGCAGAGTAGACGAAATCAGTACCCTCGGGCAGACTCGAACTGCCGACCTACGGTTAGGAATACCCCGAAGGCATGAAAACCTGCAGAAGGAAAACCGTTTGGAGCACTTTCATCGCCAATCAAGACACGATCGTTAGCAGACTGTTAGCAGATGAGTTGCAAACGGAATATAGGTGAGAAGAATCCCGATGTCAAAAGTAAAACCAGAAGCCCCGGCACAGAAGTCGGGGCTTCTGGTTTCGACACCGAGTGTCCTGCAATTCTAGATTACATAGATACGGCTGGACCCTTTCATTCATCGTAGGTTGGTTAGATATATTATCTAGCCAGAGGTACATGAGAGATTGGAACACTCAAGTTTTCTGAAAGGAGCCCAGCCATGAACCAGTCTATCGTTGTTGGTCTTGATGTGCACGCCGATTCGATTACCGCTGCCATCCTCAATGGGGATCTCCAGGATCCCGTGGTCGTCAAACTTCCCGCTGATCTGACGGAAGGTCCGACGCCTGTTCCGACGGCTCGCTGAGAAAGGGCCCGTCCGGGCCTGCTACGAGGCCTCCGGCGTCTGCTTCGTCCTCCAACGTGTCCTCACCAACGACGGCTTTCACTGCGATGTCATTGCACCATCACTCATCCCTCGAAGGCCGGGAGACCGGCGAAAGACCGTTCGCCTCGACGCCGTGATGCTTGCACGCCTCTACCGCAGCGGACACCCATTCCGGTCCTCGTCCCAAGTGAACACCACGAAGCCCTGCGACGACTCCTACGTCTGCGCGACACCTATCAACTTACTGCAAGGCCACCAAACACCGTATATCCAGCATGCTCCGCAACCACGGCTTCGTCTTCACTGAGAGCAAGACCACCTGGACCAAGAAGCACCGACAGTGGCTCACCAAGCTCCGCCAAACTCTCGAAGGGCCCCTCCAGAGTGCCCTGGCCATCGAGCTCGAACACCTGGAATACCTCGAGACTCAACGCGGAGCTCTCGACACTGAACTCCAACAGTTCGCTCTTTCACATCAGTGCAGAGAAAAGGTCGAAGCCATCTCTTGTCTGCGTGGCATCAAAACACTGACTGCCCTGATGCTTCTGTGCGAAATCGACGACATCCAGCGCTTCCCATCCCCTAGGGCTCTGATGGCCTACTTTGGACTCGTCCCCTCTGAGCACTCCTCCGGTGACAAAGAACGAAGAGGACCCATCACCAAGGCCGGTAACATCCATGCCAGACGCCTCCTGGTCGAAGCCGCCTGGAACAACCGACACCGAGTCGGCGCCGACCTCATCCTCAAACGACGACGACAGGGCCAGCCCCCGCATCTCGTCGCTATCGCTCTCAAAGCACAACACCAACTCTACAAGAAGTTCCACCGACTCGATCAGCGAAAGCATCGCCACGTCGCCATCACCGCTGTCGCCAGAGAACTCTGCGGCTTCGTCTGGGCTATACTCAATGCACTGCCCCAGCCGCAAAACACATAACAAACGCTCGAGAGGAGAGCATCGACAGGAGAATCCTCGTTTGAAGTATGCGGTATCGCCATCGGCGTAACCCGCGCTCTTAGAAAGAGGCAGCTCCGGACGAACACGCAGAGATGCGGTAACGTACCTAACCCGCGAATACTAGTTTGATGATCGTCGAAGAGCGCTCTCCTCTCGGCATATGAAAAAGAACTTGACTCCAGCCACTTCCATACTACTTCACGAGGGACATTTTCCTTGTTTCGACGTACTCTCCGGCCTGGAATCGAAGGAAGTACACACCTGCCGAAACCGATTGACCATCTGAGCTCGCGCCGTCCCAGACAGTCAGAAATGTACCCGGCGCATGCTCCATATCGACAAGCGTCCTCAACCTCTGGCCAAGCGTGTTGTGGATTGTGATCCTCACATGACTGCCCTTCGGCAACCCGTACTGAATGTTTGTGCTGGGGTTGAATGGATTCGGGTAATTCTGGAACAAGGCAAAATGATTCGGGATCTTGGAATCGTCTATTTGTTGGACATCACTGGGGGTACCTACGGTTAGTGAAACACTCACGTAGTTGTTGCCCTCGTTGGATTCAGCAACGGCGTTGTCCTTATCAACCAGGATCCCTAAATAGTACGTGCCCGGTGTCGTGCCCCCCGGGATCGTGAGCGTCGGGCCACCCCAGTCGAATGAAGCACCTGGTGCCAGGGCACTGTTTCCGTTCTCGTCCAGGTAGGTATCACCAGTCGATATAGTACTGTTGGTGGAGAGGTAAAAGCCATTCGAAAAACCAACTCCCGTTGATGCCCCACCCTGGTTCCGAACGGTCCAGGCAGACAGAGTGACCGTCCCGCCCGGAGCCACTGTGCTCGGCGTTGCTGTCGGTGTCCCGGTACTGATATGCAAATCCGCGGAGGGGCTTTCTACCGTAATCTGCACACTCACGTAGTTGTTGCCCTCGTTGGATTCAGCAACGGCGTTGTCCTTGTCAACCAGGATCCCCAAATAGTACGTGCCCGGTGTCGTGCCCCCCGGGATCGTGAGCGTCGGGCCACCCCAGTCGAATGAAGCACCTGGTGCCAGTGCACTGTTTCCGTTCTCGTCCAGGTAGGTATCACCGGTCGTTA
>JBATTW010000302.1:0-10270 GCA_049670805.1 Bacteroidota bacterium
GAATGGCAATTCCCCACTCCAGACAGGAGAAATAGAAAGTCGACTTGTCTTCCACAAGATGAATCTTGTCTTCCGGGTTTAAGGATCCCTGAATCCGTTTCAGTCTGCTCTTGCTGAGGTAATCGTCAAGCTGTTTGCCCAGAACCGTTGGACTGAACAGTCCCAGCTCATACGCCTCCTCAGGCATGAACCGCCGATGGAGGAGCTGAACGCCCCGATGCGCCAGCCAGAAGCGAGAGACATCGTATCGTGATGATAGATGTGAAAAAAATGAGGGGACGGTCGTGGCGGTTCTCAACGCGTGAGCTGGCCGTCGGAATAGGGATAGAAGAACTCCCGATGGAGACGAGGCTTTTCTACTCAAATCAACCTCTTCCGGGATACATGTCGTCAAGGGGGTGTCAGGAATTCACACGACCGGGTCCACACGGCTGGGTCCACTGCGATGATTGGTTAAGCGGCGGGCCGGAGCTTTCCCCGGGCCCAGCCGAGACTTCGCCACGCCTGCACGGTTGTAGCAAGGTACCAAAGGCCTACGAATGGCCCGACATCGACCGAGCCGGCCTCGGCCGGCGGGATTGGGAACGCATGAAGGTTGAGCAGAATCACCAATATCCCGAGCGCGAACCCCGGAACGGCGAATGGCCACCTGAATCGGGGATGACTGAGCATGGCCCAAGCAAAAGAGATGGTGCCTAGGCCGATGTAGATATCCCATGCCACATCAAGGCCAAGCCAAACGCCAACCAGTTCGCTCGACCCCGAGAGGTCAGACACACGATGCCGGACCGCGAGCTGAACCAGCACCATCGCGGTAAGAAGACCGCCAGCCAGGGAGTTGTGGATCGCGCCAAGCGCAGCCGCCACAGACTCGCCGTTCAATCGGATGAGCTGTCGAAGGCCAAGACTACCCATTCCAATCGCTGGTCCGAGGAGTGCCGCAACTGCCGCAGTGGCGACCAGAGGCAGAGGCGCGAACAAGAGTGCTGGATAGAACACACTGGCACAAAGCCCGGCGACGATACCGGTCTTGATCCAGCGAATCTCTACAGGATCGACCATAGCTGTTTCCCCGGACGGCTAGCGGCTCTGCCCATCGACTGCTGCGTAATACTTGCCCCGCTGTACATGCCGATGGATTGACGAAGGTTAGGTGAGGAACATCTGCCACCCCCTTTCGGAGGGGGGAGGTAACTACCTGGGGGGAACTAGCGAAAACTGGTGCACCCTCCAGGACTCGAACCTGGAACCCACTGATTAAGAGTCAGTTGCTCTACCAAGAACTGTCCTAATCGGGTTGGAATCGCAGATCCCGAGGAGCACATATCTCAAAATCATGGACCGTGTGTTAGCATTCCTGTTAGCAGCTACAAACGGAACGCCCTCCATGTTCATTCGGGCATCCGCCTACCTTGCAGGACACGGAGAGCCTGAACATCGTTTCAGTTATGGCGGATGCGAAATGATTGCTCCTGCACTCGCAAGATAATACCGAGTTCAAGCCTTGTCAAGAATAATCGACCAAGATCGTCATTTCATCAATATCATTTTCATCGTTTGAACATACCCCCCAGCAGTCAGCCGGTAGAAGTAAACTCCACTTGGCAGTCCTGATGCTTCCCACGTGGCTTTGAATGCTCCTGCGGCGTGGTCTCCTGCGATAAGAGTAGCGATTTCTTCTCCAAGGACGTTGTAGATCTTGAGTGTCACAAAGCCAGCTTCTGGCAATGAATACTCTATCGTTGTACTGGGGTTGAACGGGTTGGGATAGTTTTGGGCAAGCCCAAAGTGGTTCGGGATTCCGCCTTTCGCGCTCGGGTCGTCCTTCACCCAGGTGACCTCACCTGTTATTGTGCGGAGTATTGTGCCATAGTACCCTACCGCCGTGCCGGTTTCGGCATCGGTGAATGAAACACCCACGAGACGCTCCGTCATTCCGCTCGACTGGCTCACCCAAGTTGCACCTCTGTCGGTCGTACGTTTAAACAACAACTCAATCTACCCTAACTAACTGTCCGAAGAAACGGGTGAAGATCACCGTGTTGACATTTCCCTGGATTGGTCTATATTGTATGTAGGGTAAAGAATTGAGAACTGCGTGCACTGGACTATAAGAAATATCGTCGTAATTCTGCTTGCTGTGTTTATTGTGTCGTTTGGAAGGGCGGCGAACGTTCGTGAGACGATCCCCCAACGCCATCCGGTACAGAAAGCGGAATTTGACACGAACTTGGGCCCGTCGAAGGATGCCACCAAGAGAGCGTATACGCAGGGACGCTACATGCGTCTCATTAAGAAGCACTTGCCGTCCAACACAGTTTTCTTCCGAGAGCAATCGGTTTGCATTGGTGATTCGTACATAATCGTCTACCGCCCATACCACACCTCGTTTGAAGCCTCTCTCTATTATTCCTCACTTTGTAACAAGGCTCCTCCGTCAGCATAGTCTCCATCGTGAAGTAGTTCCGGTAAGCGTCGTGAGGAAAGCACACACCTATTGAGTTTTCTCAATGCTGTTGTGCTAGTTCTCCTGCGACCAATTGTTTGAGTCTTCACGCATACGTGCGCATGGAGGTTATGACTATGCAACATACCCGGATTCATGGAACTGACCCTTCCCGTGAAGCTGAGAGTGGAAAACTGCCGTGGCAGCTCATCGTCCTTGTGCTAATCATCACTCTTGGTCTCATCGGCATCATCATCAAGTCAGTCCTGGGATTCTGACGGTTTCGCAGGTTGGTGAACCGTGATTCTAACCTTGCCTCGGAACAAGATTGGAGGTCCGGCTCATCGGCAGAAGATAGCTCGTCGAGAATTTGAGCTTGCTGAAGAACAGGGAATCGTCCCTTCGGATCGCTGAGTCATCATGATAAAATCGCCCAGTGGGTCGCGTGTGAGACTAGGTGACGCTGAACAGACAACAGTGTCTGCGCGTGAAGATTGGTGTAGCGGCTGGGGATTCTTGTTCCTCTGCCTCAAACGACAAATGACACAGCCGGCTGACATCTCTACTCACAAGTTTGAAATGTCAACGTTGGGGTCTTCACCGCCAGCTGTGGTGTATCTTCACAGGGAGGAATACAGCAACTGTGGACTGAGAATAGAAGTCCTGAAATGAGGATTGACAGCATGCGAACTAGGAAAACAACCGCCGGATCGGACATTTCATTACTGAATCCCGGCGTCTCGAGAAAGCCTCGCCTTGCACAAGTCACTGATGGAGAAGCTCACACCGTTCCGTATGACGATCGAAAGACGGAACATTTCAGGAGGATCGTACTTGTGATGCGAAAGGAAGCCCTGAAAGATATTCACGATCTTCAGGACTCCGTTCGGCACGACGGAGCCACCTCTGCACCCGGTAACGACGAAGCAAGTTGGCTCGAACATTCAATCGACGCATCCAGACAGGAAGAGATCCGTGTGCTCATCAGCCGACAGGTAAAGATCCTCGAACACCTTGATGCAGCGCTGAAACGTATGGATGAGGGGGAGTACGGTCTTTGCCTCGGGTGCGGTCGGCGCATTCCCAGCACACGTCTTGAAGCCGTCCCGCATACGCAACTCTGCATCAGCTGCAAAGAGAGTGGCATACGTTGAGCTCGGCATCGAGGCATACACTCAATCTGGCCATTGGAGCCCGAAACAGTGGAGAATCGATTCTGCAGAACGAGAAGGCAACATCACAAGATGTCCCCCGGGAAGGAGAACACTTAACTGTGAAGACAATGGAGATAACCATACCCACGACTGAGCGCACACGTGACTGGCCTATAGAGCTCAAAACATTACAGGAACACATTCACACATTGGTTACACTCAAAGAAACCGAAGCACCCGTCGTCAGCGTTTATTTGAATCCGCAACAGGACCCCGCTGAACTTCGTGAATTCACCAAGTCAAGGGTGAGTGTACTCATGAAAAGCCTTTCACAAGACCATCTTCGTCACTTTCAACGCGCGACCGACCGCATCGGACGTTTCCTTTCGCAGGGACTCAGGGGAAAACCGCAGGGCGCCGCAATATTTGCCCGTGCTGGGACAAGGCCTTTCTTCTTGACCCTTCAATTTGGCGTCCCGCTGCCAAATGTTATCACGGTCGCTCCTCACCCGAGTGTTTTTCATCTCGTAGAGCTCAAAGATGTCTATCATCGGTATGTGGTCGTGGTCCTGAATGATCAAGGTGCACGCATCCTAGAAGTGAACGTTGGGGCTGTAACGAAGAACGTTTGGTCTGCTCACCCGGGAGTACATGCACACATTGATCCGACTTGGACAAGGGAGGCATATCACCACCACCGTGAACGCCAGACAGACAGATTCATTAAAGAAAAGATCAACGTGCTTGATCGGGTTATGTCAGCCGGAGGATATGCGCATCTCATTCTTGCTGGCAACCCGCAGATGGCGTGGCGATTCCGGAATGCACTGCCGCATCATCTCTCCACCAAATTCATCGAGGTTATAGAAACCTCGTGTCAGAACACCGGGTATGATATCGTTACCGCGACAATAGCAGCGTTCTTGGAGCGAGAACAAGAGGAATCCTTAAGCATGGTCGAATGCCTTCTGCGAAAGATCAACACCTCTGGCCTAGCATTAGCCGGGCCACACGCTACAATCCAGGCCCTGCAGCTCGGTATCGTTGACGTACTCATAATGTTGAAAAGCTTCGACCCCGAAGGTGATTTAAAGGACCGGATGGTGAAGATGGCAGAGGTGAACGGCTGCAAGACTGAAATTGTAAATGCCAGTGATGCGTTAGAGCGGCTCGGCGGTGTTGGCTGCCTGCTTCGATACAGAGTACATACGGGAAACGAATGAGTCAGGAATCGGCCAATGATATGGGGGTGGCTGGCCATCGCTTCAAGCTTGTCTGCAATGTGTCTCTCAGCAGGCGCGTGGAGAACGAACGATCCGCATTGAGCAGACCGATGACCCATCACAGCTCACGGAGAATCATTAGGGAGTGATGAGATGCAGGATCTGTCTAATCGAGAGGTTCTTCTGTTGCACAGGGTCCTGGACGGGGCACTGTCAGATGCGGAGACGGATGAATTCTACAGCTTGCTTGCGGAACGGCCTAAGTTGCGACGGGAGTATGAATCGTTGAAAGCCCTGAAGGACGTCATGATGGGCATGCAATTCAAACAGCCCCCAGAAGAATCGTGGGATCGTTACTGGGTAGATGTCGTTTCACGGATCGAACGCGCTCTTGCTCGGCTTCACCAATGAAGAATGCAAAATTCGGAAATGAAAGAGTAACCTGCCCGGCGCCTACAATATGGCGGCTTCCATGAATTACAGATATGAGGAGCGACTCATCGAGGCGTGTCGGTTACCGTAGAAATGAGGAATCCAAAAGTGGGCTGTACTCCGGCAAATGAGACTCTCCCCAGGAGTACAACACTACCATTACTATAGAAGAACATAATGCCTTTCGACAGATGGGGTTATCATTTCGACGGACCATATACTAATTGCCAAAGTCTCGAAGCGACCCAAGGCGTATATGTGATTTCGTGCAAATACGCTGAAAGCTCTTTTGTTCTGGACGTGGGCGAATCAGAAAATGTTCAAGAACGCACATGCAACCATAACCGTCATGACTGTTGGACACGGAATTGCGGAGGCACAATCTATTACTCTGCAACTTACACTCCTGGGCAAACCCAGCAGCAACAACGAGCAATTGAACAACATATCAGAAGCCTGACAACTCCTCTGTGTGGAGAGTTTTGACCATATCCTACAGAATTTCACGAGGAATCCGCGGACGCGGACGTTACCTGTTGATACCTCAGAAGGTCTGGTATATGTACATAACACCCATGACTAGGTCATCCAGGCCTGAAAACACCAACTCCTACTGTTACAGATCATGTTACAGTTACAGATTCAGAAAGCCAACTCGAAGACCTTGCAGGTCTCTGTTATGAGTGCAGGAGTCCTCGGATTCCGTGCACACCAAGCTCTCATAACGAGAGCCTTTTCTGTTTCCGCACGAAAATAGCAACCCGGACATGGCTGCTCCATCTCACCGATCATTCCAGGATCCTGCCACGAACTCTTCTCCATCCCCACACCCCAGAAGGATGTCGACCAGCTGATTCGGGAGCTCAGAAAGGTCCTAGAAGAATCATCAAAACGCCTGACCCTGGAGAGGCAGAGGGAGATTGTAGGGATTGTAAAGGTGTTGGTGTCCTGACAGATTCCGATCCTTTGCGCACACCCTAGGTGGTACTGCAACTTGACTATCTCAAGAAGCCTCCCTTAACTTACATCAAGTTCTGTCCAAAACACTCTGATGACGTACAAAGCAAGGAACCACTAGTACCCTGAATACTCCGCCTGTGGTACGGGGCATTCCGGCCCCATGCGCCACATGAAATCCGGATCCACAAAAGGCGTGTCTTCCCTGTGCTTCTTCATCAGTGCGATCTTTTTCTGGATCAGGGCGCCCAGATTCTCCCCGTAAAACGCAAAGTTCTCCCCCACCGTCGATACAGGGATAAACTCCACCCGGGTGGTGTTCCAGAGCTGGAGCAGCTCCTCTGCATTCTTGATCTCATCGTCAATCGTTGCCAGGAGCGCAGAGTGCATGGCCGCCTCTGCGTCCGGGGAAGAGGCGGCCATATACCCGTGCACACCCGCAATCCAACCTGCGATGTTGCGCAGAGTGCGGAAGTAACACCGCAACGCCACCAGACGATCGCGCTGATCCAGCAGGACTTCATAGGTTAGAGTCCCCTGCGCCTGCCTCTCCAGCGACCCATCCATAAGTTCGATTGATTCGTCCAGAGGTTGCCACACCAGAGAGTCTGACTGTCGGACAATAGACGCCGCCTGTTCCCTGGTGATCAGCAGCCAGAGCGCATCTGTACTGAAATCAATGAGCGTAGGATTGTTAAATGTCGACGTCATGTGCTGTTCGTAGTACGCACGTTCGCTCTCGGGGATTTCCGAAAAATTGGGGGCGAACGGTCGGACCCAGTGGCGGAACCGGGGAAACGCCCAGCTCGTACCATAGAGGGGAACGTCCGGGAAAGAGCGGACAGCCCGGTCCGTGAGCCGCCATGCCTGTACGAGCGCCTGTGCTTCATCGGGTCCACACCAGCGTTGCGCCGCCGATTCAACGACTTCGTCCACCGTCTTTGTCGTACCAGACTGAAACGCACGGAGAACCTCCCTGTTGATGTTCCACGGAGTGAGAGACGGCGGATCAAATATCACTGCAACATGACGTACGCCGGGGGCGACTGCTCCCTCGAGCCGCTCCTGACTCAACCACGGACAGGGAACTCCCAGAATGAAGTTGCCCGCCGCGCGCGCAGTTGCAAACAACTCTGACCCCTTCGCCCCGAGGGCCTGTATCGCGGGCCAGGTATCCTTCTTGGCAGTGTCGGCAGGCTGGATGTGAAGATCCAGCCGATCCGAAAGGCCCCCCAAGATGACATCCTGCTCCGCGCCCAACCAGGAGAGTGCCGCGATCACACGGAAGCCGGCATTGGTCTCAGAGGCGGCATCGCGCAACAGCCGGAGATACCGCAGAACGTTCTCACCGGCAGCCTGGGCAATCGCCTCATCCGTCTTCCACTCCCGGATGAGATACGCACCACCGTTTCTGCCGGCATACAAGGCGGAGGTGTATTCAAAACCCGACCCGCTGTCGTTGCTCCACAAATAGAGATACCCGAGCTCCGGCACCTCCTTCATCAATGCTCGCATCAGCTGCGCGTAGTGCCATCGAACCACGGGGTGACTGAGCGTGGCTGTGTAGCGGGGCCGGTAGCTCCGGTACGGATGGTCAACCCGCGCACCACGGAGGTAGGGGTACTTCTGGAAGAACGCCTCCGGCATACTCCGTGGACCACATATGTTGAGACCCGGCGTGAGTCCGTATGCGATGGCAAGTTCCGCGTTCTTCTTCAGAAGATTCAGATTTGCCTGGAGGTACTCGGGAGGGTAGAGACCGCGGTTGAGGTCGGATTCCACAAACTGATCCAGATCCGGACTGGTGACGTAGAAGCGGTGGTAGATCTCTCCCGGAGGTCCCTGCTCAAACGCCGCCGGGAAGGCCAGAACGTTGATGGCCACATGCGAGCAACCCAGCCGTGCGAGCTCCCGGATCGTCGCCTCTGGATCATAATTCCGGGTAAATCGAGGCCGGACACCCCCGAACATTCCATCGCTTCCCTCCAGCCAGGGAAGGCGTACTGAAGCGGTCCGACCCTGCGCATACTCCTGGACATCCTCGTCGGACCACTCGTCGCGAACCCGACAGAAGGCCGTATACAAAAGATGAGTGTGCGATGCCGTCAGCTCCCCCGTCCCGTCAGGAGCGATCTGAAACCGAAACCATCCAGCCGACGCTTCGCTCTCATCCCTCGAAACCTGGATGCGAAGCGATCCCCTGCCGGGCGCCTCTCCCGCCGACACCTCTTTGACGGCAGCATCCGGCGCAAACGTTTTGCGCACCGCCTCTGCCACCGTACGCTCGACTGGAAATCCCGAGACTGGAATCTCCAGCGTCGTTATTTGCTTCAATGCCTCACCCACATTCGCCCCCTCCTGCGCAGAGACTGACGAAATCCCGAGAAGAGCAACTGTACTATAGAGTACTAACCGGTATGGTTTCACGGTGGTGTCCTTCCGAGCTTGGTTGTAATGGGGGCTGATCATCTTGGCGTTGGCATTGAAGGCATACACATGCCTCGTCGTGTCCTGCGTGCTCCGAACGATTGCGGTGTCGATGACATAAATTTGTGCGTGAGGGTGCTTCTTGCCCAGAAGTGGAGGCCAAGGTAGTGCTCCCCGTTTCTGTACCAAATTCGGTGAGACTTTTTTCCTCTTTTTCGTGCTGCAGTTGCTTCTGAGCCTTGTGTACCGGGCCTCATTTCGGCCGGGGAACGGTATCCCAATGCGCTGTGAGGTCTCTCGTTGTTGTACTCGTCTTGCCACGCAGAGATCTTGGCCTGGGCATCCTCGAGAGACAGAAACCAATGTTGATTCAAACACTCTTGCCTGAATCGTGACACGTTCAGCATGAACTGCTCCAAACCGAGCAGTCGGGTGTTCGAAAACGAGCACTTGCAATGGTTGCCTACGGCGAGCTCGCGGGAGAGATGGGAGTGCAGAGAGGAATGAAGAGAGGTGCGCTCTCAGGTCTGGCGCGGGACAAACTCACCGCATTCGACCTATGTTAGCGTAGAGGAAAACTACACTACGGCCGAGCGATTGTCAAGGAGAATCGGAGCAGCAGAATGGGAGGCTAAAAAGAAGCCCGGCTGTTCGCCGGGCCCCCTCTATCATTACGAGCAGGACCTGTCTCAGGTTGACCGCGTAACCATTCTGTAACACCAATAGGTACCACTTGCTACTACTTAATACCAGTGTAACCAAAATGTTACCATGCTCGCGTGAAGTTCGCCTCAGAACGGCTTCATGGGTACTCAAAAGTGCTGTTTCCAGTAGCCAAATCGCAGCTTTGGTTCGGTCGTTTGATTCAGGAGCTAGTGATCGCAAGATCGTGCAGGTTCAAGTCCTGTTCCGGGCACACCGGGCTCTCATTACGCGAGGGTCTTTTTTTAGGACGAGACACAATAGAAAAACCCCGACGCCATCGCCCAGGGCTTCTTCCACGGAAGCGTTTCCGTGATCCGCGCCGCAAAGATTTGTGGGAGGAACGCGCCAATGTAGAAGATGACGCTCAATGCTCCGACCATGATGTTGCCACCTCCCAGACGGAGCACCAGAGCAGGCAGGACAGTTTGCACAGACAGAATCCCGAGTGAGGATATCCAGAGCGAGCCTTCGGTCAGGTTGACGTAGTATTTCCGACGGTCGATCTGTTCAGGGGTGAGATGTGTATGATGTTCTGCCAAGCCGGAAGCAGAAAAGCAAATCGATCTTGTTCCTTCATTTGATACTCTGTAACGCTTGCGGGTTTTTCGCTTGATCTCCCTGACAACTGATTCTGGGGCTTGGTGCACAGGGCTCATATCGGGACTCCTTTCGTTCCTCACACCCAGAATATCCCAAAACCATCTATTAATCTCGACCCCTTAACTGTCCGGATGGCTCTGAAACGCTACAGCTCAGGCATTGCATGATGCATTAGTGGAGGGTGAGAAACCTGTTCGGAACATTCGCCGCGGATTGACGAAGAAAGATGAAGACCGCATCATCTCAGCCGTTGTGAAGGTGTTGAGGAGGGAGTTGAGGAGGATTTAGCTCAAAACTGGCACCAACACAGGGGAGGTGGTCAAGAT
>JBATTW010000303.1:0-2337 GCA_049670805.1 Bacteroidota bacterium
ATATAGTACTGTTGGTGGAGAGGTAAAAGCCATTCGAAAAACCAACTCCCGTTGAGGTCCCACCCTGATTCCGAACGGTCCAGGCAGACAGGGTGACCGTCCCGCCCGGAGCCACTGTGCTCGGCGTTGCTGTCGGTGTCCCGGTACTGATATACAAATCAGGATTCTGGGCTTGAGCAACAGCGCCGCCCAGGAGCAGGTATGTCGCGATCACGCCAATAACAATTCTGGTATTCATGGTGCCCTCCTTAAAGTGTCTGAGTGAGCTTATGCGATCCGCCATATTGCGGACTCTGAACCAGAATGCTCAGAAGGCCAAACCTCCTCCCTCCCGGTTTCAGATCAGGCAGGAAGGGGTGCGACCTACTCTCGTGCTCGTTGTCAGTCGTTCCGCGGAGACGCGTGCGTCCATAGAACGTGGATATCTATGAAAGTCTTGCGGGATTCCCCTGTTAAGGGTGAGGCCAGGGCTAGCAGATAGCCAGAACAGGGCCTATTGGCGTGTGGGGGGAGGCTCGCAATTGGAAAAGGGTCGATCGTCGAGAGATGTCGAGAGCTCAGGACTTCGGTGGCTCAGCGGCTCCAATGGCGAGAAAAGACTTCACGCACGAATCCCTCTGCCACTCTGAAACGCTTGTGCAACACAGAAATCGACAAATCTGGCACTGAAGGGGCGCCTGCCACTATGCGCTAGTCTAATCCGAGCGATCCCCTGCTCGTAACTAGCCAATCACAATGGCAACAGGATTAGGTGAGTGATTCGACGAAGGAACCTGCGGAAGAGATGGGAGTGCACCGGAAGGGGGGGGGTGCGCCCTCAGGTCTAGCGCGGGAACCACGGAGAGTCACCACATTTGACCCCTGTATTCGTAACATATAAGATAACCCAACAGGCGGGGCCTGTCAAGGTAAACCAATGAAAGTTCGAAGATAAGCAAGACATGTCAACACACCGGTGACAGGATACTTCTATCAGAACAGCCTGGCTTGCGCAGGTGGGGTGGGTCCAAAAACGATCAGCACACCCCCGAGAGTGTGCTGTCACGATTGTACTCCACGTGAAATGAGTACCCTCGGGCAGACTCGAACTGCCGACCTACGGTTTAGGAAAACTCCGGGGAGGAGAAAACCTTTGGATCGAACACCGTTTGGGGCACTTTCATCGCCTGTCGAAACGCGATCGTTAGCAGACTGTTAGCAGATGGACTATGGGACGAATATAATCTAAGAATTAAAGAGATGTCAACTAAGGACAGCATGTGAGCAATCCAACTCAAGGAGCTTCCTGCACCTACCCCTTCCCGTAGTAGGTCCGTACGGAAAGCGCCGCGACACGGACAAACTCCAAGAACGCCGCCTCCAGCGTCACGACGCTCCCGTTCACGACGACGCCTGGAAGATTTGCCGCAACCACTTTCGCCGCGCAATTCTGATCGCGGTTCTTTGCTAAGTCGCCGTCGTTGTGGGCAACCGCGTTCCGGATACACGCTAGCGCGTCGAGGTTCGCCTTTGTGATGCCTCGCGCGCTGTAGCTCTCCCTGGGTGGCGGTGGGTGTGCAGCAGCAAACGCGTCGACGTCAGAGTAACTCTGCGACGGGTTGTTCCACGAATGCGATCCATCCTCGCCCTCGAGGTACGCAAGACAGCCCACAAGGTAGAATCCTAACGTATAGTTCACGAAGGTCGGATGTTCTGCCTGGAACTTGCCCTCAAGTGATCCGTTGGGCCCGTTTCGGACAACTTTCTCAAATACACCGCTGATCCTGCGAAGATGCACAAGTAGCTTTCTTCGGTCACTCATACGGGGGTCTCCATGTTCCTGTCTGGTGCAGAGCCTGATCCGAAATCCAATGTGTAAGACGGATCGGTCGGTGGGTGTAAGCTCAAGCACCCTGCCAACACTTCGAGTCAATAATGGCGATTATGAATACCCTCGGACAGACTCGAACTGCCGACCTACGGTTCAGGAACTCGCCAGCACCCCCAAAACCTGCGGAATTTGAACCAAATCGAGGGATTTTTGCGCCACTTTTATAGTATCGCAGACCCCCGATGTCAATATCATTGATGTGCACAAGATATCAGTGCCGTGGACCACATTGTCTCAAACCCAGAATCGGTGAGCTCATTCAAAGTGGGAATCTGAAACCTATACCGGTCAACGGAATACCGGGTCAGCGCTCTTCCGCCGAAACCTGGAATTAACCTCGAAGGCAAAGTTGTCCAGTGCCGATGTCGTGATGGGGTCGCCGTTGAACGCGAGGCTGAGACTCAGGAGCCCTTCGCGTTCACCCACATGATGAAACTGCGCCTCGGCGATTTTGCTCGGCATACATT
>JBATTW010000304.1:0-2005 GCA_049670805.1 Bacteroidota bacterium
TGTACGGGAGCTATGTCTGGAACTATGTCTATCTGACTGACAGAAGCGTTGGGATGACGAAGTACGTGACCTACAGAAACATCGACGCTCTCCTGCTGGGGTTCAATCTCTCCGCCGAGTGGGACCATGCGGCGTTGAAGCTCTTCTACACGTGGGCACAGAATCAGGAGACACGATCACCCCTCAGCGAAATCTACCCGCTCAGGCTGGAGGGGACTCTCACCACGCCGGACTTCTACGGGTTTTCAGCCCTCGGGAGGGTGACATACCATGCGCGGCAGGGGAGGGTGGACCTGGAACTGGACGAGACCCCCACGCCGTCCTGGGTCAAGATCGATCTGGGGCTGGACTACCGGCTGGAATCGTTGCTCTTTCTTCTGGAGGTCGAGAATCTCACGAACCAACTCTACACCCAGCATCTTTCCTACATGAGGAACCCCTTCTCATCGGGGGCAAGGGTCATCGAGCCGGGGCGGTTTTTCAGGTTCAGCATCAGGTACTTCGGGGAGTTCTAGCCTCCTCCCTGAGGACGTATGGGGCTTGCGTCGTAGCTTTTCCCCCCTCTTCGCCGTATATTCCCGCCGGTCCTCCATTCCAGGTGACGCAGCCGGAGTCGTATCCTGTTCCTGACAGCCTTGGTGGAGAGCGTCTCAGAGGCTCCCTCCTTCTGGATCTGGTTTGGATCGGAGACGGGAGAGATGAGTGTAACAGAACGTCATGACAAACCTTTATGAGGAGTAGAGCATGTCTACAGTGACCAAGACCAGGAGATCGAGGGATAGCGTGATCGTGTGGCTCTTTGTGGCGCTCTTGATGCCGATCGGTGCAAATAGTCAGTTTGTCCGGACAGAGATGAAGGTCCCCGACATACCCGGCTACAGGACGCTGAAGTGCGACTTTCATACGCACACTGTCTTTTCGGACGGGAATGTCTGGCCCACGATCCGGGTTGATGAGGTCTGGTCTCTGGGGTATGATGCCATTTCGATAACGGACCACATCGAGTACCAGCCGCACAAGAAGTACATCCCTGTCCAGCACGAAGCATCCTATGAGATCGCCCAGCCAACGGGTGAAACCCGGGACATCATCGTCATACGGGGCTCTGAGGTAACACGCGTCATGCCCCCCGGACACCTGAACGCGATCTTTCTGAAAGACGCCACCGCAATGGAGACCGATCGGATCAGGGAGATGCACGCAAGTGACCACTACCGCGCCGGGTTCAAGGACTCGATTGATCATCAGCACCAGGACTACATGCTGGCGCTGGAGGAGGCGATCAACCAGAAGGCGTTTGTCTTCTGGAACCATCCGGAATGGAAATCGCAGGCGAAGGATGGGATAAGGCTGTGGGATGTCCACAAAGAGTTGATCCAGAAGGGTTGGCTGATGGGGATCGAGGTGGCCAACATGGGCGAATGGTATCCCGAGGCGTTTCAGTGGTGTCTGGACTACAACCTTACCATGCTGGCAAGTTCGGACATACACCAGACAGAGGAGATATTCGAGAAGAGAAACAAGCTGAAGCACCGGCCGGTGACACTGGTTTTTGCCCGGGAGAGGACCGCTGAATCAATCAGGGAGGCCCTGGACAACGGACGCACGGCTGTCTGGTTCAACGATCTGGTGATGGGCCGGAAGGAGTTTCTGGAGCCCCTCTGCGAGAACGCTATCGAAGTTTCGGATCCGTTTCATGAGGACGGCAAGGGACGCAGATACTACAACATCCGGAACCTTTCGGATTTCCGTCTGGATCTGAGCGAGGTTTCAGGCGGCACGACGATTGAGCTCCCGCCCCAGAGCACGGTCGTACAGAGGGTGGAGAAGGGGAAGAAGTCGGCAAACTACTCCGTGAACCAGTTCCTGATCGAACCCGAGAAGAATCTGGAGATCCAGCTTCTCTTCAAGTGACAGACGCGACTGTCAGATGATGCCGTGTTCCTTGAGGAAGGCCCGGATCTGCTTCTGGATGTCACGGATCTGATCCCTGCTGAATCCGCCG
>JBATTW010000305.1:0-6693 GCA_049670805.1 Bacteroidota bacterium
CTCCTGTACCAGCCGCCCATCAGCCTTTCCCTTCACCAGTTTCATCACTGGGGGCATGACGTTGCCAAAGTCTGATTCAGAGGTTGCACCCGTTTCGGCGATGACGGCTTTGATGGTCTCTTTCAGTTCTTCTTCAGAGAGTTGTTTGGGCAGGTATTCCTGTATGATCGCGAGTTCGCTCTTCTCCTGTTCCACCAGATCGTCCCGCCCGCCCTTCTGGAACATCTCAATGGACTCACGACGTTTTTTTGCGGCTGCGGTGAGAACCCCGAGTTCCACATCGGGAGAGAGGTCTTTCTGCGCACCGCGCTCCTTCTCCTTTTCGAGCAAAGCAGCCCGCACAGATCTCAGCGTCTCCAGGCGCGTCCTGTCTCCCGCTTTCATCGCCCGCTGGAGATCAGCGGCGACCTTCTCTTTGAGCGTCATCGTATCCTCTCAACCATTGTCTATACACCCCCGAAGGCTTTGATCACATTACCGCTCAGTGAGCGGGCATCCGGAGAGCAGAGAAACAACACGAGCTTTGCGATCTCTTCGGGGGTGACCCACCAGCTCGTGTCTGCTTCCGGCATGGATGCTCTGTTTCCCTCCGTCAGAATGATGCTCGGCGCAATAGCGTTTGCGGTAATTCCTGTCCGCTTTACTTCATCGGCGATCGTTTCGGTGAGCGAAACCACGCCCCTCTTGGAAACCGCGTAGGCTGCTCGTTGGGCTCCGGAAGTGAGTGCCGGCATGGCGGCGATCGTGACGATACGCCCGAAGCCACGTTTGCGCATGTGAGGCAATACCGCCCTGCACATCAGGAACAACGAGGTGAGGTTGAGAGAGAGCTGCTTCTCCCACTCGTCCGGGGTGATATCCTCCACCCTCTTCCCGCCGGCGTAGCCACCGGCGGTGGCCACGAGATAGTCAATTCTGCCAAACCGTTCGATTACAGCGTGAACGAATTCTTCGGTTTCGCGTTCCGCGGTCAGGTCCGCCCGATGAAAAAACAACTTATCCTTGAGAGCTTGCAGGTCGGGGGGCAATGAGGCGAGTGATTTTTCCGAGCGGACGGGAATGGCCACAGACGCCTTGGCAAGCGCGAATTGATGCGCCACTCTGCTGCCGAGCGCTCCGGTCCCACCGGTTACAATTGCGAGAGGGTTGGCAAGTTCCATATAGCAATAAAATATATCCACAATAGGGAGGAATGTCAACAAAACCGTATACGAGCGTTGAACTTTGGGGGGATTGTTCGTAAGTTACTTTATTATTTCAGATTCGAGTCCAACGCGTCAAGGATAAGACATATGAGAATTTTTGGCCTTGGCATTCTCCTGGCCCTTCTCCCGATTCTGAACGGGCAGGAAGATCGCGCCCCGTTGATCGTGGAGGGTGAAGAGTTCTTCGTGGAGATGCGGCAACTGACATTCGGGGGTGAGAATGCGGAAGACTATTTTTCGTTTGATGAATCACGCCTGATTTTTCAGTCCACCAGAGACTCTTTCGCATGCGACCAGCAATTCGTAATGGGTATTGCAGCCAGGGACACGAGGTTGGTCAGCACAGGGCGTGGCAGAACGACATGCGGGTACTTCCTTCCCGGGGACACCCGAATCCTCTATGCCTCAACGCACCTTAAGAATGCCGAATGCCCTCCGACTCCAGATTTTTCTCAGGGATATGTCTGGGCAATCTACCCCGAATACGATATCTTCACTGCTAGAATCGATGGTACGGACCTCCGACAGCTGACGAACTCTCCGGGATACGATGCCGAAGCGACTGTCTCCCCCACCGGGGAAAGAATCGTCTTCACGTCGATGCGGAACGGCGATCTGGATATTTACTCCATGAATCTGGATGGGACAGATGTGAAACAGCTTACAGATGATCTGGGCTACGATGGCGGGCCGTTCTTTTCATGGGACGGGAGCATGATCGTCTACAGAAGCTGGCACTACCCGGACAGTGCCGAAGCACGTAACTACAGCAGCCTTCTCTCCCGTAATCTCGTGAGGCCCTCACGGATGGAGATCTTTGTGATGAAAGCCGACGGGACGGGAAAGAGGCAGCTAACGAACAACGGGGCGGCGAACTTCGCACCGTTCTTTCACCCGGACAACAACCGCATCATATTCGCCTCGAATATGGCCGACCCGAAGGGTCGAAACTTCGACCTCTATTTGATGGATCTCGATGGAAAGAACGTGACGCGAGTAACTTATGATGAATCATTTGATGGGTTTCCGATGTTTACCCGTGACGGGAAAAGGCTGGTATTTGCGTCCAACCGAAACGCGCGCGTCAGAGGCGAGACAAACATATTTATCGCAGACTGGAACGAGTGACAGGGAGTTCAATCTCATGCAAGGACGGCATTACATGACCTTACGCATTCTTTCCGCAATGCTCCTGGGTGTCCTTTTCACAGCCGGTGGAAGTGGTCAGGAGACCAGCCCTGAAATCACCGCGGAGGATCTTCGGGAGCACATCAAGTACCTGGCCTCCGACGAGCTGGAAGGACGAGGCTCCGGTTCTACTGGGAACGATAGGGCGGCCGCCTACATCACGGAGCGGCTCCAGGAGTCCGGGATTGAAGCGGCCGGCGACAATGGTACCTATCTGCAGCATTTTGAGTTTGTCGCGAATGTCAGGCAGGGAGAGGAGAACGCAATGGCATTCGATGCCTACGGGTCCAGGACGGAGCTGGAGTCCGAGGTTGACTTTCGCGCCTTCCCCTTCAGCTCAAACGCGTCCGTACGCGGACCTCTGGCTTTTGTCGGTTACGGCGTCTCGGCACCAGATAGTGGATATGACGACTATGCGGAGATGGATGTGGATGGAAAGATAGTTGTCATGCTCAGGTTCGCGCCCGACGGGGACAGCCCGAAGTCCCGTTTCTTTAGACAGACCTCCTTCCGAAACAAGGTCCGGGTGGCCCGCGAGCATGGTGCAAAGGCGCTCATACTCGTTACCGGGCCACAACACGACGAGGAAGACGAGCTCATCAGATCCCGCTACGATCGGGTTGCGGGGAGTTCAGGAATCCCTGCGGTCACGATGAAACGAGCGTTTATCGAGCCTTATCTCGAGCGGATGGGAAAAGATTTGAAGTCAATCCAGGATTCCATTTCGTCAAAAATGGCACCGATCTCGTTTGACATCTCAGGCGTGGAGGTGAGCCTGACAACGGAAATCGTAAAGGTTATTGAGGAAACGGCAAACGTTGTGGGGATCCTTCAGGGGACGGATCCCGAGCTGAAAGAAGAATACCTCGTTCTGGGTGCTCATTTTGACCACATCGGGTACGGCGGGCCCGGCTCCGGCTCCATGGTTCCTGACACCTCCGCCATCCACAACGGAGCCGACGACAACGCTTCCGGTACTTCGGGCCTGCTGGAACTGGCGCAGAAATTCGCCTCGGAGAGAGGCTCTCTACAGCGCAGCCTGATTTTCATCTTCTTTTCCGCGGAGGAGCTGGGCACGATCGGCTCGAACTACTATGTCAACAATCCCCCCATCCCGCTCGAACAGACCATTGCCATGCTCAATATGGACATGATCGGAAGAATGGTGGATAGCTCGATAAACATCGGTGGAACGGGTACGGCCGCCGAATGGGAGGAGATTCTGGCAGAGTTGAACAGCGACTCCACGTTCAACATAACGGAAAACCCCGATGGCTTCGGTCCGAGCGATCACGCATCCTTCTACGGAAAGAAGATCCCCGTTCTGTTCTTCTTCACCGGGACCCATCAGGACTATCATCGCCCCGGTGACGATTGGGAAAAGATTAACTACGAGGGAGAAGAACTCATTGTGCGATATGTCTACGGTGTCGCAAGAGCCGTGGATAGCGCCGAGAAGAGCCCCCTCTATGCGCGAGTGGAATCAATTGGTCGCTCCTCAGGTGGGGGAGACAGACGCGGTTTTCGTGTGGTGCTCGGGCTCGTGCCGGATTTCACCGGGGAGACACCGGAGGGGATGAAAGTCAGCAGCGTTCGTCCAAACGGGGCAGCGGAGCGCGCGGGTGTCAAAGCGGGTGACATTATCGTGAAGATGGCAGGCAAGGATGTCCTGAACATCTATGACTACATGGGCATCCTGGGTGAGCTAAAGGTAGGCCAGATGGTGGAAGTGGAGGTTCTGCGTGACGGGAAGAGGGAGTTGCTGACCGCCACAATGCAGAAGAGGGATTAGAGCTCTCCCCTAGCGGCCGGGCTTTTCCCTCCGCTTCCTTCTTTCGCGAACTTCGTCGATGAAGTCGTGCACGATGCGCACTCGAGCTTCTTCGCTCCGTGCGGCAAGCAGATCAGCGTGTCTTTCGGAGATGACCCCTGCCAGAGAGCTGCGGTGCTGTTCCGTTAGCTTGCCAGTGAATTCCTCGAACAGATCAAGAGCTGCCATGTTCTTCTCCCGACGCTATCCGCGATAGCGCCATCCGGTTTCCTTCAGTGTCAGGACGTTCCCGCCTTCCTCTCCTCCCCTGGCCTCAACAACCTCTCCAACCACCGTCAAATGATCGCCTGTGGTGAGTGTCTGAACCATCCTGCACCCGATCGATCCGACGGCTTCCTCCACGAAGGGGATTCCTGACTCCGCGAGTATGAGTTTCGGTTCCTCCCTACTCTGCTGCGAGGAGGATCTGGCAAATTTTCTTGCTGTTTCCGTTGCCCCTGCCGGAAGAAGATTGATCGAGAAGAATCCCGATTGCTCGATTGACCTTCGCATTTTCGAGTCCTCCTCGATCGCAAGCGCTACGAGGGGAGGCCGGAATGAAACCTGCGTTGCCCAGTTCGCAATGATTGCGACCGGAGAATTCTCGGTCATCGAACCAACAACGAACAGTCCGTAGGGGAACATCTCCAGGACGCATCTAATCAGGTTCTTTTGCATCTGTCTAAGCCGGGGTTCCGGGGGTTACGTTTGTCGGTTGCCGAGGCAGTTCTTGCATTCACAGAGAGACCGGAGCAGCTCCCAGGTGTAGATGCCCAGTGTGTGTCTGTCTCCCCATGAGAATTGCATCGCGTAGTTGCCAATGGTTGTCGCGGATGTGAGATCATACCGCCCTGGTGTATCAAGCGCTGCTGGGCGCGGCTTGTACTCGCGGAGGAGGACTGTCTCGCCCATGCATTCGGCGCAGGGGCACGCCTCACGCAAGCTCTTCAGCGCCAGGGGCCCTTCGTGTCCGTCCTCCCACTGCAGAAGGACACTGTTTTCTCCGTTCCTCTTGAGTGACTTCAACATCACGAGAAATCACCCACACAGTCGTGCACTAAACCGTTTCCCTGCAAAGAGATGCATCTCCCTTTTTGAATAAAATTATACGACTAATTTTCCAGACTCCATAATCAACTCCGTCTCCTCACCATCGTACTGAAACTCCACACTGCGGACCTGGATCTTAGGCTGGATTGACGGGACATAGACCCAATCGATGTGAACGACATTTCTGGGATTCAGGAACGCATCAGGCCCTGTCGCCCCGCCAAAATGGTCACTTCTTCCGAAAGCTATGTGAAGACCAAGCTTCTCGTCCAGGAGCGTGCTCCCGGCGGCGGCAACGCCCCACTCGCCAAGGACGCCCACACCCAACTCTGCGATATTCCCGTAAGCAGGATCTGATCGGAGCTTGGCTTCCTGCTTTGTGGACTGTTTTCCGCTGCTTTTCAAGCCCTGGCTCCGGTTCTCCCGGATCTCGAATACGACGATCTCGCCGTCAAACTCCACGGGCAGCAGGCCGGATGTCCTGCTCGCGTCTCCCTCCCTCTCACCCTCGTACGGAACGACGTAGGCCTCTCCGGAGGGGAGATTTGCCACATTTCCCGATTCCCGGATGACGCCCCCGCTGGCGTGGGCCGTTCTGTGGCGGAGGTCGTAATATGATTCGTATTCCATGGATCCGTCGGAGAGGATGATCTTTGCGCCTGTGGCCCTGTCCATCCGTTGCTTTATCTCGGTCACCCTCTTGTTGACCTTCTCATAGTCGAGCCTGAGTGCGGGAATCATGTTCCTGGAGAACCCGGGCATCGTAGCCCCCCGGAAGCCGTACTCCCTGGCAAGAACCTTCAGCGGGGCTGTTGCAGAGAGTTCGGTGAGAGCGATCACGACGCTTGATGATGCGAGAAGGTCGGATAGGGGCAGATCCCTCGGGTCCGAACTTCCCGCTTTTTCGGTGCAGCTGTCAATAAGGGTGATTGTCTGGGGCAGGTCATTGTTGTTGCTGCCGACGTTCGGATAGACACAGAAGTTGATTTCGGAAAAATGAAGCGTTTTGAGCTCACCCCGCAACATGGTAAACCACTCGGCTGCAAATCGACGTCGGTCTTTCCATTCGGGCCTGTCGGGGAGGTTTTCACTGGGCAGATCAACGAGTATGGTCAACCCCTTTTCCTGCTTGGTGAGGCCGAAGGCGGATTGAAGCAGGCCGATCAGTTCATCCGTTGTGAGGTTTCGTGTCATTGTAAGCTCCGACTGATGTTACAGCATCCGCCTTGCGACTTCCCGCAGAGCATCCTTTGTCAGGAATTTCTGGATCAGCGGGAAGAGGATGTGGTTCTCTTTGTGTATGTGGTTCACGAACAGCTGGACCATGGCTTGAGACACATCGGACATCTCCGTGGCCGCACGCTTGCTGAGGTGGCTCTTCTCGAGCCTGGTTACGGCCCTGCGGAGTCTGTTGAATTCCTTGCGGAGCATCTTGTGCTC
>JBATTW010000306.1:0-4180 GCA_049670805.1 Bacteroidota bacterium
GTCAAGGAGCCGGCACTGACGTTCGTGAAGTCATAACTTATCGTGAAGCTGTTACCTGAAAACATCACGGGGAACTTCTTCACTGTTACCTTTAAACAACCACCTATATTCCGAAATGCGATTGTAAAAGTGTCCATACGGGTTTGACTTACCAATGCAAACTCAGTTTCGCTGGTTCCCCTCCAGGGACCCTCGCATATGGCTGCTGTCGGGTTCGTCGGGAGGGTGGTGTTCTGGATGGGGTGTTGATCGGTGTAAACAGATTCGGAGCCGTCGGGGGCAGTTATGGTGATGACCGTGGTTGTCAGACCTTCACCTGCTGTCTCATCCGTCTTATCTTCCGGAGCCGTCGTCTGTGGAACTATTCCGGCGCTGCCCGAAGAAGCAAAAACCAGCATCGCCAGAACCAGGGCTGGGGAGATAACCATTCTCAACGGTATTCTAAGATGTCGCATCGTTCCACCTTTTCTGTTCTTTGATGAATGGGCTGCAGCCTCAAGTTCTCATTCTGTTGTCCTGGATTGCGTATGTTTTCCCGTTTGAACATCTCCGAAACCGACCCAATGAGGATCTCGCGCGCTCTTTTACCTGGTCCTACTCCGCCGGGTCCGGAATCGTGATATCGATCGTGTTCACGCTCCCGAGCACCGACAGTGGCTCGTCAAAGTCCTCCTGATTGCCGACAACGAGGATTTGCAGTTTGTCAGGCCTGTCCCCAGTGCCAGGACGCTTCCGATTGTCCGAAACCGACTACCTTTCCTGTTGTTATGCCAAACCGGTCAGCCCCCCGCCGCAAGAACTCCACCGCGAGCTTGAAGGTTGTAACTGGTGTCGGATATTTGCATACGTTATGGCGGTAATTGAAGTCATAGTAATCAAAAGCCATTGCGGTATAGCCGTTTGCTGCAAGTGTCTCAGCCCAGCACCTCGGCGTGTGCCGGGTGGCCGTCCACCAATGTCCGAGTGCCACACCGACCCCGTTAGAGCTTGACGCATCGGGAACATACAATGTGGCTATCCTATCTCCATTGACATCTGAGAAGAAGACTGTATCGAAGACAGTAACCGTTTGCGCGGATAGCGGGAGTGCAGCAACGACAGCGAGCACTGAAGCGATTACAAAGGCCTTGCAGTTACGAGATTGCCTACGGTGAGCCTGCGGGAGAGATGGGAGTGCAACAGAGGATTGTCAGGGTGTTGCGCTCTCAGGTCTAGCGCGGGACAAACTCACCGCATTCGACCTATGTTAGCGTAGAGGTAAGCTAAGGTGGTTTGGGACAAGTGTCAAGGGGAGGAGGGGGGTAGACCCGTCTGTAATCAGGTTGACTGGCTTTCGGGTATTGCGTATATTCTCTCCGCAGCTCATGTTCAACCGCAGTGCCGTTTACAGAGGTGTAAACAAAACTGTAAACAAGATTCCGCTCCAGATGGGGTCTGTTGCAGTGAGCGTCAACAGGAATTGCCGATTATAGCTTAGTTTGCGGGCGCCCATAGCTCAATTGGATAGAGCGACAGACTACGGATCTGTAGGTTAGGGGTTCGACTCCTCTTGGGCGCGCAAAAAAGGGAGTCCGACTTCATGTCGGCTCCCTTTTCGTATGGCATCGACTAGGGTCGCCTGCGCTAGAACATGAATGTGAGTCCGAACTTGAACGTGTCCTCGGCGATGGGAGGCTCTGTGCTGAAAGGCCAGTTCATGTTGTTCCTGCGTGCCTCATAGAGACCGTAGGCGAGCCCGCCCTTGAGCAGGAGATTCACTATCGGGGCTGCCTCCGGAGTCGAACGGGCGATCTTCCTGACGAAACTGTCCAGCAACCATTGGAGTCCGGTTTCGAGCACCGTGCTGCCCGCCCACTTCCAGAACAGGTGTCTTCTGAAGATGATCGAACGTTCAAATGCGGCGTCTGCTGCGAGGAGAGGCAAGACATGGAACCTGACACCTGCTTCGACGTTGGATCCGAAACGAATGCCGTCTTCGTAAGAGCGGAGCAGCGACTCCTCGCCGGGGTCCGCTATTGGATCTTTGAAGGTAACGTCGCTCCAGTTCCATCCCGATCCATAATAGAGAATGATGCTGGCTCCTGACGGGTACCGGCTAAGGCCGTAGCCGTAGCCCGACTCAAAGGTCCCGTCCACACGCCAGATATCGCTCCTGATCTCTCCCGCTTCCGCCGAGCTGCCCAGTTTTTGCGAAAAACGCGAAAGGGAAATGTGCTTGAACGAGTGCTTCAGTATCCCTCCCGAGTAGTCGTAAGTGCTGGTGTTCGCATAGCCGAGCTTTACCTGTATGAATCCGGGATCCGCGAGTGGCTGGGACACCCCCTCCAAAGAGGTGTTGGTGAGACCGTAATATACGCTGATCGTCGGCTGGGCATGAAAGGGAAACGGAACGTAGTCTTTCCAGTCTTGATAGTGAGTCTGCGCCTGAGATGATCCGGATGTTGCGAGAGTCCACAGCAATGTGGCAACCGTGAACAGCGTTGCTCTCTTTGAGCAAATTCTCATGACTCATGCTCCCTGGGTACGCGGCACTATGGGGTGGTTTGTGCAGAGCAGTCAGCGCGCGCGGTGGCTTCTGCGGCCGACTCACGAACTTCAATGTGTGTCGCTTCAATGCCCATGGCGGTCAGCGCCTCCTGGAATGCCTGTTGCAGCTCAGGTATCCCATTGTTGACCGTGTGCCCCAGGAGGACCGTCAATCTTGTGAAGGGGGTGATTGTCCGGAAGACCTCGATATCCCGCAGGGCGTTTGCAGGATAGGAGATATAGGAAAGCGTTGAGACTCCGCTGACATCACCCTTAAGAGGAAGATTCTGTACCTCGGGGCTCAACACAAAGGGCGCGATAACCGGCTTCGACGGTGTCACACCGCGGCAGAGTTCATGGGAGACGAGGGGTCCGAGTCCGATGATCATATCGACTTCCGGGTCTTTCATAAGCCGGTCGATCGCTTTGAGAATCCTAGGCCGGGAGAAGTCAGCCACGAGATATTTCTCATCCGGGAATCGGACATCGAATTCTCCGTCCGTCAGTCGCTTGATCTCCCTCCTGAATGCGCTTCCGATTGCCTCGAGACGTGCCCATTTCCCCTCCTGGATGAACCCTATGGTGACGTGATTCCCCTTCACACTTTTAGATTCCTGGGATTGAGCCGGAGATGCAACTGCGAATCCAACCAGTAGCACTACTACCAGTTTCTTCTTCATCATTACACTCATCCTCCACCTAGGAAGGTTTGCCATTGTTGGGAATCGTACAAGGTGGAACTGCATTGAACGTGGGTCACACCAATACCATAACGAATCAAGTACGTTTCAGATTCTGGACGTCAATATGGTTATTAGGGGGTAAAAACAAGAAAGCCGGAGCTGAGGCGGATATTCATCTGCATCAATTGTTTCGGGTTGGAGGCCCCTCAGGAGGACGGTTCGAGGAGCGATGGAGATGCTTGTAGCCTTAACGGGAATCGAACCCGTATTTCAGCCTTGAGAGGGCTGCGTCCTAAACCGTTAGACGATAAGGCCACGTACAATTGCTGACACCCGATAAAGCCACGTCGGGCGTGAGGGTTTCAGAAAACAGTCCAAGATACGGTTTTTCCTGCTGCCCCGCAAGGATTCGAACCTCGATAAACAGATCCAGAGTCTGCTGTCTTGCCATTAGACGACGGGGCAATCCACTTTCCAGTGCACAAATTACCCAATTCGACCGAATTTGTCAACATGCGCCGATTGACTTCATCCCCACTTTCATCAACGCTTGTCAACAGGTTTGTCAACAGTTCCGGCATCCGATTGTACCTACCTTTGAGACAAGGTTCGTGTTGGTTTCTGACTCTCATCTGTCAACAATCTATCTGGAATCCAGTTCTGCTACAAGAGCAATCGGCGAAAGTGGTTCGGGGTGGGTCAGTCGCAGAAATCCATCCGATTTGGTTTGACATTGGGTGCCCATGGCGGTAGCTTCTCTGTAAGCGACATAGGTCGAATGCGGTGAGTTTGTCCCGCGCCAGACCTGAGAGCTGCAACACCTTTACATTCCTCTGCTGCACTCCCATCTCTTCCGCAGGCTCACCGTAGCGAATGTTCGTTTTCGCACACCTCAACTGTTCGTTTTGGAGCAGTCAGCCTAGAAAGCCCTCATGGTGCCACAAACGGGATGATTCTGGCTTGGCATGGGC
>JBATTW010000307.1:0-34246 GCA_049670805.1 Bacteroidota bacterium
TGCAAAAGATGCGGGATCTTCTCCGGCAACTCGACGAGTACGATGAGCGCGTCTATCGGTGGCTGAGGGAGGCCGACGATATCGACGCTCTTCCCGTTGTGATCTTCACCCCCGGCCAACTTCCAGGTACGCTGGACCTCACCTTCCACAAGATGATGCAGAACCCCAGGAATTAGCTGCGCCGGCTCCGGTGACATACCTTCCCACCTCATCGCTCTCTCCCCGCACTTGCATTTCGATGGATACAGCGGTACGTTCGAACCAGAGATAGAGAGTCAGGAGTGTGGGGCTGGTCAATGCCAAGGCTGCCAAAACAGGTGTTTCTCTTGCTTTTCGTCATCGGTGAGACGGTCTTGGGTCAGTACGTTGTAACGTCGCCCTACCTTGTCAACCCGGAGAACATGCTCGGGTACGTCGATAGCTGCGCGCGTATCTGGGCGAATGTCTACGACCCGGCCAACGGAGGATTCTATACCAACGTAGACAGGTTTGGAAATCCCAACACAGCATGGGGAACAAACAAGGATCTGCTCACGCAGACACGGAATGCCTACGGGCTTGCGCGGGCATACATGTTGACGGGAAATGACGCGTATCTGGGCCTGGCTCGGGGGGCGCTGGATTTCATGTACGCTCACGGATGGGACCCCACCCACGGGGGCTGGTATGGCGAGTTGGACAGGTTTGGCAATCCCATCAACCCGTCCGGCGAAAAAACCGCCTTCGATCAGCACTACGCTCTCCTCGGCATCTCGGCTTCCTACGAAGCCACGCGTGACACAGCTGATCTACGCTGGTTGTTGCAGGGGTACGCGAAGAACGACGCGCAGTTGTGGGACCATCGGCCTCAGTACGCGGGCTATTTCCACGCCGTGAACAACGACTGGAGCATGGGTTCAGGTAAGAGTTTCAATGCCACGGTCGATGCTGTTACCACTCACCTTCTCACGCTCGTTCTTCAGGAGGGCGACACGGTGCACCGAGGGCGGCTGCTGGATCTGGCAGAAAATATCCTGGGTCGTCTCGTCCCGACGATGGACCTCCAGACCATCGGGTTCGTGGAGATGTTTGACGCAGAATGGGATTGGACCGACGATCCTGCTGACGACAACACGCGCACCATTATGGGGCACGTTCTGAAGGCTGCCTGGTGCCTGGCACGTATCCATCATCTCCTCCCCGACACGTCCTACGTCGCGGGAGCCGAAAAACTCGTGGGCGACGTACTTCTCAAGGGTTACGATCACCAATTCGGTGGACCGTACAAGGACTACGATCGGGTCACCGGAGAGATGTTCATGTACGGCCAGACGGACACGGCAAAGGCGTGGTGGCAAATGGAACAGGCCGTTCTTGCCGGTTTACTGCTCTATGATATCACCGGCAGGTCGGAGTATCTCCGGATGGCAGACGAGACGCTGGGTTTCTTCATGACGCACTTCGTGGACCACCAGTATGGGGACGTCTACAGTGACAGGACGAGATCCGGCGGGCAGATGTGGGGTCTCGAAAAGGGGAGCCACTTCAAAGCGGGGTACCATTCCATTGAACTGGGGTACTACGTCTACCTGTACGGCAAGCTCATCCTGCGGAGAGAACCGATCACACTCCATTACCGCATTGAGAGCGGCGGCAGCCAGCGTGAGCTCCGGATGAATCCGCTGGCTCTGGATTCGGCGCAGTATGCCATCACTGCGGTTCGGCTGGACGGGACTCCCTATGCGGATTTCGACGGCGGAAGACGTCTCCTGCGTCTGCCAGCCGGCGTTGGTGGACGTTTTGAAGTGGCATACGGTCCCGTTTCGCTTGCCCCCCCCACCATTGTCGTCAATACCACCAGAATCGAATTCGGGGACATCCCGGCAACGGTCCTGCACCGCGACACGACATTCTACGTGACAAACATCGGGGGGTCCGAAGATTCGATCACCGTTTCTCTCGACCCCGTGAATGTTTCGCCCGAGGCGGCGATCTCGGTCTCGCCGGCATCATTCTCCCTCCCGGCCGGGGCGTCGCAGGGAGTGACGTTTCGGATAACTCCTATGCTGCTCCCCGTCAACACCGTCTACAACGCGGTAGTGATGATAGACTCTCGCTTCGGTTCGGGGACGACGCACTTCGAAAGGACGATGAGATTTGCCGTTGTTCCTGCCGCGACCGATGTTGCCGCAGAGGAAGACCTGCCATCAGATTTTGTGCTGCTGCAAAACTTCCCCAACCCCTTCAATCCCTCTTCAACTATCCGCTATGGCCTGCCACACAGATCGCGGGTGGAACTGGCGGTCTACAACGCTCTGGGACAACGTGTATGCACATTGATTGAGGGGGGGCAGGAGGCGGGGTATCACGAGGTGACGTTCAGCGGTGACGGGTTGGCCAGCGGTGTGTACGTCTACAGGCTGGTGGCAGAGGGGACGGTTGTGACCCGGCGCATGGTGCTGGTCAGATGAAGTGCTTCAGGCTGACCCAATTCGCCTTCAGTGAGCGTTTAATGTTCCGGGCGACAAAAATCGGTACGCCACGCTCGTAGGGCATACAGTAACGGCATTCGGTGACATCCACCTGCTCGATCGTCTCAAACCACTCTGCGTTCTCCTCCCGGTCGCCTCCAATGATGATCACGACCTCGCCCGTGTGGCCGCGCGGGCCCCACATCCAGTAGCTGTTGTGGCCGCTTATCGCGCCCGGGAGGCCCAGCCGTCGACCGAGAACGTCGATGGCACCCGCCTCCCCGTAATTCTGGCCGAATATGATACATTTCTCCTGATCCTCCGGGGGGAGGTTGTGGTAGGCGCGCGCCACCTTTGCTGCCAGCTCCTCCCAACCGAACATGTCGGCGAAATGCTGCGGTAGTTCACCCAGCTGACTTCGCTCCTCCGCCTGCGGGGCGATTCCGAGCGAGGCTGCGTAGCCGGGGTATTTCTCCGCGGGTAAGAGAGGAATTGCGAGGGGGGAGAGGGCGATGCCTGAAGTGAGAAGCACGACGGCGTAGACATAGCCCAGGAATCTCCAGCGGCCGTGGAGAGCTTTCTCGAGAGCGCAGCCTCCTGGCGCAGCGAGCAACGGATAGGCCGCCGCGAGATAGTAGGTCTTGGCAGTGCCACTCGCAATGAGGGTCCCCGCCACAACAAGGATGATGATCCCCAGTATCCTCCATTGCCGCAATTCGTCGACGAGGAGCAGTCCTGCGATTCCGGCAAGGTAGAGGATGGAGGTGACGGGATTTGCTGCCAGGAACTGGTTCCCAAAGAAATCCATGAAACTCACCCGGATCATCTTGAGCTGCGCGGCGTTTCGAATGAACTCGAGCGTGGGAAAGCCGTTGAGCAATTGCCAGACCAAATAGGGTAGGACGACGACGAATGCGAGCCCCGCCGCGATCCATGGCCACCTTGTCTTGAGCCAACGACGGTGCGGTGTGAGGAGCAACCCGACAGAGAGCCCCAGGCCCAGCCAGATGACACTGATCTTGTTAAACAGCCCCAGTCCGAGGAGAACACCGAGCAAGAGCCACAGATAAGGTTGCTCGGATTTCAATGTACGTAACAGGACGTATGCTGAGAGCGTCCAGAAGAGTTGGTCAAACACGTTCATGGAGTAGAAGTGCTGGCTTCCCATGAGCACGGGGGCGACGAGGATAGCAAGTGCGGCGAGACCCTGGGCAAGCAGCCGGCCTCCAAGCTCACGGGCGATCAGTCCGGTGAAGAACACCATGGCTGTGCCTGCGAGGATGGAGAGGGTACGCGTGGCGATGAGCGAGTCGCCGAACACCGCGGTCTGCGCCGCGAGGATATATATCGAGAGGGGGGGATGATCCACGTACCCGAGGTCGAGATGACGTGTGGACGCGAGGTAGTAGAGTTCATCACGGAAATACCCGTACTCCTGAATCGCGATAGCGTGGATGATGATCTTGAGAAGGGCTACGCTCCCCAGGAGCATCAGTGTTGAGTGGATCGATCCGGTCCGACTACTGAGCGGTTCCGATTCACGTATCATCGCGTTGCCTCCAGGCTCTGTCTGGACTTCGAAATGTAGTGTCCAGACTCTGGAAATACAACGGATGGCTGCGCAAGAATCGCCCGGGGGAGACGGAGGATGCTCTCTCCTGCCGAGCTGAGGCGCTTATTGCATCTGAAATGCAATTCATATATATTCGATTCCTACGAAGCGAGACACTCCACAGCGATAGAGGAAAGCATCATGAAGAAAGCATTTGTTGGCGTTTGCATGCTGCTGGTGGTTGTCGCCATCAGCGTCTCTGCCGGATGTACGCCCGGCGACGATCCCGGCTCGGGTCAACCAGCGGTCGCGCAGCAGGATGGAGAGGAGCTGAAGTCACTTGCTGCGAGCCTGACCAAGTACTATCTCGGGGTCATGAGGCCCGGGCCAAACTGGTCCGCATCCGCGCCGGAGGAGATGCAGAAGATCCGGAAGGAGAACGAAGACGATCTCGCGGATCTGGTGGTGGCAGGGAAGCTTGTTGGGATCGTGACATTGAAGGAACCGAAGGATTTCTACGGTATCGTCTTCTTCAAAGTGGACACAGAGGAAGAGGTTATGGCGATTGCCGATAACGCTCCCTCGGTGAAGGCGGGTCTCATCACGTTCAAAGTCCACAAGGTGTGGGGGACCAGAGGCATGGGGAAGACCATCCAGAAGAAACTGGAAGAACAGTCGGACTACAAGGGGGAACAGAAGCCGTATTTCATGGTGGCCTACACAAAAGGAGAAGACTGGGCAGCTGAACCAGATGCTGAGTCACGGGCCCTCCTTGCGGATCAGACAGCCTATATGATGCAATTCGTCAAGTCGGGCGTTCTGCGATACTACTGTGCATTTGACAACGTGGAGACCGAGGTTCGCGGGGTCTCCATCTTCAGCGTGGATACGAAGGAAGAAGTAGAGGAGATCGTGTCGAATGGTCCGGAAGTCAAAGCCGGCGCCATCCAGCCCCACGTATTCCCCGTTCTGATCGCAAAGGGAGTTCTTCCCTGACGAACGCGTTCTTTCGCTGAGAGGTGGACAGGGCCCGGTTTGTTTTTGAACCGGGCCTCTTGCTATCTGGCCCACACACCGCCTGTTTCTTCCAACGAGTCCGCAATCTGGCCTGCGGCCACACTGACATCACCCTGTGAAACATCCACTTCGCGGGAGGGGAGAATCGATGAGCCCACCAGATGTCTGAACTTTTCCTGTTCTTCGATGAAGGCGTTCAGATTGTCATACTGGGAAGGCTTGCCGGAGATCTTCAGCCTCTCTTCACGCGCCCCGGCAAACGACTCGGGTGTGCGCGTGCAGAGGACGATATGGAAACCGAGGGGAAGGAGTCGCTCTTCCAGCCACCGAAAATCATACTCCCTGCCGTTCATCGCTCTCTGGTAGAGGCGTGTCGAGAGATGGAATCGGTCAACTATCCAGGAGTAGTACCGTTGCAGCTCGAAGAGGCGGACCCAGTGGCGGTAGGTCTCCAGAGCGAGGTTCTCCTCCTCCAGTTCGAAATTGATGAGTCCTCGCCCCGACGGAACGTTTGTGAATGCGCACCATTCAGCCGAGATCAAGGTTGAATGATACCGGTATTTCCGGGGTCCGACGATGCGGGGATGCTCGTTGAGTGCGAATGCGATGTCAGTCTTGTGCGTGAGGCGGGTCCCTTCGAGGATGATCTTGGGACAGAGTTTTGATGGCACATCGGAGGTATTCTGGCTCACGGGCATCCGGAGGGCTTCTGTCTCATCGAGGTCCTTGAGGGTGCTTAAGGATCGACTTCTGTTTGATCCGCGGGGGAAAGGATGGAGGCCCCTCGTCCACGGAACCGAATCCTTGTTGGGGAGAGAACCTCCTTCCCGGTTCTGACTGAAGTTGCCTCAACCTTACTTCTTCTTCTTTCCCCCCTTCTTCGCCTTTTCGGCTTTGCTTTTCTTCCTCATGTCTGCCGCGTGTGCACGCTTGTACGTCTGAATGTCGACAAACCGACCTTTGCTGTCGCGCACCGCGTAAAGCTTGGTGCCAGACCTGCTGCGATGGGTAGTGCGTTTCCTTGCCATGGTGTGCTCCTTGCTTTGATGGGACTGTGACAATTAGGTATCACAAACATGTAGTGCAAGTCTAGGTGACAAAACCATCAATGTCAAGGGGTTTCAGTCTGACCAGGACTGCAGCTCAACAATGTTGCCCTCGGGGTCTCTGACGTAGACCCAGGTCACATTCCTGCCGTCTGTCGTTCTCAGAGTTACAACATCTCCCACGAGACTACCACCGTGCGAAAGCACAGTGTCCCGGGCTTTGTTCACACTCTCAACCGAGAAAGCGATATGCCCGTACCCGTGGCGGTTCACGGGTGAGGGGGGATGGCCTTCATCCGGGGTGTACTGGAAGATCTCCAGCGTCGGGCCTTTACTGTCGTAGCCAGGGAGCCTGAGATGCACTCCCTGCAGCTGGGCTGCCGGGAGTGCAGTCCCCGCCTCAAGGGAGGGGCCGGAGTAAGCCCGTTCGGGGGGGACGACGATGCAGCCAAACACATCCTGGTAGAAGGTAGCGAGGGTGCGCCAGTCTCTGGCGACCAGGTTGAGGTGAACAAAACGGGATTTGATCATTGATTTGACTATTTTTCGAGGTTCGCGAGTACTGTCTTTCGACCCCTGTTCTGTTCTTTTAGCCAGACGAGAAGCGGCTCGTAGTATTCGAGCATTGCCCGAGCGCCAAGGCTTTCGCCGGTCTTCTCCTCTAGAACGATGCGCCAGTCCCTGCTCGCACCGGGTCGCATGATGCTCTTCAGAAAGTCACCCACCTCTTTGTTTCCGGTGTAGTTGCAGCTCCGTGGATCCTGCCCGAGGATGTTCCTCGCGATATAGTCGTGGAGGTGGTACTTCAGTACGCAGGAGAGGGCGTAGTCATAGTACTGGGCCGCGTCGTCGATGATGTGGGTTTTTGTCGCGGCGTCACAGTATTCCTTACCGCGCGGAGACGGAGGCACGATTCCCTGATACTGCCGGACAAGCTCCCACCAACGCCGGTTATACTCTTCCTTCGGAAGATCATTCTCGTAGAGCTCGTATTCGAACCGTGTCATCACGCCGGCGGCCCATGGTATGAAGATGACAGAGCTGCTGGAGAGGGCTTCGTTGAGAAGCCACCGGATCTGGTCGATCTCCCGGTCTTTCGGAAGCAGCCCGACATCCTCCAGATAGGGCCGCTGCAAGGCAGCCAGATCCATCAGATCGCCGATTCCCTCATGGTAGCTTCTGTTCGCACCCTCGCGCAGAAGGAGTGGTACCTCGGGAGTCGAATACTCGATGTAGTAATAGATGTGCCCTAGTTCATGGTGGGTCGTTCCGAACCATCGTTCGTTTGGTTCCACACTCATGAGGGAGCGGTAATCGTCCCGGAGGTCCAGGTGCCAGGCGGACGCGTGATTGTTCTTTTTGCGTGTCGAGCCGGGTTCTACAGGGTAGAGATCAGAACGGTCCCAGAAATTCTGATTCAGCGGCGAGAAACCCAGGCTGACGTAAAACCGTTCGGCCTGCTCGACGACCCATTCTTTGGGTTTTTCTTCGAACAGTTCGTCCAGATTGAGTCCCTCGATGATCCCGGGCCAGTTCTGTCCCCACCTGTTCGGGAGCCAGTGGGCGGGGATCTCGTCCGGGACAGAGCTTCCGTAACGCCTAGCGAGTTTGTGCCGCGCATAGGTGTGGAGTTCGGAGTAGAGGGGTCGTAGTTGTGCAACGAGCGAGTCCATCAGGGCGAGCATTTCGTTCGGCGTCATTCCGTAGTCCGCAACCTCCAGCGCGAAGAAAGAGCTGTACCCCATCTCCCTGGCTACCCTGTTGCGGAGGCGCTGGAGTTCGGCCAGCCCGTCTTTGAGGACAATGCCTACCTCCTTGCTTGTTCCCCACGCTGCGAGCCGCTCGCGGGGATCCTTCGACTCAACGAGTATTTTGTCGAGATCGTTCGGGCTCACCCGTCTTGTGCGCCCCGCACGGTCCGGCAAGAGGTAATCAAACCCGTAGAGCAGGCTCGTTTGCTTTGTCCCCGCTTCGATCAGCGAGTCCACCACTTCGGGGATGGTTGCGGGCCGGTGTGCCGCCTGCAGCCAGATCTTCTCCAGCTGGAGCGTCTGCAACGTGTCCAGTTCACCTTTCCGGGAGAGGAGAGAGCGAGTCTTCTCGATGACGTCCCTGCTACCGACGTATTCAGCCCACCTCTTCTCAGCGGCCGCGCTCAGGCTGTCGTGCTCATCGCTGATATCGGTGTTCGCTAGCCACTGAGCCTTGGCTGCCTCATAGTAGAGTCGCTGGAACTGGGGCAAAAAGGAGTCCAGGAACCGATTTGCTTCCGGCCTAATATCAGAAGAGGAACAGGAAACCGCCATGAGGGTGAAGAGGAGGACGAGTGCTCGTGTATGGTAGGGTGACATGCTCTGCTCCTTCCGGTGGAAACGAACGAAGGGTATGCAATAGTGTGGGGAAATATAGCCAGAAGACGTGGAAATTGCCACGGATGGGCGGACGGTGGGTGGGCACGCAGCGACTGGGCCGGGGAGGAATTGATTTTCCCTTCGCGGGTGTCTACTTTCAAGAGGAGGCTAACGAGCAGACAATCAAGGAGGTTCTCGATGCACAATGATTCCGCGCTGCGAAAACGTTTGGTTGATAACCTTGCAGGTAAGGGGGCCCACGTCCCATTCGACGACACCGTGGCGGATTTTCCCGTGGAGCTTCGAGGCAAGAGTGTCCCGGGTGTTCCGTATACTTCCTGGCAGCTTCTGGAGCACATGCGCATCGCGCAATGGGATATCCTCGAGTTCAGCCGGAACAGGAACCACGTGTCACCCGATTGGCCTGAAGGCTACTGGCCGAATGCTGAATCCCCTCCCGATGAAGTTGCCTGGGAAAGGAGCGTCAGAGATTTCAGGCGGGACCTGAAGGAGATGCAGGATCTGGTCTCCGATCCTGGAACTGACCTCCTGGCGAAGATCTCCCATGGGAAAGGGCAGGATATTCTACGGGAGGCGCTTCTCGTTGCTGACCACAATGCCTACCACCTGGGTCAGCTTGTCCTGGTGCGAAAGGCCCTGGGCGCCTGGCCGGGCTAGAGTTTCTGGTATTCCTGTTACAAAACATATGGGGTGCCCACGTGAAACGTGAACAACTCCTGGTTCTCCTCTTTCTCGTTCTGACAGTCGCCGTCGGACAGTGTACGTCACAGCAGCGTCAACTCGACAGGCAACCCGCCGTTGCGGGGATGTTCTACCCCGCAGAGGCCGACGAACTGAAACGCACGCTGGAGCTCCTCTACGCCAGGGCGGTTCCATCAGGGTCACGGACACGTCCGCTCGCGCTTATTTCCCCCCACGCGGGATACGTCTATTCGGGTGAGGTTGCCGCCTCGGCCTTCAACCTGCTTGAACCCGACATCCGATATGAACATGTGTTTATCCTGGGTCCGAGCCACCGCGTGGCGTTCGACGGGGCAGCCATCTACTGCAGGGGCGACTTCCTGACACCGCTTGGACGGGTGCGGGTTGACAAGGAACTCGGGAGGGAACTCATCGCCAGCCATTCTGTCTTCAGCGATCGGACTGATGCCCATCTCTACGAGCACAGTATCGAAGTGCAACTCCCGCTTCTCCAGTACAGGCTCGAGCAGGACTTCACGATTGTTCCGATTGCCATCGGCTCCGGGGATCCCGGCACCTGCGACAAGATTGCAGAAGCTCTCCGCCCCTACTTGAGAGCCGAGAACCTGTTCATCATCAGCACGGATTTCTCGCACTACCCTTCGTACGAGGATGCGAAGGAGGTGGACGAAAGGATTGCACGGGCCATCGTCACGAACGATCCGACCGAACTGTTGCGGGAGATCCAGAGGTCCGAAAGCGAGGGAATACCCCACCTCTCGACATGCATGTGTGGTTGGACCGGTGTGCTGACACTCCTCACCATGACAGCGAACGCGCCAGGGGTATCCTACGAGATTATCCAGTACAGGAATTCGGGGGATGCAGAGGCGGGAGACAGGTCGAGAGTCGTGGGCTACTACGCGATCGCCGTGCTCTACGAGCAGGGGGAGAGAGGGGCGGTTGAGTTCGGGGACGCGGAAAAGATGACGCTTCTTGCCATTTCCCGCGACGCTCTGGAGGGATACGTGCTTTCGGGCGGCCTTCCAAAGATGGATGCGTCGGCTCTCCCACGTACGCTGACGGGTGGCGGGGGGGCCTTTCTCTCGCTTTACAAGCAGCACGAACTCAGAGGGTGTATCGGACGATTCGTGAGCAGCGAACCCCTCTACGAGGTCGTCCGTGAACTCACCGTTTCGGCCGCGTCCGAGGACCCGAGATTCACCCCCGTGAATGCGGCCGAGCTGGCTGCCATCGAGATAGAGATTTCCGTCCTGACACCACTTCGGAAGGTCCAATCGGTCGACGAGATAGAGCTCGGCAGGCACGGGGTCTACATGATCGACGGGCTGCGCAGGGGGACGTTTCTCCCCCCGGTTGCGGACCAGACAGGCTGGACAAAGGAGGAGTTCCTTGGACACTGTGCCCGTGACAAAGCCGGCATCGGCTGGTATGGATGGAAAGAGGCTGATATATACGTCTACGAGGCGGAGGTGTTTGGAGAGAGTGGCCTCGGGAGGCAGGTCTTTCAAAAGAAAACGACACCTTGAGACTTCTGCCCACATCGATGCGTGTGGAGTTTGCGGGGGTGGATCGGCCGTTTGTCCTTGCGGTAGCCGGGCTGGGGATGACGACAATCATCACACAGACCATCCTGCTCAGAGAGTTCCTGACGGTCTTTTCCGGAAACGAGCTGATTATCGGTGTTGTACTGGCGAACTGGATGGTTCTCACGGGGATCGGTTCATATCTTGGTCGAGTCTCGGACCGGGTCCGGCACCGGACACCCCTCGTGTCGGTTCTCCTGACCGCGATTGCCCTCCTTCCAATGTTCACGGCATATGTTCTGGCCTATCTCAGGAATATCGTCTTTCTCCCCGGTAGCATGATAGGGCTGGTGGAGACCTTCTACAGCTCCTTCCTGCTGCTGGTGCCGTTCTGTCTGAGTGCGGGTTTTCTCTTCACACTTCTCTCCCGGATCCTGTCGGAACAGGCCGGACGGAACCTCATCGCCAGTGCATACGGGTTGGAGGCTGCGGGAAGTGTCGTGGGGGGGATCGTGTTCAACTTTGGACTGATCTACCTGCTGACGGTGTTTCAGAATTTACTCCTCCTTGCAGCACTCAATGCCGTCGTCTGCACCTGGGTGGTCTGGGATCTGGAGGTCCGATCGGCCCGGTATCTTTTCCTCGGCCTGATCATTCTGGTGGTGATCCTGAGCTTGGTGTGGGACCTGGACCGTTCTGCGGCAGGACATCTGTTCCCCGGCCAGGAAATTGTTGATCTGGAGGATACGCCGTACGGGAAGCTTGCGGTAACAAAGCAATTCGGCCAGCTCAATTTCTTCGAGAACAGCGTGCTGCTCTTCTCGACCGGAGATGTCAGCGAGAGCGAAGAGGCTGTCCACTACGCTATGGTGCAACACCCAGGACCGAAGAGCGTCCTGCTACTCTCCGGCGGCATCTCCGGGGCAACGGGAGAGATTCTGAAGTACGATGTCCAGGCGGTGGATTACGTTGAGGTCAACCCGCGGCTCCTGGAAATGGGAAAGGAGTACACGCATGCGTTTGTCGATCCAGTGGTCCGGGCCGTGGCATCCGATGCCCGGCGGTTTGTGCGGCAGAGCGACGCGACCTACGATGTTGTTCTGATCAACGTCCCCGACCCGCTGACCGCGCAATTGAATCGATTCTACACCGTAGAGTTCCTGAGAGAACTCAAGGCCAGGCTCTCGGACAGTGCGGTGGTGGCGTTGAGTCTTCTCTCATCTGTCGACTACTACGGTGATGATGCGCGCCGACTGATCTCTGTCGTTGTCAACACGATGCAGACCGTCTTCGCCCATGTCCTGATCGTACCGGGGATGAAGAACTACTTTCTCGCGTCGGACGTTCCACTGGATATTCGCGTGAGTCGCATGATCGAGGAGAAGGGCATCCAGACGGTCTATGTCAATCGGCACTATATCGATGATACGTTGCTGCAACAACGGAGTGTCGCGTTGCACCGGCTCGTGGAGGCGGGTGCCGGTATCAACGAGGATTTTGCGCCCGTGGCATACTACCGTCAGCTGCGATTCTGGTTGAGTCAGTTCGGATTGCAGCCGTGGATGGTGGGGGTGTTCGGTTGCCTGCTTTTTGTCCTGGGTGCATCGCGGTTGAACACCATAACGTTTGGCATGTTCACGGGGGGATTCGCTGCATCCTCGCTGGAGGTGTTGCTGCTGATCGCGTTTCAAGTAGTCTACGGGTATGTGTATCAGATTATGGGTCTGATCATCACGACGTTCATGGCGGGGCTTGCTGCGGGTGCTTTTGCCGGAGGGAGGCGCCACGGGCAACGAGCGATCATGACGTATGCGCGATTGCAGTTCGGTTTGATGGCGATCGCAGCACTTCTTCCCCTGCTGTTCTTCGGTCTCAGGAGCTATCCTGTCCACGATGCCGTGATCCATTTCGTCTTCTTTGCTTCCACATTTCTGATTGCGGCGTTGATCGGTGCAGAATTTGCCACGGCGACCAGGCTTCTGCAGGGTTCGGTAACGGCCGTGGCTTCATCGCTCTACGGCATCGACCTGCTGGGTTCTGCGCTGGGCGGGTTGCTGATGAGCGCTTTTCTGCTCCCTCTGCTTGGAGTCGGACCGGCCAGCCTCGTTGTCGCGGCCGCATGCGCAGCAGGGGGACTGATGGCCATTCTGAACAGAAAGCGGTATGTTGTGTCAGCTCCCACATAAACCCTCCACGGCATCAGCGAGAGGAATTCCCCATGAGTGACATTCCAATGCCAGAGACTCTCGGCAAGCGGGAATTCGTTAAGCGCTGTTTGCTCGGTGCGGGTGGGATCGTGCTCGGGCTGGACCGCCTGGATGCAGTGGCCGGGCCGCTTCTGAGAGACCTGGCGAGCCGTGACGAGTTATGGAGGTGGAGCAAAGAGGCGATGTTCTACGAATCCGCCCCGGGGGGTGTCCAGTGCGTGAAGTGTCCGCACTACTGTTTCCTCGAGGAGGGGGAGCTCGGGAGATGTCGGAACAGGCTCAATCATGGGGGAAAACTGCACAGCATTGCCTACGGGAACCCCTGCGCCGTCCATATTGATCCCATCGAAAAGAAACCACTTTTTCATTTTCTTCCCTCCACGAAGGCGTTCTCCATCGCCGCAGCGGGATGCAATCTCCGCTGTCTGAACTGCCAGAACTGGCAGATCTCCCAGTTCAGTCCCGAGGAGACCCGGAACCAGGATCTGATGCCTGACCGCGTGGTGGCGCAGTGCACGGAAACGCAGTGCGAGTCGATCGCCTACACGTACTCCGAGCCGACGACCTTTTATGAGTACACGCTGGATACTGCACGGATCGCCCGGAATGCGGGGATACGAAACGTTCTGAAATCGAATGGCTACATCAACAAGGAGCCGTTGCGCGAGCTTTGTTCAGTGGTGGACGCAGCCAACATCGACCTGAAGACTTTTGAGGACGAGATGTACGAGAAGCTCGCGGGGGCGCGCCTGGAGTCCGTACTGGACACGCTCAGGGTTCTGAGGGAGGAGGGTGTGTGGCTGGAGATCACGAACCTCGTTGTCCCGGGCTGGTCGGATGATCCGGAGGAAACACGGCGTATGTGCGGCTGGCTCTGTGATACCGGGCTGTCGGATGCACCTCTTCATTTCAGTCGTTTTGTGCCCCTCTACAAATTGAGCCACCTTCCTCCAACACCGGTCTCAGTGCTTGACCGAGCGCGGGAGATCGCCCTGGAGGAAGGTGTGCGGTACGTTTACATCGGGAACGTCCCCGGTCACGATGCTCAGAACACATGCTGTCACCACTGCGGAAAAGTGATCGTTGAGAGGCGGGGGTTCACCATCCTGGAAAATCACCTTTCCGGAGGGAACTGCGGCTATTGCGGCGGAGAGATTCCGGGAGTTTGGGAGTGAAACGGAGCAGATTTCTTCCCGGGCGGGATTTTTCTTCCGGAAAACGGTGTTATAGATTCTGTGGGAGGGACAGCATGAATGCCATGAGAAATCTCTTTGTGGTTGTGTTCGCGCAGGCGACTTTTCTCTCTGGAGGCCTTTCGATGGAGAATTTGGAAAAAGCTACGTTTGGTGGTGGCTGTTTCTGGTGCGTTGAGGCGGTTTTTGAGGAGCTGGAGGGTGTCCGCTCTGTTGTATCCGGATACGCCGGAGGATCCAACGAGAATCCCACATACGAGGAAGTTTGTTCGGGTACTACGGGTCATGCTGAAGTTGTCCAGATCACCTTTGATCCGGGCACCGTTTCCTACGAGGAGCTCCTGGACACCTTCTGGCGGGCTCATGATCCGACGACTCTGAACCGTCAGGGTGCTGACATGGGGACACAGTACCGGTCCGTGGTGTTCACACACAGCGAGGTTCAGCGGGAAGCGGCGGAAAGATCCAAGAACGAACTCACAAAGAAGTTTGAAGAACCGATTGTGACGGAAATTGTCCCCCTCGAACAGTTCTACGAGGCGGAAGAGTATCACCAGGACTATTTCCGCAACAACCCAGACGCCGCCTACTGCGTTTTTGTCATTCAGCCGAAGCTCCGCAAGCTCGAGAAGACCAGGTAAGAAAGTCTCCTTGCTTGTTCCGACCCCCCCCCGTACCTTGTCTCGGGGTCTCCGATGGCGTCTCGGTCAAAGCATATTGCCCACTTGGATCTGGATTGTTTCTTCGTCTCGGTTGAACGGACAAGAAATCCCGACCTCATCGGAAAACCTACCGCGGTCGGCGGGTCGCCGCAGGGACGGGGTGTTGTGACCTCGGCGTCGTACGAAGCCAGAGCCTTTGGCGTCCATTCTGCGATGCCGGCTTCGCAGGCTCTTCGCCTCTGCCCCCATCTCATCTTTGTTCGCTCTCACCATCGGGATTACGGAGAGATTTCCGATCGCCTCTATCACCGGATGCTCGAATTGTCACCGGTCGTTGAGCGTGCTTCCATTGACGAGATGTATCTGGATTTCACGGGGTGTGAGTCTCTCTACGGGAACGATCTTTCGGGGTTCATGAAGACGATACAGAAACTGGTCCGCGAAGAGTTTGGACTTCCCTGTTCTTTAGCCCTGGCCTCGAGCAAGACCGTCGCAAAAATCGCGGTGGGGACGGTCAAGCCCGAAGGAATCTGCACGGTTTCCCATGGGGAGGAGAAGCGGTTCCTTGCGCCGCTCCCGATCAAAGTGATACCGGGTGTTGGGAAGAAAACAGAGGAGTATCTGCACACGCGGGGATTTCAGAAGGTGTCGGACCTCCAGGCGGCGTCGGAGTCACGTCTGGTGGAATTGCTGGGCACGCACGGCTCCTGGCTCTATAATGTGGCACAGGGAAAGGGGAGCGATACTGTTTCAACCGGTCACGCGCGCAAGAGCATCGGCCATGAGCAGACCTTTGCACGCGATATTGGAGAGCCAGGGGAGCTGGAGGAAATCCTCTTTGGCCATACCGAGCAGGTCTGTTCAACACTTCGGTCGAAGGGTTGGAAGGCACGCACAATCGGGTTGAAGCTCCGGTACGCGGATTTCCGAACTATCACTCGGTCGCGAACGATAGACCCGACGGACGATGACCCGGTCGTGTTTCGGACGGTGCGAGAGCTTTTCCGCTCCTTTTACAATCCGAAGATGAAGGTAAGGCTTCTTGGTGTGCAGCTCTCCAATCTGGATGATATCGGTCAACTGGAACTGTCTCTCCATCCTGACGAGGCGCGTAGAAAAGAGGTGCTTCGGGCGGTGGAGCGGATCCGCGCGAAGCATGGAGATGACGCAATTCACCTGGGAGGTGCCTGAGAGGTGGGGAGACGCGTCCGCCCGCGGGCCCGGCTGCACAAAGAAAGACTACCTGCTGATCAGATCCACGAAGTGTCGGATCCAAGCAACCATGCGCTGTTCGATCTCATCAGGAGGCCGTTTGTGGAGGATGCTGAGGGCGTAGTCCCCGTGGAGCGAGAGCATTGTCCGCGAGAAGAGTTCCGCGAGAAATCGGGCGTTGAAGGGTTTGACAAGACCCCGTTCGATCATCATTTTGAAAACGGTCTCGTTGAAGCGAATGATTCGGTCGGTTTCGCGGAGGATGATGGAGGCGACTCTCTCGCTACGGTACTGTTCCATTTCCATCAGGATCCAGACGCGGGACATTCTGGGATCGTTCCAGTGGCCCTTGTACCGATTGAGGCCTTTTCTGAGAAACTCCTCGGGTCTGTTCCCGGAAATCATCCCTTCGATTGCATCTGAGGGGAGGGTCAGGGAGCAGAATTCTCTCTCGGCTTCGTCCAGGGCAGCGTTGAGTAGGGCCTCTTTGCTCTGAAAATGGTTGTAGAGGGAGCTCTCTTTGATCCCCACACCTCTTGCGATCTTTCTGATTGAAACGCCCGCAAAACCAGACTCTGAGGAGAGCTTGATGGTGACGTCCAGAATTCGTTTTCTTGTGTCAGACGATGGATCAGCCACTGCAACCCTCGATCAATGTGAACTAACGTTCGTTAGTATAACTAACATTTGTTAGCTTGTCAAGTCCAATCCAAAATTCAATTGGTGAGCAGGCGCGCCGGAGAGGCCGGGTTGAATATGGTCCACGCTCGCGTTAGATTCTATTAGTGTCATTCATAGACAAGAAGTCGGGGAAATCTCAGGAACTTTTCCTCGTCTTTCGGAGAGGGTCGCCATGTGTCAAGAGACTCAACCCCGGACTCCATGGAGGAGATGCCCGGGGTTTTTCATTTCTTCCCCGGAGAGTAATGGTGGCCAACCCGGAGGATCCCCGCACACAAGGAGGTGAGCTGTATGCATCGCATTCTACTCTCTTTTTCTCTGCTCGTGTTCTTTCTCACGAGCGTCGCTCCCGGGCAATCGGAGAAGAACCTTCTCAAGAACGCGAACTTCGAAACATTCGTTGGGGATGATCCTTCCGGCTGGGGAACGACAAATATTCCAAACCTCTGTGTCGTGGTGTCTCGCTCGACGCGGCGCGTAGCGGGAGACTATTCCGTGAAGTGTGAGGTGAAAGATTGCTTTGGGACGAAGATACCCGGCATGATCACTCAGAAAAAGATCCCTGTTTCAGGAGAGACCTTGGAGTTGAGTTTCTCGTTTCTGATGAAATCGGTGGGAGAAGATGTGGGCTTTGTCACCATGATCTTCCAGAACAAGGAGGGGAGCACGATCCGGATGTGCGAAGAACGACTCACCACGTCCAGTGGAGAATTCGCCGAGTTCAAGAAGACGTTCCCTGTCCCCGATGGTGCGGTGGCCGGTGAATTGAAGATCGCTCTTCTCGCGACTTCGGAGGACGGGTCGCTTCATCTCGGCTCTTCAGTGCTCGTTGACAGGATGAGGCTGATCGTCCCCTCCGCGAAGGAGCAGGCAGCACCCTGACGGGCCAGTGGAGCGGAAGACAGAACAAACAGGTAGAGGTTTCAGGCAAGGAGAACCCATGAGATCACGCACAACCCATGCACTGTTCCTTTTTGCCCTCCCTTCTCTTTTCATGCTGTCGTGTTCGAGCGGCGGACGGCCTGAGGGGGAAGAAAAATCCAGACGCGTTCTCCTCTCCGCGGGTGAGATTCACGAGGGGTGGTACTTTGCCGGAGGTGACAGGGTGACCATCGAGGGGACGATCAACGGTGATGCGTATGTTGCCGGTGGTGAGGTGGATGTCTACGGCACCATCAACGGCGACCTTCTGGTGGCGGGTGGGCAGGTGACCATCAGCGGTACGGTGACCGACGATATCCGGGCTGCGGGAGGAACAATCCGGTTCACAGGAAAAACCGGCAAGAACATCGCGGCGGCTGGTGGGATGATCACGTTTGAAAAGACATCGACCGTCAATGGGAACCTGCTGGTATTCGGAGGGAGTGTCCAGCTTGCAGGGTCTGTCGCAGAGGAGGCAAAGATCTCGGCACACGATGTCTCAGTGACCGGGACGGTGGGCAGAAGCGTCGAATTTGCGGGAGGCAAGTTCGTATCCCACAGGGGAGCTCTGATCGGCGGTGACCTCAATGTGCTCGTGAGAGAGAAGCATGACGTCGACATTGCCGAAGGAACGGTTCAGGGACAGGTGGAAATCACCACCAGGGAGCCAAGGCGGGCGGACCGGGTACTCGGGTTTCCGCAATGGATGTTCTGGGCAAAGGTGGTGTGGGCGTTCAGCCTCCTTGCGACCGCCCTGGTTCTCGCTTTTGTCTTCCCCCGGCAGCTCGTTCAAACGGGGATGACGATCCTGGCACGACCCGGGATGACCGTCCTGTGTGGCCTGCTCGGGTTGCTCCTAGTTCCTGTTGTGGTCCTCCTGCTGGTGGGGACACTCATCGGGATTCCTCTGGCCCTGTTCATTTTCGGTTTGTACGTCTGGCTGACTTATCTTTCCGGGGTAAGTGCGGGTGTTGTCGTCTCCCACTGGCTCATGGGGCTGAGCGGCAAGAAAGGCTGGGCTCTCTATGGCACGGTGGTCGTTGGAGTCCTCGCGGTTCAGGTACTGACGTTCATTCCCTACATCGGTACAGTTGTTATGCTTGCCGGGCTGCTGTTCGGGCTCGGCGCTCTGCTGCTCGTGCTGTATGACGAAATGAAGGTGCACAGATCGGGTCTGGTTGCAGCTCCGCCTCCCGCACCGCTCGACTGATCCTACTGCCGGGGGTGGGCGCTGAAGGGGCTGTTCGGTCCTGAACAGAAGGGATACTATGTATACCCGTGTGCGATCTGTTACTGTTCCAAGGAGGTGACCATGCTGAAACGCTTGACGGAGTACCTTGACAAGAGCAACGTAAAGTATGTCGTCATTCTGCATTCCCCGGCCTACACGGCCCAGGAGGTTGCCGCTTCAGTCCATATCCCCGGGAAAGAGATGGCGAAGACCGTGATGGTGAAGATCGATGGGAAGATGACGATGGCCGTTCTCCCTGCATCCTCCATGGTTGACTTTACCCATCTTCGGGAATCGCTGGGGGCGTCGAAGGTAGAGCTGGCGACGGAGGTGGAGTTCAGGGACCTGTTTCCTGAGTGCGAAGTGGGCGCAATGCCGCCGTTCGGGAACCTGTACGCGATGAGCGTCATCGCGGAAACAGGTCTGACCGAAGACGAAGAAATCGCGTTCAACGCGGGGTCTCACAAAGAACTGGTGAAGCTGGCGTACAGGGATTTCGAGAGCCTGGTGGGTCCGACGGTCCTCAACTTCGGGGTGAAGAAAAGGACCCACGATGCCGGAGATACGGGGCCCGCAGTTGCATAAGAATTCTCCGAGCGCACGGTTCGTCGTTCTGGATCACCCCGCCGATCTGGGCATCGAGGCGAGGGGCGAAACGCTCCCGGAAGCATTTGAAAACGCCGCCTCCGGCTTGATGGCAGTCATTCTGGATCCTGAGAATATCGTTGCACGCGAATCACGACAGGTGTCTCTCAATGCGGCCGATCAGGAGCAATTGCTCGTGAGGTGGCTCTCCGAGATCCTCTACCTGTATGACGGGGAGGGGTTCGTTTCAGGAGAGTTCTCCGTCTCGGAGCTGGGAGGAAACTCACTGAAGGCCACCCTCCGAGGCGAGATGTACTCACCGGGGGTGCACACGTCGCGAAGAGATGTGAAGGCTGTTACATACCATCAGTTGCTGGTCGAACGCGGACCGTCGGGAAGCCGGGTCAGGTTCTTTCTGGACGTCTAGAAATCTCCGCTCTCTTTGGTCACAACCCATGTTCAAGAAGATTGACAGATATCGGTATGTCATCCCTCTTTCCTACAAGGCGGGGATGCGGATCGAGGGGATGGTCTACGCCGACGAGCAGCTTCTTCCCCAGATCGAGGCGGACAAGACAAAAGACCAGGTGGCAAACGTTGCGGCGCTGCCCGGTCTGGTAGGGCGCTCACTGGCCATGCCTGATGCTCACCAGGGGTATGGGTTTTGTATCGGGGGTGTTGCGGCGGCGGACCTTGACGAAGGGATAGTCTCGGCTGGGGGTGTGGGTTTTGACATCAATTGCGGGGTGAGGCTGCTGGCATCTCCCGTTGAGGCCCGCGACATCGGTGAGAAGATCGGAGCCCTCCTGAACCAGCTCTTTCGGGATATTCCCTGCGGGACGGGCCGCAAAGGGCTGCTCCAGGTATCGAAGAAAGATCTGGACGGCGTGCTGCGGGATGGCGCGTTCTGGGCCGTAGGGAAAGGCTACGGGATGGAAGAGGACACGGCCAGAATCGAAGAGGAGGGTCGGCTTCCCGATGCCGATCCGTCACTCGTCAGCCACCGGGCGAAGGAACGGGGGCATCGTCAACTGGGGACACTCGGTTCGGGGAATCATTTCCTGGAGATCCAGAAGGTTTCTGAGATCTTCGACGGAAACGTAGCCCGTGAGTTCGGAGTTCACCAGGACCAGATCGTCATTCTCATCCATAGCGGATCACGTGGTCTGGGTCACCAGGTGTGCACAGACTATCTGGATATCATGCATGCCGGGATGCGACAGCACGGGATTTCCGTCCTGGATCGGCAGCTGGCCTGCGTCCCGATTCGATCAAAGGAGGGAGAGAGGTACCTGAAGGCGATGGCAGCTGCGGCGAACTTTGCCTTTGCGAACCGCCAGATGATGACGCACCGGGTCCGGGAGGCGTTTCGGAGCATCATGGGGACAGAGGATGTGCGGATCGTCTATGATGTTTGCCACAATATCGCCAAGCGTGAGGAGCACGTCGTCAACGGGAGGCGGAAGATGGTCCTCGTTCATAGAAAAGGGGCGACCCGCGCGTTTCCCAAGGGTCATCCCGCGTTGCCCGGAGAGCTGAGGGGGGTTGGACAGCCGGTGCTCATCCCGGGCAGCATGGGAACATCGTCGTACATACTGGTGGGGACAGAGCAAGCGATGAAGGAAACCTTTGGTTCCTCCTGTCACGGTGCGGGTAGAGCAATGAGCCGGACACAAGCGAAGAGGGAGACCTCCGCTGATCAGCTCCTCAGGCAGATGCAGGAGAAGGGGATTCTCGTCAGGAGCGAAAGCCGCACGGGGCTCACGGAGGAAAAGCCGGATGCCTACAAAGACGTGAGTCGTGTCGTGGATGTCGTACATGGCGCCGGCATAGCCCGCAAGGTTGCAAAACTGATCCCGCTGGCGGTCATGAAGGGATGAGCCCTTAGCAGCGAGAGGTGAGGTGTGGGATGGAAACAAGTTCGCGGAGACGGCTTCCCGGCAGTGTCTCACCGCCGCGTGCGCAGGTCTTGGCACGCTCGTTTTCTCTTCCGAAATGGAGTGTGTCGGCCGGCGGGTTGCGCATCACCTGCCGAAAGACACCTATATCAACATCATGTCACAGTACCGACCGATGTACAAAGCATTCGACTATCCCCGGATCGCGCGGAAGATCAGACGGGAGGAATACGATGAAGCGATTCGATGGGCGAAGGAACTGGAACTAGCCAATCTTGATGTTCAGGGCTGGTCTTCGTGGGGGTAATGCGTTCATCCCAGCCTGCACTTCTGTCTCTCCCCAACGCTTTACACTTACTACGTTGCGACGTATCGATCAACCTTTTCCGTTGAGCGCAAGGGTGGTACACCTGCTCCGCAAGCGCTTTGTACCGGATATGTCGATGTTCGTCACAATTGTCGAACCCGCGCCATAACAACTCCGTAGTAGAGAGTAGGAGCGGATGGGGGTAACGACTCCGGCAGGTGTTACGAACAAACAGGTCAGTGGAAAGGAGGGAGTGATGGGTTGCAGCGGAAAGCTCTTTCTGGTGGTTGTGCTGGCAATCGCCCTGGTCGCCCCGGCTCAGAGTTCGGATCCGGGAGATGACGAGATCCAAGCCCGGAAGTGCAAGGCCATACCGAACCTGCTCATTGCGATTCAGTCCGAGAATGACGGGCTGCGCGAAAGCGCTACATATCTCCTGGGTGAGTTCAAGTGTGAACAGGCAGTGGTGCCTCTTATGGCCATTCTGCGCGGGAGTGATCGTGAATCGTCCCGGATTGTGGCGGCTCTTGCGCTCTGCAGAATTGGTGCGTCGAAGGGAGTCTACGCCGTCAAGCGGGCCGCGTTGTTCGACGACAGCCCTGAAGTCCGAAATCGCTGCGCCTGGTTCTACAATGCGTACGTGGAGGCAGGCACATTCGCGTTCCTGCCCGGTGAGACCGCCTCGCCCCAGGTTGCCAAGCGGTAAATTGTCCGCGCGTCGCTTCGGGCCCGGGAATCGCCTCGGAGGCGAACTTTTGTTGTCTGTCTTCGTATACGCAGGAGAAGCCCTCTGTACGTGACTCCGGAGTACCAGCTATGATGCAGTCGCGTCCGCGCTATCGCGTGGTCCTTGTCGATGGCGAGTTCTGCGCCGACCGGTGTGATCTCCGGCGTCTGCTTCTTGATGATCCGGAGCTGGAGCTCGTCGGGGAATGTCCTTCCACAACACGAACATCTCGAATCCTCAAGGACTTCCGACCGGAGGTTGTTCTTCTCGACGTTGACTCGATCAGCCAGAACCTGATTCCGGAGTTTTCCGCTTTCGGGCCCCGCCACGGACCGGTGGTCATTGCGCTGGCGTCGGATGAGAGTCGTGCGATGATCGCTTTCCGGATTCACGCACTGGATTTTCTGGTCAAACCTGTCCGCGAAGAAAGGCTTCGGGACGCAATTCATTGGGCCAAGTCGGAGGCGCAGCTGAGGCGGAGGGGAACGCAGGGAAATAGTGGGGGGGACGTCGATCCCCATGAAGAGCGTCCCGGCCGTGTTCTTGTCAAAACTCGCGGTCGCGTGATCCTCCTGCGCATGGAAGATATCAGCTGGGTAGAGGCCCAGGGTGGCTACGTACGCATTCACACGCAGGGCGCCAAGTACCTCCTCCGGGAGAAGATCAGCGGAATGCTGCAACGGCTTCCGCCCGATACATTTGTCCGTATTCACCGGTCGGCGATCGTGAACCTGGACAGCATCAAAGAACTTGTGCCACACCGCTACGGTTCCTGCACGGTTGTTCTGAAGGATGGGACTCAACTGGTCATGAGCCGCACATTTCGCGAGGATGTGATGCACCGGTTCGTCGACGAATCCTGCACCCAGGTCTACTGATCGGACCTCCACCCGATCAGCGGCGGTTTTCACCCCTCTTCCTTCACCCTCCTAATCACCCCCATTTGGGAGGTTTGCCGGTCTTGGAGGAGAACCGCTTGATTGTGTGCCAGAGGCGCGGTATCTTTGGGAAACGCGTTTCTGATCCAGAATGACTCTTCCGCGACTCGCGACCTTACTTCTCCTGACGTCAGCCGTGGTGGTCTTCCGGTTCTTTCAACCGGCTGACGCCACAGAACAGTTACGGGGGCCCCTTCCAAGCTCAGCGATTCTCCTGGACGGAGAAGAGCTTGTCTATGAGGTGAGCTGGACGTTTTTCAAGATCGGGACTGTCCGTCTCCGGACCAGAGGCGACTACTCCGCCGAGGCCTGGATTGACTCTTACAGTGACCTTCCGTTCGTCGATCTCCATTCCGTTCACTACTCCTGGATGGACTCCTCCTTCTTCTCCCGGGGCTCCCGATCGATCGAGTTGAGAGGTGAGGCGTGGTGGGGCCTGGATTACGATTACGATCTGTCGGAAGGGAAGCTCAGGGTCAATGAGATCTATCAGACGGCGGTGGACTCTCCCCTGCAGATACGGGGGATGATTGACACGGTGATACTTGCGGACACGAACTTTGTGGATGGCATCTCCATCGCCTTCTTCCCTCGCGCGCGTATTCACACCAGCACCGCTGTCAGCGTCCCGACGGTTCTCCTCGGGAAGCTGGGGACCACCGATTTCTACTTCGACGGAAGCAAGACCACAGAGAGCATTGAAGCACTGGATGACCCGGTCCGTGTCGTGGAGGTCGAGGGTGCCACCAGCGTGGTCGGCGTCTACGGGATGACGGGTGCCTTTACTGGCTGGTTCAGCGACGATTCTGCGGCCGTCCCGATCAAGGGAGCTGTCAAAGTTCTCCTGGGCGACGTCGACGTGGAGCTCATCCAATGGAAAAGGGACGGCTGGGTCCCCCCGACAGAACCCTGATCACCCGAGGAGGCACCTCCGAAGCTTCCGATCTTCCTCCGTGGACGAGTACCTGCCGAAGCTCAGATCCGGGTGAGAATTCCAGAGACTCGTGATGACGAAGAAATCCGACCTGAAAAAGAAGAAACTGTTCGTTCTCGACACGCTGAGCGGTGACAAGCTCTTCAACGGCGGGGTGATGGTCAAGCTGGAGCGGGAGCTCCACCCCGAACTGAGGCTCAATTTCACGAACACCAAGCCTGATCATCACATTCTGAACACGGCACATCACGTCTCATAAGGAGCAGCCGTCCAGGCAGGTGAGGGTACGAAAATAGTCTTCACCGGAGATATCCATTAGATTGACCATCCCTATCTGGAAATTCAATCGAACGGTCTCAGTTTTCTCATAGAAAAGATGCAGGGACAGGAGATATACGCTCACATCAACATGGAGAGAGGGGAACGTTCCGCGCTCGCGGAGCTTACAAGCAACCTGCTGTAATCGGACCCAAAGGACGCGACGGATGATGGATCTTGTTAATGTTCTGGCCGGGGAATTGTCGCTTGGAGCGGCGCAGATCCGGAACGCACTGCAGCTTCACGAGGAGGGAGGAACCATTCCCTTCATTGCGCGGTACCGGAAAGAGCGGACCGGCGAAATGGCCGAGACCCAGTTGCGGGCGCTCTTTGATCGATACAGGTATCTGAAAGATCTCCAGCAGCGCAAAGAAACCGTGTCCCGGACGATTGAAGGTCAGGGAAAGCTCACCGAGGAACTGAGGGCGGCAATAGACGCGTGTCTCAAGAAACACGAGCTTGAGGATCTCTACCTTCCGTTCAAGCCCAAAAAGCGGACACGGGCCACGGTCGCAAAAGAGAAGGGATTGGGGGGGCTGGCTGACTTCATCAAATCCCTGAATTCCCCCGATGTGACGGAGGCTGATCTGGCAGGAGAAGCGGAGAAGTATCTGTCCGAGGAAAAAGGTGTGGCAACCGCGCCGGAGGCCCTCGCAGGTGCCTCCCACATTCTCGCAGAGGAGGTTGCGCAGAAGGCGGAACACCGGGCGTTCCTGCGGGACCACATTCTGGACGAGGGAGTGTTTGTGTCGGCCATTCGTGAGAAGTTTCCCCCAGAGTCGACGAAGTTCGAGATGTACCGTGACTACAGAGCCCCTGTCAAGAGTATTCAACCGCACAATGTGCTGGCCCTCCGCCGAGGGGAACGGTCGGGGGTTCTCCAGGTCTCCATTGCGGTCAACGAAGAATTTATTCAAAGCCACCTGGAGTCCAGTGAGATTTTCAGCGGCACCGAGGCCGTCCGGGAGTTCTACCGGATTATGCTCAGAGACGCATACGATCGTCTGATGAGGGAGCCGCTCACCAACGAGGTTCGGGCCGCCAGGAAAGAGCTGGCTGACAGAGAGTCGATCAAGACATTCGAAGCAAATCTGCGGGATGTCCTTCTCGCGCCACCAGCCGGGATGAAACCCAGCTTGGCAATTGACCCCGGTTTCCGCACCGGCTGCAAGCTGGCCGTTCTGGACGGCACGGGGAAGTTTATCGACCGGGCAACGATCTACCCGCACGGTGCACAGGAGAAGCGGGAAGATGCATCGACCGTCCTGAAGGATCTCCTGGAGAAGCATACCATCGAACTGATCGCGATCGGGAACGGAACAGCCAGTCGTGAGACCGAACAGTTTGTCGGTGAGGTGTTGGCGGGGTTGGAGAAGAAGCCGGTCAAGGTCATTGTCAATGAATCGGGTGCCTCGGTGTACTCCGTAAGCAAGGCCGCCAAAGAAGAGTTGCCCAGCCTTGACGTGACCGTGCGGGGCGCCATCAGCATCGGGAGGCGGTTGCAGGATCCCCTTGCCGAACTCGTCAAGATCGAGCCAAAGTCAATCGGGGTGGGGCAGTATCAACACGATGTTGATCAGAAACTGCTGCGCAGGAAGCTCGAGGAGACGGTCCAGAGTTGTGTCAACTACGTGGGTGTGAATCTCAATACCGCGTCGCGGCATCTGCTCCGGCATGTTGCCGGAATAAACGGAGCGATCGCCGCCTCCATTGTGGCGCACAGGAACCGGCACGGGCCGTTCACAAATCGGGAGCGATTGCGTGACGTCCCACAGATGGGCCCCAAGTCTTTCGAACAGGCGGCGGGCTTCCTGCGTATTCACGACGGAGACAATCCGCTCGATAGTTCGGCGGTTCATCCCGAAAGCTATGACATTGCGCGCAGGATCTTGACCGATGCCGGTATCGAGATTGCGGAACTCGGGAAACGACCGGGCGTTCTCAAGGGGATCGATCTGCAGCCCTACATTACCGAGGAGGTCGGGGAGCCGACTCTGCGGGACATTGTTCACGAGTTACAGCGGCCGGGTCGGGACCCGCGGAAGGAGTTCAGGTACGCGACGTTCAAGGAGGGAGTAAAGGAGATCAAAGATCTCGCGGCCGGGATGGATCTGGAAGGAGTCATTACGAACGTGACGAACTTCGGGGCGTTTGTGGACATTGGCGTCCACCACGACGGACTGGTCCATGTTTCGCAGCTCGCTGATCGGTACGTCGCTGACCCGAAAGCCGTCGTCAAGGTGGGGCAGGTGGTCAAGGTGAGGATCCTGGAAATCAATGAGCACCTCAAACGCATCAGTCTGACGATGAAGGGGTTGAGCCCGAGGCCGAAAAAACCGAAGAAACCAAACACCAAGAAACCCCCACAACAGAAGAAGGAAGAACGATCCTATACCATTGAGGATCTCAAGTCGAAATTCAACAATCGATAGCCATACCTTCCTGCGAAGGTCGCATCCTCTGATGAAACCTTTCATGTCACCCACCATCCACGGTCTGCGCCGATGCGCGCTGGCGCACCTCCCGACGCCCGTAGAAGAGATGAAGTCGCTGTCGGCCGCACTCGGGGGACCACGACTTTTGATCAAGCGGGACGATCAGACCGGGCTCGCGTTTGGGGGGAACAAAACACGCAAGCTGGAATTCCTCATGGCCGACGCGCTGGCGCAGGGAGCCACGACGATCGTTACGGCGGGGGCCGCACAGTCGAACCATTGCCGCCAGACGGTTGCGGCGGCCGCCAGGTTGGGACTGAAATGCGAGCTTGTCCTAGGAGGTGAGGAGCCGGATCATCTGAACGGCAACCTCCTTCTTGACCACCTCATGGGCGCCCGGATTCATTGGACGACGATGGAAGGCCGTGTCGACCGGATGCGCGAGATCGCGCTGACCCTTGGTGAAAACGGCGAGCAGCCGTATGTCATCCCGTACGGGGGTTCGAACGCCGTCGGAGCGACGGGATACGTCCTGGCAATGATCGAACTGATGGAGCAACTCCAGGAAACGAACACGGTGGTTCATCACATCGTCTTTGCTTCAAGTTCCGGTGGGACACAGGCGGGAGTCGTGGTCGGAGCAAAACTGGCTGGCTTCGAGGGGAATCTGCTGGGTATCAGCATTGACAAGGGAGAGCGGGGAGCCAGACCGTTCGAAGAGGAGTTGATGGAATTGGGCAACGAAACTGCCCGCCGAACAGGGCTCAAGCACGTTTTCTCGCGTGGAGATTTTTGGGTCGATTACGGTTACCTTGGTGGCGGCTACGGGGTCGTCGGGGATCTGGAACGAGAAGCCATCAAACTCGTGGCAAAGAGTGAGGGGATACTTCTGGATCCTGTTTACACGGGTCGGGCTATGGGGGCACTTCTTGCCATGATCCCGCGTGGTTTTTTCTCCCGTGACGAAACGGTCCTCTTCTGGCATACGGGAGGAGCTCCAGCTCTCTTCGCCTACGAACGCGAGCTGGGACTGAGGGGGAGAGCGGAGAGATAGTAAACGTTCTCTGGCGGGACCAGCGCGTCAAAGATCTCCTCGTTGTGTGAGATAAGCAAGAGGGATTTCCCCTCCTCCATTCTTTCCTGCAAGAGCTTCAACACCCTCTGCATACTCGTGAAGTCCAGGCCGTTGAGCGGCTCGTCCAGAATGAGCAGGTCAGCGTCGAGGAGGAGCGACCGGAGGAGATTGAGCCGTTGTTTCTGACCCCCGCTGAGCGTACCCACGGTTCTGTCGAAGAACGAAGCGTCCAGGCCGGTCCCGAAGAAAGACCGCACCTCCTCCTCGATGGCTGTTCTGGAAAGCCGATGTCGTAGCGGTAGACCCGAGAAGACATCCCGGACGCTCGCGCGGAGATTCAACGCTTCATCGGCGTGCTGGAACACCATCGTCATCCTCTTGCCCCAGATCTGCTTGCGCCAGACCTGCTTTGGTGTCCTGTCGCTGAGTTCCATGTTCCCGAGTCTGGCAGAGAGTTTTTTCCCCCGGAGAAGGCCCATGAGCAGCTTTACCATGGTGGTCTTGCCTGTCCCGCTGGGTGCCTTGAGGTACGCAAATGTGGCTCGATGCAGGATCAGCGGAACCTCCTCTCCTTTGCCCTCCGGCTCTCTTGAAAAACGGAGTGCCCGGCCGAACGCCTCCATGCCGCTCTCCACCCGGAGCAGCGGGGTTGCCGTGATGGAGGTTTCATGCTCTTTCCGATGTGGTCTCTGCAGTGAGAGCCACGTGCTGTACGTTTCGGGACGGAATTGTTTGAGATGCAGGCCGTCCTGTCCGAGAGACAGCTCCTGGAAATCGATGCGATCGGCAAGATCCGGAAAGTTCCGCGTTACGAAGGATATCATCGAGTAATCGTGTGTAATCAGCAGGACGGTGGAAGGGCGGCGGCGGAATCGCGTGAAGAGCATCTCGAGAACAACATCCCGGTAACGGTTGTCCAGACTCCCCGTGGGTTCGTCAAAGACAAACAGCGGGTCAGCGTCGTCCTCCGGGGTCAGCATGTCCATTTTCATAAACGCCATTGCGCAGAGTATCCGCTGTTTCTCGCCGCCGCTGGGACGATGCGGCTTCGGGTAGACCCGCAGGAGCTCCATGAGCTCTTCGGCCGCCGCGTCTTTCCACAACTCGCGGAGAACCGTTGCTTCGCTCGTCGCGTTCGCCAGGCTCCCTTCCCGGATCTGTTCATCTAGGTTCATCAGAGGGTTCAGGTGTGTTGAAGGTTCCTGGAACACGAAGAACCCGTCGCGCTGGAACCGTCGTGTCAGGCGATCACGCCGGTACGACCGGTACTGCTCGCCATTCATCACCACGCTCAACTGTTCGGGGTCCAGCAGTCCGTAAATGGCTTTGCCCGTGAGCGACTTGCCGATGCCGGATTCCCCCAGGAGGAAGGTGATATGGTTGCGGGGAAGACGAAAACCCCCTATGTCGACCAGGATCCTGCGAGCTCTGGCAACGAGTATGTCAAAGGTGTATGGTATCATTCTTCAGAGTCTGTAGCGCTTCACAAACCCGTTTGTGATCTTGTAAACGCAGACCAGAGTAAACACGATGATAGACGCCACGCTCACTCCCTGGAGGTGCGTCGTGAGCATTCTTCCGACGTAGGTGAGGTCGGTGAACACGGTGCTGATTGCTAGAATATCCTGTTTGCTGTCCAGGCTCGCAAGGAGTGATCCGAGCGTCCGGGGAAAGTTTGCGAGGCTCACGTCGGTGGAGAGACCGACGGAGATGATGAAATCAATGCTGCACTGGAGAAAAATCGCCATTCCGAACGTGGCGATAAGCTTGTGAAGGATGTGTGAAAGGCTGTTCTTCCAGAGTATATCGACGTTGATGATCCGGCCCTCCCGAACTCCGCAGCAGAGCATGGCGTCAAAGAAATCTGATTTCCTGTAGAAGTCAATTCTCTCGCGTATGACGTCGCTCAACTCGAGAAAGGTGAAGAGGCTGATGAAACCTGCCATCCAGATGATGTGCAATCCACTGCTCAGGATCACTTCGCGCTCGATAAGTACTGTCAGGAGAACATAGCCGGCGAGGATGCCTACCATCTGCGGAACGGAACGAACAAGATTCAGCAGAAACGTCAGTGTAAGGTACGGGAGTCTCTGTTGCCGACTCTCGAGAAAATAGAGACCCAGAGCCGAGGACCAGCCAAGGAGGAGCGTGAAAACCACGACAAGGACTGCTCCCAGGAGCGTGTTCCAGAACGCCTCTTGGATCTGAAGGAAGGCGGGGCGGTTGAGGAACAGCAGATCCCAGAGCCAGAGCAGGGCTATTCCCCCGACCCAGATGACCAACCAGCGGATGTCCTCTCGTCTGGCGGGGCGGACTACGGGTACTCTTCCGGCAACGCCGACCGTTCTCATGCATCCTCCCTCTGGCTTCCAAACCGGTGTGATTGGTAGCGGAACAACGCGTCCACCGCGATGTCCGTTGCCTTGACCAGAATAAACAGGGCAACGATGATTGCCAGTACGACTTCGTAGTCCCGGTAGAGTATGTTCTGCATCAGCTCGTAGCAGAAGTGCCCCTGAATGTTCAGGGCCATTTCGATGATCACGAGACCGGTGATCAGGAAGGTGGCCTGTTCCTTGACCGTCAGGATGTACTGGAACCGGGCGTTCATGGTGATATGGTTTAGCAGGTGGCCCGGGAAGCTCTTTCGGGGCATGAGAATCGAGCGTACCGCGATTCCCTCTGGAGTGTTCCATGCATAGGAGGCGTTGAGGTTTTTCACTCGTGCCGTGTCGACGTACCCTTTGCTGTCTTCATGAACGAGGAACGTGTAGAACTTGTTTGCGTACGTGACCAGTAAACCGTTGGACACCACGGCCAGAGTAACCATAAAGAGATACCCGTCGGTCTCGAAGCGGGTCTTGAGCGAATACGCGACTACGTACGCCGGCGCGAAGAGAACAGCATAGGCGATCACCTTCACGAGCGACTTGATGAGCAGCTGAAGGCTCACCACCAGGTTTCTGAGTTTCCCCTTCCAGCCCGGCTCCGTCCACAGACCGCGCAGACGACTGATGAATTCCGAAAAGGAGGGGAGACGACGTTGCTTGGCCCGGACAAATCTGTACGTTCCCAGCGTTTGAGCACCATAGGTGCTCAGAGCCAGGACGATGGCGAAGACGAGGACAAACTTTAGATACATTGGCGTGAGCCGGACAAGTTTCGCTAGGGTGAGGCCCCGTTGTTGCGCGCCGGTTTTGAACGCTTCCGTCGTGAACTGTTCTTGCCGATGGGAATCAATCGCCCGGAGAATGGAGTCGGCACGGCCTGGCTCACGCGGGTAGTAGAGGGCCAGGGTCTCTCTGAACATAGCCCTGTGGAGGGGGTTGCCGAGGTCGAGGAATTCAAGATCCAGGTAGGGTCGGACGGCTTGTTCGCGGGCCACCGCCGAATCGTCCCGGGGTTCTTCGGTCACGGCCGCAAGAAGCACCATGACGCCCACCACGAGGAGGATGCCCAGGAGATGATCTCGGAGCCACCGTTCCTTCATCGTAGCTCTATCCTCCCGGGCTGTGCGACGACCCTGTGGCGGGTCGCCAGGACGACCGGTTCAAGAGATCTGGCCAGCTGGGCGGTGGTCTCCTGGAAGGATGTGGAGGGGATCTCCGAACGGAGTGTACAGATGATGGCATCGCCATTCTGTGAGATCTCCCAACGGGGCGCCTTTCTGTCCTGCCCTGTTTGCTGATTCAGAAACGAAAACAGCCCTGCCAGAACGGCGTTGGTTTCCTGAACAACGGTGGTGACGCGGGATATCAGTTGTGCCGTCTGCCGTACTGGTGGGGAAGGCACGGTGGTGATCACCCGCCAGATGCTGCCTCTCTCACTGGGGGTCAACGCCACCCACCCAAATGTCTTCTGTCCGCCCGTCAATCGGCGGACGTATGTGAGTCCCTCATGAACGAAAAGGCGTTCCAGTCGCTCGCCTGTCGAGAGGTAGCTGCTCTGCGTCCGCCGGACGGACTGGATAAGAAGTCCGCGTTGTACCTCAACCGTATCTCCCAGAATGGAGGACCGGCGATAGAGTGCCTGATATCCGAACGAGTCGGCGCCGACCAGCCGGGAGTCGGAGGACCGGATGAGAAAGAAGACGTTCCCCTTGACCTCGACACGGGCGCAGTGTGTGAAGCCGTCGCTCAGTAGATCCCGGGCGTTCCGAATTATTATCGGGGCGTGCCGTGTGATCCCGACCTCCTGCGGCGAGGGAACGCTGCGCTGATACCGGTCCAGGACACGGAGATGTGAGGTGTTTTCAATGATAAGCACATCGGCTCGGTCAGGGGTGGGCTTCGCCATTGAAGAGGGGGGGAGGAGTATGGATGTGCTCAGGGCGAGCGCACAGAGGAGCAGTATTGCCAATCGCAGACCCGGGCCGGGTGGCGTTGGGCCGGAGGGAACGGAACACCGGTCCGGGTCCCTGTGCGGGACCCGGTTCCGCTGCGTGCTCGGCGGTTTTCTCTTCGTCAGGCGTCCGGTGCTAGGGCTCAGGATTCTCGCGCCACTTCTCAATGGTTGAGAGCTGCGACGCAACGCCGTAGAGATCGATACTCGTACTGTCAAACTGAGTACTGAAATAGGCTAGTGAGGGGAGAGAAAAGAGCCATGCCCCCAGTGCCATTTCATGCTCCTTCTGATCTATTCGTCGTGCGTATTCCTGCCGGTCACCAACCTGCCGGGTTGACATGAATCCGTACAGGTACTGCAGGAACAGATGGATATCATCCCGTTCAACAGAACCGGCGTGTGCTTCCAATCGGAAGAAATTCCGGTTCGCCTGGAACGAGCTGGGATGAATCTGAGGCTCTCCATCGGTATTGGTGCCGACAACAAGGTTGATCTTGTATGTTTCCAGGTTCGGTTCCCGGAGGAAGATGTCGTACAGGTCAAAAAGGAAGTTGCTTCTGTAGCCTGTAATCGGGACGAGGACTGCGTCGTAGTTCCCGGCGACGATCTGAGCGTTCTGGACGACCAGTGCCTGGACGCGGTTCCGTGTAACGACGGGGTCATTGAGTATGGCGAGAAGGTCTGTGATTTCCTCTCTGAAGCCATGGTTGACGCTCGCCCTGATGCGAACGGTGTCGGGAAGGATCGACAGGTCCGGCCCGCTTGCATCGAGGACCGGTTCGACGACCTCCTCTTCGACGAAGTACGTCGTCGAGGGGAAAACGCTGTGGTTTACATAGTCCAGGTAGTTGTCGCGATTTCCCTTGTAGTCGACGATATGACGCTGCTGGGGGGTGTTCACCTTGTAGAACCGCTCTGTGATAGCCTTGCTCTCAAGGAGTCTTCTGAGTTCCACCCGTTGCTCACGGGAAAGCCGTTGCGTGTTGAAGAACACGCCGAAGAACGTCGTGCTGATGTTGGACTTTGTAAAGTACCGCTCTTCGTCTTCCAGGATTGGAGAGAGACTTCCGTAGGGCGTCTCCAGGAGGACGTTGATAGACGAGTTCCGGATCTCAGTCGTATACGTGCTGTTGTCGATAAACGGTGCCAGGACGATACGCGCGATGGTTGCACCGCCGTCCGGGGTTCTGTGATAGTGCAAGACGCCCTCGACCGACGGGAGCGCGAGGTATGAAGCGGTCCCGACGGTATAGGTGATGGCATTCATGGGAGAGTTGTCGGGAAGGATCTTGAAGGAGAGAATCTCCTTGATATCCGCTTCGGTCCAGATTCTGTCTCCGCGGAACTGAAACCGTATCATGTTATCCTCGTCCGGTCCCTCGAATGCAAGGGGCTCGATCGCCTGCGACACGAGAATATAGTCCGGGGAGAGGCTGCCCAGCGCCTGGATACGTCGGAGGGTGAACGCCAGATCCCGGGCAAGGAATGTGTGGTCTGGTCCTCTGCCCACCGTGACCTCATCGTCGTCCATGGTGACCGTGTAGCTGTCGTGCCAGCGCTTCTCCTTCTTTAGACGAACGGTTACGACGTTTTCTTCGTCCATCCCGATGAGCTCGCCCAGCCCGTCTTCATAGATGACGCCGCTCGGGTTTGCCGACAGGTTGAACAGTCCGTCGAATTGGACCTCGTCGAGTTTGTTGGACAGCGCATGGGAACTCGGGAGGTGGGGGTCGACGGCCGGCTTCTGATGCGCAATGAAAGGAATCACAATCCTGTCCGAGAGGTCAGGCCGGACGAGAAAGTAAACGACCAGTGCGGCTGACACGAGAGCCACAATTCCAATTATAACAAAAATGTTTATGCGGAGCCGGCGTTTTTTCGATCCTGCTGCCCGCACGGGTCTGGGTGACTGG
>JBATTW010000308.1:0-1929 GCA_049670805.1 Bacteroidota bacterium
TCTTCATGGCGCTCCGCGGTGTGGCGAGACGTCTCCCGTACCGGTGTGTCGGTCGATTGGGCGGTTCGCTGGGACGTCTCATCTTCCTCCTTACCCCCCTCCGGAAGAAGGTCACGCTGGAGAATCTCCGGCACGCGTTTCCTGAGAAGACCGAGCTGGAGCGTCGCCGGTTAGCGTGGGGGGCCTACGCGAATTTCGGAACCGCCCTTCTGGAGTCCTTCTGGGTGGCGGCGAACGATGCCGAAGAGATCATGCGCAGGGTCGCCTGGAAAGGGGATGAGGGTGCGATGAGCCTCATCCGGGAGGGGAAGGGGTTCATCTTTCTCTCCGGTCATTTCGGGTCATGGGAGCTGTTTGGCACGTCGCTGGGACTCCATTTCGGGAAATCAATCCTTGTGGTTGTTCAGGAACAGCGCAACCCGAAAATAAACAGGGTTATTGATCGAGACCGTCGCCGTCACGGGAACCGGACGGTTCCCATGAGCCGGTCGGTCCGTGAGGTCCTGACCGAGCTGGGTGGGGGCGGTATCGTCGGGATGCTCTCTGATCAGAGTGGCCCCAAGGAATCGGCGGTCGTCCCTTTTTTTGGGCGCCCTGCCGCAACGCACCGAGGTGTGGCCGCGTTCAGTATCAAACTGGACGCTCCTATCTTCATGGCATTTACCATTCGCCAGTCTGACGGGACATACATATTGGAGCTACAGGAACTGGACAGGAGCGACCTCGGGGGACCGCCCGAGGAGCAGATCGATCAGTTGACACGCCGTCACGTGGAGCTGTTTGAACGCTTTGTCCGAAAGTATCCCGACCACTGGCTCTGGATGCATAAACGCTGGAAGCACACGCAGTATTTTGAGTCGGTCGGCGGGCAGGTGTCCCTTCACCACGCGGAAGATACACGCCCATGAGGCGTCGAGAGAAGGTGCTCCTTTTTCACACCGCCTTCCCCGGTGACATCATTCTCGCGCTTCCCCTCCTGCAGGTTCTCCGTGCACACGCGGAGGATTGCATCGTGTCGGTTGTTGCCACTCCTGCGGCGGCGGGTGTATTGGAAAACCATCCAGCGATCGACGAAGTGATTCTCTACGACAAGCGGGGAGGGAACAGGGGGTTGTCCGGTATGATGACGATGTCCCGACGCCTACGAAACGAGAAGTTTGGTGTCGCACTTGTGCCGCATCGCTCGCTGCGTAGTGCCTTCATTACATCCCGTGCAGGCATCCCTCGTCGAATAGGGTTCAGTACAAGTGCCGGCAAATGGCTCCTGACAGATCGCGTTCCGTACAGGGGTCGGGATCACGAGATCCGGCGAAACCTGGAGCTCCTGAGGCCGCTGGGTCTTGATCCGCCCGACTTTGAATACCCCCGGGTGTATCCCGACGATGCAGATCGGGTCCGTGTCGATGAGCTCCTGCAGAGTCGCAGCCCTGTATCACAGGCGTTCGATCCCAGGAAGATGGCTGCAATCGCACCCGGTTCCGTCTGGATGACGAAGCGGTGGCCGCAGGAGAGATACGAAGAGCTCGGCAGGCTTCTCGTAGAAGATGGGTTCTCCTTGGCTCTCATTGGCGGGCGAGAAGACCGGGTGCTGTGCCACTCAATCGCGGAGGGTGTTCCCCGTAACCGGACCGTTGTTGCTGCGGGGGAGTTGAGCCTTCTTCAGTCGGCAGAGTTGATCCGCCGTTGCCGTGTTGCGGTTTCGAACGACAGTGCTCCTATGCACCTTGCCGTTGCAGTCCAGACCCCCGTGGTTGCACTCTTCGGTCCTACTGTGCCTGAGTTCGGTTTCGCCCCGCGTGGTGAACGCGATGTCGTGCTGGGAGTTCCCGACCTCTCATGTAGACCGTGCAGCATCCACGGCGGGGACAGGTGTCCCATCGGGTCTTTTGATTGTATGGTTGGTCTGACGGCCGAAATGGTGCGAGCTCA
>JBATTW010000309.1:0-5061 GCA_049670805.1 Bacteroidota bacterium
ACTGTGGAGGTGCCAAGGTTCACCACGACATCCAGCCCGATGGAAAATGCCGAACCGGCTTCGGCGTTGGCAATGGTCATGTTGAACATAAGTATGCCGAGGATGTCGGAGAAGGTGCTCTCGTACACGAGAAACTCCTTCTTCTCTTCGTCCAGCCGTGACACACTCGGAATCACGATCGCGCTGCTCAGGACCGCAAGGGGTATCGCGTAGATCAACGCACGTAATGGCTCCAGTGAAAGGAAAAGATGGAGGAGATACGCCGCGATTGCGGCGGTCCCCAGGAGACCCAGCAGTGCCACGAGGAAAGAGCGGATCACCAACGACTTTTTCTCGGGCGTGAGTCGCAGATCCAGCGCTGCCTCTAGGACGATCATGATGAGCCCGATCACGCCAATTACTTCGAGCACCCTGAAGAGCTCTATGCCGGTTCGGATCTCCAGAATGTCGAGGGCCCGGGCAATCCCGATTCCGACTGCGATAAGGAGAACAACGCTCGGAATGTGTGTCTTTCTCGCCAGGCCGCTGAAGAAGTAGGAGAGAATGATGATGAGCGAAGCGGCAATAAGAAATGCGTAAGGATTGAGGAATTCCATTTTTCTTCGTATGTAACTATATTAAACCTACCCAATAACGGCGAAATCTTTCTCCATGTCAACCGTACGTCGGTTTGGAACGTTCGGGGGTGTGTTCGCACCGTCGATTCTGACCATCCTCGGTGTGATTATGTACCTCCGGCTTCCGATGATCGTCGGCGAAGCTGGATTGCTGGGCGCGCTGGGGATTATCCTTGTCGCCCACGCCATCTCGTTTACTACGGGTCTGAGTGTCTCCTCCATCGCCACCGACAAGAGAGTCCGCGGAGGTGGGACATATTACATGATTTCGCGGAGTCTCGGGCTCCCCATCGGTGGAACGCTGGGGCTTGCGCTCTTTGTGGGGCTCTCCTTCAGCGTCAGCCTCTACCTCATCGGTTTTTCCGAAAGCTTCCTCGGCTACTGGGGGTTCGAGGTCACCGCGGGGTCCATCCGGTTGACCGGCACCATCGCTCTCCTGGCGGTGACCCTCATTACCATCATCAGCACCTCGCTTGCCATCAGGATGCAGTATATCATCATGACGGCTATCGGCCTCTCGCTCCTCTCGGTGCTCTTTGGCAGTCACGACCATCCGGCGACTTCCACCCTTCTTGTCAACACATCCAGCGCCGTTCCCCTGATGGTTCTCTTCGGGATCTTCTTTCCGGCGGTCACAGGCTTTGAGGCGGGTGTCTCCATGTCGGGGGATCTACGGGATCCAAAGAAATCCATCCCGCGTGGCTCGATTTCTGCCATCGTCGTCGGGTTTGTAGTGTATGTGGGTCTTGCAATATTCTTTGCCACTACGGTGGACAGTTCGGTTCTCTCTGGTGATCCGGGGGTTCTGCTGAAGATCTCCCTCCTTCCCAAGTTGCTGATCGCCGGTGTATGGGGTGCGACAATATCCTCTGCCCTCGGAAGCATTCTTGGAGCGCCACGCATTCTTCAGGCAACGGCAGCCGACAAGATGACGCCGTCGATCTTCTCGCGCGGCTCCGGACGCACAAAGGAACCAAGAAACGCGCTCATTGTTACCTTCCTGATTGCCGAGGGAGGCATTCTCATCGGTGAGCTCGACGTCATCGCCCGGATTGTCTCCATCTTCTTCATCACGACCTACGGGTTCTTGAATCTCAGCTGCGCATTTGAAACATGGACGAGCGCGGACTTCCGTCCGGAGTTTCGTGTCCCGGGCTGGGTGAGCCTCGTTGGAGCCGCTGCGTGTATCCTGGTCATGATTCAACTGGACTTCCTGGCGATGCTCGGAGGGACGCTGATCCTGGGCGGCCTGTTTCTCGCGCTGAAGAGGAAAGAGCTCCGGCTGGAATCCGGAGATGCATGGAACGGCGTGTGGGCATCCCTCGTGAAATCCGGCATCGAACGGCTCAGCAGAGTGGCGACGCATCAACGGAACTGGCGCCCGAACATCATCATGTTCCGGGGACACGAAGAACAACGGCTCCATCTCCATGAGCTGGGTCAGGCCATCTCGGGACGTCTCGGCATCCTGAGCAGTATCGAGCTTGCCGTGCGGAACGACGTGACGACCCGTCGACTCGAGGTGATCGAGCCCGATGTGGAAACCGACGTCCACAGCTTCCGCCACTACTGCCAGGAACTCTACGAAGGGATGAAAGAGGTAATCCGGCTCTACGGGTTCGCCGGGATTCGACCCAATACTGTCCTGATGGGATGGAGCAAACAGCAGAAGGTGCGCTCCGGGTTTGCGGACCTTATTGACACCGTCACGCATACCGACATGAATCTCCTCTTCCTCCACCACCACCCGGGGAGACGTTTTGGCGAAGCAACGACAATAGACATCTGGTGGAACGGCAGGGGCGCCAATCTCTCGTTTGCCATCACGCTGCTGCGCCACCTGACGACTTCGTCGATCTGGCGCACGGCGAAGATGCGTCTTCTGGTAATCAACCCCAACAGCAGCACGAGCGAAAAGGTCTATCGCAATCTCCGGAAGATCCTGGCGGACTACAGGATCTCGATGGACGTGCAGGTAATCGACAACGAAGCGAAGGATCTTACAGAAGAAGAGATCATCCAGCGGGTAAGTTTCCAGACCGATCTTACGATCCTCGGGCTGAGGGGGGCAAAACAGACACAGCTGGACGCGAGTCTCCGGCGTGTACACAGACTGGTGAGGCATCTCGGGTCCACTCTTATCATAGACGGTTCGTCTCAATTTGAAGACCTGGATGCAGGACTCCAGGAGGAGGAGCGTGGTGAACTGGAGCCCCCACAGGATGTGGAGATCGATCTGCCGCGAGTCCCGGCCTCGCGCTGGCCGACCGTGACCGCGGACCTTGAAAAGATCGACGCCAACGGGGACAGGATCCTCCGTCTTTTGTATGAGAAAGCGTTTGCCCCCTGGTTCGCGGAAGAACGGCACCTGGCGGGCGGTTTGCGGGAGATCGTCGGAGGTCTGTCCGTCTCTCTCGAGCGGGCGGCACGCTTCTCCGAACCCTTCCGTCGTCGAAAGGCGCTCCGGAAGATAAGAAACGACTACCTCTTTCGATGCCGCGCGCTCGTCAAGACCATTTCAGACGAGGCGCTGCCGGCTGAGCATGACCGAATGGCGGATGCGTTGAAATGGTATACCGAGCGTCTGGAGCAGGACGTTAAGCGTTTCCCCGCCACGATCAGACTCGACTTCCCCCGCGAGGAGTTCATTCCCCATCGGAGCGACGGCGCGATGCTTGCCGTGCGTAAGCTCTGGAAGCGTCTGCTTCACTCCGTTCTGGGATATCCCGCAGGGAGCAGTATTCCCTACCGGATGACTGCCGAGCAGTTCCTCCTCCACAGGAGGCATGCCTTCCTTTCCTCCTACCTGAAACGGTTTCTCAAGGAGAGTGCGGCAACACTTGCCGGCCTCAGGGGGGAGATGGTTGCGTTTGCCAACCGGCTCCACGAATTCGAAAAGGAGGTGGGGGTGGAGGATTTCCACGGGGAGGAGACCGGTGGTTTCCTTGAGGCGTTCCGGAGAGAACTGGAGGGGGCGGAGGAAGAGTCCCATCGCCGATCTCGGCTGTTCCAGAATCGCCTCTCTCTGGAGTTTCGTAAGAATCTTATTGCCATGCAGCACGAGCTCGACCATTTCGGCATCCGGCAACATCTGAGAAAGCGTCGACTTCCTCCGAAGATCTATCGACAGTTGGTCCGTTCGAATCGGTCTTTCCCTGAGAGCTGGCTTCAGGAAATCACGCTTGTCTCCAACAAGGTCTCGCTCGATATCGCGGTGGCCTCTTTGCGCAGTCGCGTTGATGACCGTTCGGAGGAGTTTCTCTCCCTGGTGCATCGAGAGATCGACAGTCATCTGACGTCCCCGCTGGCCCGTTTGCAAGCCAGCCTGGCGGAATCGGTGGACGCCGAAACCGAACATGCCGTCGAGCTGAGCCTCGATCAGACACACATGATCCCAGAAAGCCTGGACGAAGCCCACGAGGAGATTCTGGAACTCACACGAGCCCTGCCGGAAACGCTGGCGGTCAGGGGTCACGATGACGTTGCGGGGGAGCCCGTTGACGAGATCGAGGTTCCGGTTGTTCACCTTACGCAGTACTACATCGAGTCGAGGTTCTTCAGTCCGGTAGAGGAGTTACTCACCGAGACAGCCGAAAAGCTGAGGAAAACCGGATTCTCCATCAAGGACCATCTGAATCTGGCGCGGTTCGGAGTCGACAACATCGATCCGGACGTTGCGGATCATGACGCCGCTTCGACAGCGATCGTGAAGAAGGCCAATGATCACCTCTCGCGGGAAGCCAAGGCGCTTGAAGCTCTCAAAAAGGAGATCGCAGAGAAGACGCGTGGTGCACTGGAGAATGCGTTTGAACCGCTCACGCCGCCTATGATCGTGGGGAGCGCCGCCGATTTCACCAATGCATACCGGGACTACAGAAGCAAGAGGGTCTTCTCCAGATTCGGTGCCCTGATCAGACGCGGCTGGGAGTACGTGGAAGAGCGTCTCATCCGTCTGATCTACTCTCGGAGCGAGGGGATGCTGCTCGCGAGGCGAATCACGAGACCGGCCCCCTCGACCGCCTCGGATATCCTGACGCTGGCGCACACGCTTACACCGAGCCCGGATGTCCTCAAAGCTCTCCCGCAGTTCTACATCAATCTGTTCAGCGGGCGATCCAGCATCGGGGGTGATTTCTGGGTACCCCGACAACGTGAAGAGAAGGCGTTTGAGGATGCTGTGCGGCGATACCGGAGCGGGAGTCGCGGGGCCGTTCTCCTCCTCGGTGAGCGGAACAGCGGGAAGACGGCACTCTGCCGTCGCGTCGGGGTGCAGCATTTCAGAAAGGGAAGCGTCTTCCATGTCTTCCCGCCGCGGGACGGCTCTGTTGATTGCGCCGATTTCGACAGGGCTCTGGGTCAGGCGACGGGGGGCCGCGGAACGTCAGGCACCATCCTCCGGTCTATCCCTCACGGCAGCATGGTGTTCCTGCATGATCTCGAACTC
>JBATTW010000310.1:0-8054 GCA_049670805.1 Bacteroidota bacterium
GTGTATGCGTGCCGTCCCGGCTCTGCAGGGAACGCAGGAGGTCGTTCCCCCGCACTTTCTCCGACGCATCAGCGCTCGTCAGGAGGCTGATCGCGTACCAGGCCGTATCGCGTTCGATGAGGCACAGACCTGTGCGGGGGTTCATGCAGCGTGCACCCTCCTCACGTGCCCATTCCAGGAGCCTGTCTCGTATCGGGGAGAGGATCATCCGATCACGGGAATTGTCGCTCAACAAGGTCAACCGGTGTACCTTCGTGCATTGATTGGAGCGCTCGAAGCAGGATGAGCATCGCGCGACGTCCCTCCCGGACCCCGCAAGACGGCTCGCGCTGAGATCGTATGGCATCAATGAATTCTTCATTCTCAGCACGCAGTCCCTGTTCTTCTTCATCGTGAGATTCCACGGTCTGCCGCCCGTCAAAGAGAACCACCGAGCGCAACCGATTATGCAGGTGCGCTGTCCGGGTTCCATCGAAAAGCTGGAAGGAAAACTTGGACACCAGGGGTGCAGTTCCGCTGTCGGCCTGAACGATGCTCGCGATCCGCCCTCCGGGGAAATGCAGCGTGCCCGCCAGGGTGTCAACAATATCGAGACCGGGATGCGACATATTGCCTCCCGAAGCCCGGACACTCAGCGGTTCGGAACCCATAAGGTGGCACACCAGATCCACAGTGTGGCAACCCTGGGAGAGCACATTCCCTCCTCCACGGATCGGGTCGTTCCCCCAGAAGTCATCCGGCCATCGGGTGTCCATCATCTGGGCAACGATAAGGGTGGGAGAGGGGAGAAAATCACGGACCCGGTGGACGCTCGGGTAGAAGCGTAGCTTGAATCCCGTCATGAACCGGACACCACTCTGCTCCACCTCCTCGACGATGCGGTCACATTCCTCGAGCGTGAGGGCAAGCGGCTTCTCCATCATCACATGTTTCCCGGCCCGGGCAGCTGCGATTCCGAGATCCATGTGGGAATCAACGTGCGTGCAGATGTAGACCGCGTCAATGGCGTCATCTGCAAGCAGCTTTCGAGGGTCATGCGTGTGGTACGACCCGCCGAACTTGTGCAGGAAGGCTCTGGCACGCTCCTCCTCCAGGTCGGCATATCCACGCACCGCAACACCCTCCATGGCATGAAGACACCCGGCATGTTCCGACGCAATCGTACCGCATCCGATGATACCGACAGATACCATGATCAGAATCCCATTCGGCTGGAGGTGGAGCGCGTCTGACCTACGTGCAGGCAGTGCAAGATAGGGTCGATGCAGACAAGTTTCAAGGGCAGTGCCCCACAGGGCGTTGGACAACCGCGATAGAACTTCTCATCGGGTCACTCTCACCACCACAAGTGTCACATCATCCCCCTGTGGTCTTCCGTTGGCCCACTCCTTCCCGCGCTGCACCAGATGGTGAACGATGTCCGCTGCGGGAAGGTCTGCCGCCTCCCTGAACATCTCCTTTAGGCGTGGGTAGTCCAGGATCTCTCTCTCGGGACTGAACATCTCGGGAAGGCCGTCAGACATGAGCAGCAGAATGTCCCCGGCGGCCAGAGGTGTTTCTCGGGTCTCATATAATAGTGTTCCGGGTCCCCCAAGCGGCATACTCTTTATCAGGATCTCGTCGACCGATCCGGTCACATCACGGTAAACATAAACCGGGGGCATACCCGCGGAAGCCACGGTGAGGATCCCATCCTTGATCCTGGCAAGGGTCAGTCCCATGTAGAGGTTCCCCAGCTTCATCTGCTTGATCGCCTCCGAGGATCTGCCGAGAAATGACTGGAAGTCATCATGCGGCGCTTGCGTGATGAAGAGCCCCTTGACAATCGACACCATTGTCCCAGCTTTCATCCCGTGTCCGGTGGCATCACCGACGGCGAGGATCAGGGAACCGTCCTCCGGTTGAAGGTAATCATAGTAGTCCCCACCGACCTCGGTTGCAGTCTCCATGTGGAGGCAGACGTCTATTCCCGGGATGTCATTGCGGCACGCGGGGAGCATTGATAGCTGCAGCTCGCGTGCCTCTTCCAGCTCTCGAGTCTTCCGGGCATTGTCCGCCTCGACCAGTCGCCGCGCCATCTCCTCCCTGTCGGTCTGTTTTACCTGTTCAACCAGTCGCCGGGAGGTCCGGGCGAAATCCCGCGCAAGATAGATGGACATAGCGACAAGCAACCCGATCAGCCCAAAATAGTACGCATTCGTCGTCTGTCCTATCGGGGCCAGCAGATCCAGATCGAGCAATGAATCATACGTGCCGAATATGCCGACCATAAGAAATCCTGACGCGATGATCCAGGCACCGGATTTGCGTTTCACGATGGCCACAATCAGTACCCTCACCATCTCCACGGTGAGCACTGTACTGACAACCACATAGTACTCGTAATGGGTCTGCGGATTCAGGAAGACGACTATTCCCGTTCCGATCATCAGGGCTGTCAGGAACCAGAACTGCCGCGGGCACCGGTCATAGAAAATGGTGTAGAGAAAGCGAAGGAAGAAAATGGTGCTAAACGGCACCAATGCACGGTGCATCAGAAGGTATCGCTCAGCTCCCAGGCCATCAGAAACAAAATATACGTGCTGGATGTCAGCATAGATAACACCCGCCATGGTAAAGAGAAACAGCGCGTAGTAGAGATTTCCCCTGGAGGAGGGGGAGAAGAGGAAGAGCATCAGGTGGAGGATGCCGAAGGCCAGCACCAGCGCTGTGAAGAACATCTGCTCCGTTCTCTGACGGATCAGCAACGTGATCGTTTCATGAAACTCACCGAGGCGGATAAAGAAACCTGCTCCATACTCTCTCTCATGAAGCTTCTCGATCTCCTGGAGTTCATACCGTACCGCGAGGACGTGGTCTCCAGGCCCCCCGGCGGGGATCGCGTCGGGAATGCTGTATCCCAGTTGCTCAGATTGGAGAACCCCGTCCCAGTAGATCCGGATCTTGCCCGAGTGGCTGCCGGTCAGTCCCAGCGTAGGCCGTGGGAATGTCGAATCGACCACGAGGTGCAGCCGGAACCACCCGACTCCCGACCAGCCGCTCCGCGAATGCTCCCCCTCCCGGAGCCATGTCGTGGCAAGCTCCCAGGAGGAGTCTTCATGTTCCGGCATCGCCCATTCCGGATTGTCGCCCTGATGGTACCGCCAGGGGACATCCCAGGTGAGGATGGATGGATTCTCGATCCACCGACTTGCAGTGAGGCGTACTCCTTCCCCCTGTTCTCGCTCAATACTCAATTGAGTGAGCGCAATCGTGGGAAGAACGAACAGGGCTATGGTTGTCCAGATCAGGATCATAGACATTCAATGCATCCCGCGAAAGGCCTTCATGATATCCGTTATATCATCGCTCTTGTAGGTAAGCTCCCAGTCTCCGGTTCTCTCTGCGCCCGGATAGAGTGACTTTACATGGACCAGCTCATCGTGTTTGAGTGTCACGACGAGCGTATAGGGCGCTTCCAGTATGTACGGTTTGTACTGTCCCAGATTGAGAAGCGCTTTCTTCACACCCTCGCGGATCCTTTCGCGTGCAACTTCCGGGTGTATGTTCAACGCGGCGGTCCCAATCCCTTCCTTCACTGCAACGGTCTCGACATCACCCAACAACTCCTTTGCCTGATCACAGAGGGCCCGTTCCCCTGCCACAAAGACTACCGGCACCCCATAGTACCCCGCCATCAGGGCATTCATCCCTGCCTCAGGGACGGAAAGGCCATTGATGGAAACGTCCGTAATGTTCTTGCTGCTCATCGTGTGATCGAGAATGGCATCGGGTGTCCCCGCCTTCGCGTGATAGCCGACAAAGATCGCGCAGTCGAAGCTCTCGTCGAGTCCCTCCATCATGCTCTTGTATCCTCCGGACCAGTCACGCGGCAATCTCGCCTTCCGGTTCAACATCTCCGGCAGGATGTTTCTTGCGCTGCCATGAGAATCGCGAACCAGGATATCACTGGCTCCCGCTTCCAGGGCTCCCTCGATTGCCGCGTTTGTTTCTTTCGTCATTATGCAACGAAAGTAGTCATAGTCCTTCCCGTCTCTCCTGACATCCTCCCAGTTCACCACGCCCGTTATCCCCTCCATGTCAACGGAGATAAAGACCTTCAGGCCGCCTTCACTTTGAGAATATGCAATAGTGGAAGACGTCAAGAGAACGAGTAGTGTAGATAATACCCTTTTCATGCTCTCCTCCATGGTAGTTTAGACCCTTATACTACACTCAGGATTAGATGAAAATCAAGCGATTTGAAGTTGCCCGTCGCATCTTTGTCTCGCCCTCCTGGAACGGCTCAAATGGCGAATGACAGGGGAAATAGTCATGAACCGGTTATCGCCGCCTTCTCTCATTTGACTCTCGCGATCGGCTGCCTTACTTTACCTGCTGAAGTTCTTTTAGCCTCTTCATTCCCCCCTTCCTCACACACGAGGAAGCATCATGACTTCCCTCGTAGGTCAGACGGTTTCTCACTACAAGATCCTGGGGCACCTCGGCAGCGGTGGAATGGGCGTCGTCTACAAAGCCCAGGACCTGAAGCTGGATCGCACAGTTGCGCTGAAATTCCTACCGAGAGAACTCACCTCCGACACCATTGCCAAGAACCGTTTCATTCAGGAAGCAAAGGCCGCCTCCGCACTCGACCACCTGAACATCTGCACGATCCATGAACTGGGGGAGACAGAAGAGGGTCAGGTTTTCATGGCAATGAGCTGCTATGCCGGTATGACCCTCCAGATGAAGATCGAGCAGGGGCCTCTCAAATTGCTGGATGCGATTGATCTGACCGTCCAGGTCTCCTCAGGGCTGGCGAAGGCACACGAGCATGGGATTGTCCATCGCGACATCAAACCTGCCAATATCATCATTACAACCGACGGTGTGGCAAAGATCGTAGATTTCGGTCTTGCAAAGCTGAAGGGCCAGCTGGATCTGACAAAGACAGGGGCAACGCTCGGTACAGCACTCTACATGTCCCCGGAACAGGCACGAGGGGAAGAGGTCGACCACCGTTCGGATATCTGGTCGCTGGGAGTCGTTCTGTACGAGATGCTGACAGGCGTCTGCCCGTTCCGGGCGGAGCACGAACAGGCCGTCCTGTACAGGATCCTGAATGAAGATCCTGAACCGGTAGGCACTCACAGGCAGGACGTGGCGGTTGAGCTCTCAGACATCGTGGACCGAGCCCTCAAGAAAGAACCCGGTGAGCGATACCCTTCTGTGGATGAGATTCTGCGTGATCTGGCCAGGACGAAACCTCATGCAGGGACAAGCCCTCCCGCTGCAGGAGCACCCGCCTCGATTGCCGTTCTCCCATTTATGGACATGAGTCCGGACCACGATCAAGAATACTTCTGTGACGGGATCGCTGAGGAGCTCATCAACGCGCTGACACACATCAGCGGCCTTCGCGTCATTGCCCGTACCTCTTCCTTCTCCCTTAAGGGTGAGCAAAGAGATGTGCGCGAGATCGGCCGCAAATTGGGGGTAGCAACACTTCTTGAGGGGAGTGTCCGCAAGGCTGGTCAGCGGCTTCGCATCACGATCCAGCTGGTCAGTGCCAGGGACGGTTCTCACCTCTGGTCGGAGCGGTATGACAGAGACCTGGAAGACATCTTCGCAATTCAGGATGATGTCTGTCTGTCGATTGTGGAGCACCTGAAGGTGACGTTGGCCCACGGTGAGAAGACGCTTCTCGTGAAGCGCCGCGCAAATAGCCATGAGGCGTACAACCTTTACCTCAAAGGCCTCTTCCTTTTCAACCAACGGAAGCATGACAGCGTGTCAAAGAGTGTTGATTACTACTCTGCGGCCATCAAGATCGATCCGAACTTCGCTCTTGCCCATTCCTCTCTGGCAGTGTCATATGGGGAGTTGGGATCGTGGCGCGTGCTTCCACTGGAGACCGCGTACGAGCAGGCCCGCAAGGCCAGCGCGACAGCACTGCAGCTTGACGATTCGCTTTCCGAGGCTCACGTTGCGGCAGGATGGGTCAGACTGCATTGCGACTGGAACTGGTCAGAGGCGGACCAGGAATTTCAACGCGCTCTTTCCATCAACCCGGCATGCGCTGAGGCGCATCACATTCACGCTCATTATCTTGAGCTGAGAGGCTGTCTTGAAAAAGCTCTGGCCGAAATCAACCGCGCACTGGAGCTGGAACCTGTCTCTCCACCACTCAATTCGTGCGCGGTACAGGTGTTGTTCCACGCACGGCGACACGAAGAGGCAATCAAGCAGTGTTACACGGCACTCGAGCTGGCTCCTTCGTACTATGGGCTGTACGGCTGGCTGGGGGCAGCGTACGCGAAGAGCGGAATGCCGGAGCGCGCTGTCGAAACGCTCCAGGAGGGTCTCCGGCAGCTTCCCGAGGATCCCCGGCTTCACGGTCTGCTTGGATACGCCTACGGGGTTTCTGGCAGGAAAGAAGAGGCCGGCGAGTGCGTCAAGGAGCTCGACTCTCTTTCAGAAAAGAGGTACGTGGATCCTTACTACGTCGTATGGCCCCTTGGAGCTCTGGGTGACAGAGCCGCGGCGTTCGATTGGCTAAACAGGGCATACAGTGAACACTCGGGTTGGCTCCCGTGGATGGCGGTGGATCCACTCCTGGATGAACTTCGTTCGGACTCGAGGTTCGTCAGCCTGCTCGAACGCTTAGGACTCCATTCTTGACGCCGGCCGGTTCCCCGTCGAAATCACGCTTCCAGATTCTTCACCATACCTTCGATCTGTTCCCGGGTATACCGCTTGAGCTGAACAACGCGCGCATTCCCACGATGCTGAGGTGGCACAATCCTTTTCGCGTCCTCGCGATTCTCCACATCAACAATGAGCCAGCCGGTATGAACGCCGTCTTCACAACCGAATTCGGCCTTGTGTGTAAGGTGCGAGCCATACTCCATGATGGCATCCAGCGCTCTGACACACCCCTTGTAGTCATTTTCGTGCTGTACCTCGATAAGGAACCGTGGCATTGGTGGATCTCCTTGTTGTTTGACTTCGTACCGTCATCCTTTGTGCCCTAAACGTACGAATTGTACTGGACGGGCAAACCTACATAAAGGGGTAGGTAGAGGGGAATGGCCGGATTCTCTCTTGACTTGAACCCCCGAACTCGATATGATAAACACCATTCACACTCACGAGGAGGTCTCCCATGACTACCACACTCATTCAGTTTTCCTACACACCAGAGACGCTGGCAAAACTCGTCAAGCACCCCGAGGATCGATCAACCGTTGTGAAAAGACTGATCGAACAGTCGGGCGGCCGCATGCTGGAGTTCTTCTATTCGTTTGGTGAGTACGACGGGATTGTCCTGGCGGAAATGCCTGACAATGTCGCCAGTCTAGCCACGACGTTTTCTGCCTATTCACAGGGGGGGCTCACCAACCTGAAGACCACAGTCTTGATATCAGTCAAGGATGCTATGGGGGCAATGAAGATCGCGTCAGGATTGACGATGCCTCTCCCGGAGGGTTGATCCGGATCAGACCAGCTTGACAGTATCAATAGAGAGGCATATCTTGATATGTCGTAACGGCTTCATCATACTCAACCCACCTCTGCAATCACAGGAGGCATGATGCAACGCAATCTGCTCTATGTGGCAATGGCCACGCTTGTTCTGCTACTCGCGGTCCAGCCAGCCACGGCCCAGGCTCCAATGCCCCCCGCCGAGACGCTCGAAGGGGCCTATCCGGTTCAGAAGCACTACTCCCCATATGCCGGGCGGAACTTCCCGACGCAGGTCTACTGGGGCGACACGCACCTCCACACGGGAATGTCTATGGACGCCGGCGCATTTGGGGCAAGGCTTCTCCCCGAAGACGCCTATCGGTTCGCGCGTGGCGAGGAGCTGACCTCCTCCACCGGCCTGCGCATAAAGCTCTCCAGGCCCCTGGACTTTCTTGTCGTGGCAGACCATTCGGACAACATGGGTTTTTTTCCGAAGCTGTACGACGGGGATCCAGAGATGCTTGCCGACCCGACAGGCAAGAGGTGGTACGAGATGGTCCAGGCCGGTGGCCAGGAAGGGGTAAAAGCCGCGGTCGAGATTATCG
>JBATTW010000311.1:0-3719 GCA_049670805.1 Bacteroidota bacterium
GGATCTCCTCGGCCTGTATGCTGATGTCGGACGCCGTGCCCTGGACTCCTCCCCACGGTTGATGGATCATGATCCGCGAATTCGGGAGGCCGGAACGTTTTCCCTTCGTCCCGCCGGCGAGGAGAACCGCCCCCATGCTGGCCGCCATCCCTATGCAGATGGTCGCCACATCGGGCCGGATGTACTGGATGGTGTCGTAGATGGCCAGGCCGGCCGACACGCTTCCACCGGGGGTGTTGATGTAGAGGTTGACATCCTTTTCCGGGTCTTCGGATTCCAGAAAGAGAAGCTGGGCGATGACGAGGCTTGCGATCGTGTCATCGATAGGTGTCCCGATGAATACGATGCGCTCCTTCAGGAGACGGGAGTAGATGTCGTACGCCCGCTCTCCCCGACCGGTCTGTTCGACGACCATGGGGACCAGCTGATTGTACACTTCGGATTTCTTCATCGTCTCCATCCTCGCAATTCAGTTATTACGCGCTGTAGGCGGCGTGGGGGTCAAAAGCCTTTTCTCTTATCTTGGCGTGCTCCCTGAGGAAGCTGATGACCCTCTCCGACAGGAGCCGGTCTCTGACAGCACCGGAACTCTTGTAGTACTGGGCCAGCCGATCTTTTGGAACGCCAATGTGCTCTGCTTCCTCTTCGGCGAGTTGCACGATATCCTTCTCGGTTACGGTGATGTTCTCCACCTCTCCAATTTTTTCTTTCAGGAGCATCCATTTCGCCTGCCAGATGGCGTACGCGCGGTTCTCCTCGCGGAATTTCTGCTCGTCGAAGCCTCCAGGAAGAGTCTTGTCCTGTGAGCGGTTCTTGATGTCATCCAGAAAAGAGTCGAGAAAAGCATCGACCATAGAATCCGGGACCGTAAACTCGTGTGTGCGGACGATTTCGTCGGCGATGGCATCGCGCAGGCGCGTGTTTGACTGGTCTTCCCAGTACCGGGTGAGATCGGTACGAATGGTCTGTGTGAATTCGTCCAGCGTCGATATCTTTTCTCCCGTAACCTTCTGGACGAGAGCGTCGTCCAGCGGGGGGAGCTCGACTTTTTCTACCCCTGTGACCGTGAGTGCGAGCTGTGTCTGTTGCAGTCGGTCGGCCTCACCAGAGGCCATGGTCACGCGGTAAACCCCACCCTTCTCAGCGTTCTGGAGAGCGGTTTTCACCTCGTTGACAAGGGATGCATCAGAGAGATCAAATTTAACTCCGGTCTTCTTCTTACCGATAAGGGGAGCTCCCGTATCATCAAGCTCCTGGACTTCAGTCGTCACGATGTGGTCGGTGTCAGTCACCCGTTCGACAGCCGAGTGCGCGCTGTTGACTCGCCTCACCTGGAGTATTTCCCGGTCAACTTCTTCGTCCCCCACTGCATGGACCGCCTTTTCGACGGAGACCCCCTTGTACTTCTTCAGTTTGATCTCCGGCTTGACGTCGTACTTGATCTTGAAGCGGAAATACGATCCTCTCTGGAAACTCATATCGGTGAGCGCTGGCCGGCCGACGGGCTGGATGTCCCGCTCTTCCATGACCTGGCGGTACAGGGTTCCGGCTATGGAATCCAGGGCATCCTGCTCGATCGCTTCGCCGTAGAGTTTTCGTACGAGCTCCATGGGGACTTTCCCCTTGCGAAATCCGCGCAGCTGAGCTTTCGGCCTGAACCGCTCATACGCGTCCTGAAAATGCGGCTCGAGCTCTTCATGGCTCACCTGGATGTCCGCTTCCTGTTGGACCTCGGTGAGTGTGTTGATGGTTACTTCCACTGTTCTCGTTTTCCGGTTTCTCGTTCGGTCAGGTGCCCGTGCGGCAGGAGAGATGCCGCAGTGGGCGTAGAGGGACTCGAACCCCCACGGATTGCTCCACTAGATCCTAAGTCTAGCGCGTCTTCCAGTTCCGCCATACGCCCGGGTCTGGTTTTCAGGCGGGCACGAAAGATACGCATTATCAGAGGAAATTTCAAGAAAACCGGGGGCGGCTACGATAGGGGAAGAAATAGGCGGAAGGTGGTTCCTTTGTTCGGCTGGGATTCCAGCTCAACTCTCCCATCATGGTCATCGACTATGCGCTTGACGATTGCCAGTCCGAGCCCCGTCCCATGTCTCTTGCCTGAGGTGAAGAAAGGCTGGAACACGCGGGCACGGATCTCATCCGGGATACCCGATCCTGTGTCGGAAAACTCGATAATCAGTTGGTTGTCGAGAGCCCGCGTCGAGACGGTGAGCGTCCCGCCGGATTCCATTGCATCCGCCGCGTTGCTCGCGAGGTTGTAAAAGGCGCGGGAAATCTTGTCGAGATCCAGTATGCACGTGCCCGTGTACTCGAATCGCTGGACCACTGTGATATTTCGCTTTGACAGGTCCTTCTCGATGAAGGCGAGGAGGTTTTCCAGAACCTCGCTGAGCTCGACCTCCTCGAGATGGATCTCCGAAATGCCACGCGAAAAATCAAGGATCTCCTGGGTCATGCTCACAAACCGATCCACCTGCCGTATGATCTCTTGGGCGAGCCCGGCGGCTTCGGTGTCACCGGTCTTCTTCTGAATGACCTGTGCGTACATGCGCAGGGTGCCCATCGGGTTCTTGATGTCATGGATGATGGTGCTCGCCATTCGACCAACGGCCGAGAGCCGCTCGCTCTCGACCATTTCCTGGGCAATCCGGGCGTTGTCGAGCGCGATGGCTGCGTGCACGGAGAGTGCGTCGATTAACGATTCATCCTCGGGTCCAAACGCTCCTTCCGCCTTGTTCAGGAATTGAAACACGCCGAGGATCCGGGCTTCTCTGTCCCGCATTGGCATGGTGAGAACATTTCTGGTCTTGTATCCACTCCTCTTGTCGATTTCGGGGTTGAAGCGGGGGTCCTCATAGGCATCGGAGATGTTTATTGTCTCCCCGGTCTCTGCCACGTACCCGGCCAGACCTTTCCCCACGGGGAGGCGGATTTCCACCATGTTGTTGCCCTGCATGATCTTGGACCAGAGCTCGTTCTTTGTATCGTCCAGCAGGTAAAGCGTCCCGCGATCTGCGGAGATGCTCTGCGTGGCAACATCAAGGATCAGTCCCAGGAGGGTGTCAATATCCAGGGTGGAGTAGACGATCTTGCTTGCCTCGATGAGCTTGCTCAGCTTGTCCATCTTATTCTGTGAAGCAAGCGCGTTGCGTCCGAGCTCGAGAACAAAGGTCTGATCCATCGTTCGGAGCCGAACGGCAAGGTTGTTCATGAGATTGAATGCAAACTCATGGCTCTGTCTGGCCAGCTTCTTGAAGGTGGCGGGTGCGATGATGGTGATCGAACAGTCATCCATCGCTTCGGCACGTGCTGAACGCGGGAGCCCGTCGATGACGGAAAGCTCGCCGAAAAAATCGTTCGGGTGAAGCACGGCGAGAAGCGATTCAACCCCAAATTTTGTATACTTCTTTATCCGAACACGGCCGCTGTTGATCAGATATAGATTCCGGCCTTCCGAATATTCGTCGAATATGATCTCCCCCGCGGTGTATGTCCGGTCTGCAAACCCCGGGAGACTACCGGTGAGGACTTTGTCGGCAACGCCGGTAAAGAGGATATTCTGCTTGAGCAGTTGGAGGCGGGCGGCGGAGCGTTGAGGCTTCCGGGTTACCCGTGAGTTGTTCGCTTGCTTGGCGGGTGTTTTCCGGGCAGGCGGTTTTCGTGGACTTTTTTTCATAAGTTTTCAGCGTTTCATGAGAAAAATAGCTAAAACC
>JBATTW010000312.1:0-4777 GCA_049670805.1 Bacteroidota bacterium
ATCCTTTTCCACCCCGGACCGCCAGGATGGACGCGCCGGAAGAAATCGATGAGTTTTTCCTCGTCTACAGGCGCGGTGAGGAACGTCGCGGCCACCCAGACCACCGTCGTAATCCCCACGATGGCAAAGAGCGTTTCCGGGAACTGGACCGTCGTGAAGAGCCTCAGATACCCGAAGACGAGGAACGGCGTAATCATTGCGAGGATTTCACTCCACGCGTTGATCCTCCACCAGTACCACCGGAGGATCAGCACCAGCCCCAGACCGGCTCCCGCTTCGATGATAAACGCCCATGCCCCGGAGATCGTCTCGAGAAAACCGGTTATGATGAGCGACAGCACCATGACGAGGATGGTCGTAAGGCGGGAGACGAGGACAAAGTGCTTCTCTTCCCCGTCCGGGCGAAAGAAGCGTCTGTAGAAATCATTGATGATGTATGAGGTTCCCCAGTTCAGCTGCGTGGCAATAGTGGACATGTAGGCCGCAAAGAACGCGGCCACGAGGAGTCCCTTGACACCCACCGGGAGGTAGTCCCTCATCGCAAAGACGTACCCCATTCTCTTCTCTTCGGGGCCCAGTTCGGGATAGAGAACCAGGGACGCGAGGCCCACGATGATCCATGGCCACGGTCGTATACAGTAGTGGGCAACGGTAAACCAGAGCGTCGCGAAGAGGGAGTGCTTCTCGTCCCTGGCGGACATCATCCGTTGCGCGACATACCCGCCACCGCCCGGTTCCGCCCCCGGATACCACGCGGCCCACCACTGGATCCCCACGAACGCGAGGAAGGCTGCCGCGCTGAGAGCCAGCGCGCCACCAACCTCGGCGGCCGAGGTCCCGTCCCCGATGACAGGCAGGAACTGGAATGTCCACCCGGGAAGTTTCTGCTGGAGCCCGGCTACCCCCCCCACCTCCGGGAGATTCAGGACGATGACGGCCAGAACGACACACCCCGTCATCGCGAGGAGAAACTGGACGACGTCGGTAACCGCGACCCCCCACAGGCCTGAGAGAGCCGAATAGACGGCCGTCAGGACCATGGCGAGGGCGATGTAGAGCATGACCTCGCCGCGAGGGATCCCGAACATCCCTTCCAGTATCGCCGCCATGGCCAGGTTGACCCACCCCATGATGATACAATTCATGAATATCCCCAGATAGAGGGATCGGAAGCCGCGCAGAAAGGCCGCGGGCCTCCCGGAGTACCGGAGCTCGACAAACTCCACATCGGTCAATATCCCGGCGCGTCGCCAGAGCCGGGCGAAAAAAAAGACAGTCAATACGGCACCCAGCACAAAATTCCACCAGAGCCAGTTCCCCGCCACACCATTGCGCGCAACCAGCTCGGTGACCGCCAGAGGCGTGTCCGCGGCAAATGTCGTGGCCACCATAGAAGTCCCTGCCAGCCACCACGGCAGATTCCTGCCGGAGAGAAAGAACTCCTGCATACTCCTCCCGGCCCTCCGGGTGAAGTAGATTCCCACCGCGGCACTTCCCGCAAAGTAGGTCCCAATGATGAGCCAATCGATGAAATGCATGGTCAGAAACATCTACAAAAAGAAAACCTCGGAATCAAGGGATTGAAAAGATCCTCCTCCGGCAGTATATTGTCTCCATGAGCAGACGCCTGAGACCACAGGGAGCAATCCTCTCCTGGTACATCCTCCGCGCACATGCGGGACCCTTTCTCTTCTCCGTCACCACACTGATGTTCCTCTTTCTTCTCCAGTTCGTGATGAAGTTTATCGACCAGCTCGTCGGGAAGGGGCTCACGGCATGGGTCATCATGGAGCTTGTCATCCTCAACCTCTCATGGATGCTCGTGCTCGCCGTTCCGATGTCCGTCCTGGTCGCCGTCCTGATGGCGTTTGGCGAGCTCTCCTCACGGAACGAGATCACAGTTATGAAAGCGAGCGGTGTCAGCATCTACAGATTGCTCGCACCGGTTCTCATCGCCGGCGTCGTTGTGGCCCTGGGGATGGTCTGGTTCAACAACTTCGTGCTTCCCGAGTCCAACCACAGGCTCAAGACGCTGACGGTGGACATCCGGCGGAAGAAGCCCACGCTAACGATCCTGGACGGCGTCTTCTCCCATGACATATCGGGATACAGCATCCTGGTCCGGAAAACGTTCGAAGAGAACAACGACCTGGAGGGAATCACCCTCTACGATTACCGAAATCCGGTGCAGAGCGTCGTCATCGCGGCAGAGAGGGGAAAGATTTCTTTCTCCCCCGACTATCGGAAGCTCATACTGGACCTCCAGGAGGGAGAGGTCCACGAGCTGGATCTTCAGAAAACAGATTCGTATCGTCGGGCCCGGTTCACGTCACTTCGCAGGGCGATGAACGTGCAGGGGTTCGATTTCGAACGTTCTTCGACCTCGACATTTTCACGGGGTGATCGTGAGATGAGCGCCGAGGTAATGACGGGCATTGTGGACAGCCTCCGGGGCATACGCGGATCATTGGAGGAGCACCTCCAGGTGAGGATGACAGAGGAAGCGGGACGGCTGGTCTCCACCGTACCCGACACGCTCTCGGGCGGGCCGGTCCACGTGGAAGGACAGACCCCCACCGCCCGGGCTCTCCAGAAGGCACAGTTCCTGAGCACGGAGGTGACTTCCACCCTCTTCCGGATGGAGATGCTCAACAAGCAGATCGGGCAGTACCTGGTCGAGATCCACAAGAAGTACGCCATTCCGGCGGCGTGCCTCGTGTTCGTTCTGATCGGGGTTCCGCTGGGCATCATGGCACGCAAGGGCGGATTCGGCATCGCCGCAACCCTCAGCCTCGGGTTCTTCATCCTCTACTGGGCCTGTCTGATCGGGGGAGAGAAGCTGGCGGACAGGAGCATCGTCTCGCCGTGGCTGGGCATGTGGGCGGCAAACATCATCATCGGCCTGCTGGGCGCCTATCTCACCTTCCGGGTAGGCCGGGAGACCCTGCTCATCAACTGGAACTTCCTCTACCGCTTCATACCCAGGCAGTGGCGCACACCCATGGTGGACGAGGACGGCAACCCCGTCTATCCGAAATGAAGCACCTGGACCGCTATATCGTAGGGCAGTTTCTCACCACGACAGCGTTCGCGCTGTCGGCGGTCGTGGTGATCTTCATCGTGATTGACGCGATGGAAAAACTGGATGATTTTATTGACAAGCAGGCCGACTGGGATATCATCGCGCGCTACTACATCTTCTTCATTCCGGAGATCATCAAGCTGACGATGCCGGTCGCGATGTTGCTCTCCAGCCTTTTTGTCACGGCGCGTCTCTCGACCCAGAACGAGCTTGCCGCCATGAAATCGAGCGGGATCAGCCTCTACAGAATCATGGTACCGTTCGTCGCCGTCGCCTTCCTCGTCAGCGCCCTCTCCGTCTACTTCAACGGGTGGATCGTCCCGCAGGCAAACAAAAAAAAGTTCACGCTCATGCGCGAGCATCTTCAGAAAGACGTCATCACGGCGTCAGGCGCGAACCTCTACGTTCAGGACAGCCCGACGCGGATCCTCTCGATAGGGTACTTTGACGACACGCGCAACCTAGCCTCGAGGGTCAGCATCCAGGACTTCAGCCCTGACGACCCGACGGCCATGGTTGGACGGGTGGACGCCATCACCATGACGTGGGACGAAACCGCAGAGAAGTGGGTTCTTCATCAGGGAGTGCGACGGTGGTTTTCCGGAGAGCGGGAACGTCTGGAGAGGTTCACGTCGCAACCGGCCGGGAAGCTCCACTTTGACCCTGACGATCTTCGAAAGAAGCAGGAGAAACCGGATGAGATGGACTTTTACACAATCCAGGAGTTCATCGAAGACCAGAGGCGGGCGGGGCAGGACGTATCACGGTGGGAAGTGGACTTCTACAGCAAGATCTCCTTTCCCTTCGCCTCCGTCATCGTCGTCCTTTTCGGTGTTCCCTTCTCTTCGATCAGGAGACGCGGAGGCGTCGGAGTCCAGCTGGGGATCAGCCTGCTCATCGCCTTTGTCTACCTCATCTTCATGAAAGTGAGCCAGGTCTTCGGGTACAACGGAGACATCAATCCGATTGTCACCGCCTGGTCGGCGAACGTTCTCTTTCTGGGAGCGGCGGTCGTCGTTCTCCTTCGCGTGCCCAAGTAACCCATCCTGCCGTTCACTCAGAACCTGTACGAAAGCTGGAGCGCTGGCACCTCTACCATCCCGTCAGCGGCAGGAATCCGCTGTATTGATGCCTCCGCGCGGATGTCGCTGTTGTACATGCTGGCACTCCAGGCGCCATCCAGCGCGCTCACGATATGGTTTACCACCGCCACGGTCACAGCCGTTGATGCTCTATCATAGTACTTGTTCGCATCACCACGGTCGGCGGAATATGAGAGGAACCTGGGTGTGAGAGGATCACCGTAGGTGAAGTTCGGGAGAGCGTCATCCCACCCCTGATTGTACTGAGGGTACTTCCCGATCAGCTCGTAGTACTGCTGCGACCCGTACGGGGGGAGCGTGTGTGAATACCAGCCACCCACGGACCGTTCCATTCGATTCAACTCGTCCCAGTTGACGACGCCGTTTCCCTGGTCCCATTGGAACTGATCCTGGAGCGAGAAGTTTAGCTCGGTCCATTGCGCGTACTGGGTCACGCTCCAGTGCTGGTTGGCAAACGCCTGATACTGTGCGGTTTGTTCATCCCCCTTCCGATCATAGACGATCGCTCCCGTAACGGCCGCGACCTCGATGGCAAAGAAGAGGGCTGCCTTCCAGTAGCTCTCCGCGTAGAACTGTCCGGAACCGGGAATGA
>JBATTW010000313.1:0-4923 GCA_049670805.1 Bacteroidota bacterium
GCCAATTGCAGGGTGGGGGGGCGTGCCGAGGACCGGGCCGCGGGGACGCTACAGCTCCTGGAACCGGGCGAAGAACGTCAATTCTCCGTGGAGATCGGTATACTCGACGGACGAGATGATCTGGACAGATTCAAGCAGGAGAACTCACTCCGCTAGAAAGGTAGACATGAAAAAGCCATCTGACGCGCTCTTTGAAAAGGCTCTTTCGCTGATCCCCTGGGGGACCCAGACGAACGCCAAAAGGCCCTACCCGTTCTTCGACGAGACAATGCCTAAATATATCGAGCGGGGGAAAGGCTGTCGCATCTGGGACATGGAGGGGAAAGAGTACATTGATTTTCGCCTCGCGCTGGGGCCCGTGACGCTCGGTTACTGCTATGATGAGGTGGATGATGCGGTGCGGGCCCAGCTGGAGAAGGGGGTGCTCTTCAGCATGGCCAGCCCGATCGAGGTGGAGCTGGCGGAGCTGGTGACCGGGATGGTTCCGAATGCCGAAATGTGCCGCTTCATGAAGACCGGGGAGGACGCCAACCTCAGCAACGTCCGGATCGCTCGAGCGTACACGGGAAAAGAGATGATTCTCATGAGCGGGTACCACGGCTACCCCGACTGGTTTGCCACGGAGGACAGTCCGAACAACGGCGTCCCCGAGTTCATGAAAGACTATGTCAAGGTTATTCCGTGGGGGAACTGCGAGGAGGCGGAAAAGCTCATCAGCCGGTACGCGGACCGGTTGGCGTGCGTCATCTCCGTCCCGTATGATTTCAACGAGGACACGAGCGGGACCTACATCAAGGAGCTCCGACGACTCACCAGGGAACATGGGGTACTCCTGGTGATCGACGAGGTGCTTACCGGTTTCCGGCTCGCACCGGGTGGAGCCCAGGAGTATTTTGGTGTTGATGCTGATCTGGCGGGGTATGCCAAGGCGATCGCAAATGGATACCCGCTCTCCGCGTACGTGGGACGGCGCCAGATCATGGAACGTCTTTACAAGTTCAAGATGACGACGACCTATGCGGGTGAGACGCTCTCTATTGCGGCCGCGATAGCCACGCTCAAGATCATGAAACGGGAGAAGGTACACGAGCATATCTGGCGGATGGGAAAGCGGCTCATGGACGGATTCAACACCATCGCCCGGGATCTGGGGGTGGAAGGCCACGCGGCGGGGCTCCCACCAGGGTCGTTCTTGAAATTCGATCATCCCTCTGACGATCAGTACCACGCGCGCCTGGAGTTCCTCTGGCACAGAGAGCTCTACCGGGAGGGCGTGTTCCCCAGTCCCCGCTGGTTTGTCTCCTATTCACACACACCCGCCGACATTGACGAGGCCCTGGAGAAATCCTCCCGCGCACTCCGGCGGGCGCTTGAGGCGGAACCAAAAGAGCGGGATACCATTCAACCATTCTGGTGGTGAGCATGAACGACCGTACCTACATTGACTGCTACGCGATGGTCGGGGCCCGGGGCGCCAAAGACGTGGAGGCGCATTACGAGACCGAAGTTCTCCTGGACGAGATGAAGTGGTGCGGGATCCACGGAGCGCTCATCGGCCACTCGGTCGCCAAGGAGTACGATCCCACGTACGGAAACCGGATGCTCATGAAGGAGCTGGAAAAGAGCAACCGGCTCTATGGCGTCTGGGCGGTGATGCCGCATCACACGGGAGAGATGGGAGACCCCCGGGAGCTGGTCGAGGAGATGCGGGAGAACGGCATCAGGGCTGCAAAGATGTACCCCCGTGCCCACCGTTTCCCCTTCAACCTGGATACCTGCGGGGATTTGCTGGCAGAACTGGAGGACAACGATCTGCCCCTCTTTGTGGAGGGGGGGCACATGTACGGCCCCGACGTCCTGGAGAAGTCGAATCAGGTCCTCCTCACCGAGCTGGATCCGGTCCTGACGAGTTTTCCGCGTCTCTCGGTCGTGCTTCAGGCGTCTCGCTGGGATGCGACACGCTACCTTCACTGGTTGATGACAAAACATCCTAACCTCCACATCGAGCTCTCAAACCATCAGGGCAACCGCGCCCTGGAGGTCTTTGCGGGGTGGTTCGGCGCGGATCGTCTTCTCTTCGGGACGGGAGCTCTCGAGAAGTCTCCGGGGGCCGCGAAGGCATTCGTGGACTACTGCACGCTGGACGAGGAGAGCAAGAGGATGATTGCCGGGGGAAACATTGCCCGGCTCCTGAAGCTGGAACGGCTCCCCTCTCCCTATCCCGGAAGGAAGACGGCGGATCCCATGCTTGCCCTCGCAAAGGAGGGGAAGCCTTTCAAGAACAACCTGGTCATTGACTCCCACGCGCACATCAACCATGATCAGGCCGAGGGGATCGGTTTTCTTTATTCGCCCTACTCGGACGCGGAGGGGATGCACGAGCGTGCCCGCACCATGGGGATCAACGCGATATGCGTGAGTGCGTTTCTGGCCGTCTGGACGGACTACGAGAACGGCAACAACATCGTCCGGGACGCCATGAAGCGGTATCCGGGATTCTACCACGGGTATGCGAGTCTCCAGCCGCAGTATGTCAGGGACTGGAAGAAAGAGTGCCAGAAGTGGCACAAGAGATACAAGATGGGGGGGCTGAAGCCGTACTATCCCCGGACGGAGATCCCGTACAATGACAAACTCTGGATGCCCTGGTACGAGTACGGCGATCGGATACGCGCCCACGCGCTGATCCATCCGTCCCCCGACGTGGTCTCCGAGGTGAACGACATTGCGCAGAAATTCCCGAACATTTCGTTTATTATTGCTCACTCGGGCGCCTCCTTCAAGGACGCCCGGCTTGGCATAGAGATAGCACTCCAGAACCCCAACGTCTTCCTGGAGATCACACTCACCGCGGTGACGTACCGGGTAATCGAGTTCATGGTACAGCATGTTGGCGCGGAAAGAGTTCTCTTCGGGACCGATCAGCCGATGCGCGACCCGATCCCGCAGTTCGGATGGATGGCGTACAGCCATTGCAGCTATGAAGAGAAGAAGAAGATGTTCGGCCTGAACATGCGCCGGATCCTGAAAAGGGTGAAGGTGTGAATATCCCCCGTATGATCGTGGTGCTGCTCGTGGCCTCTTCCATGTCACTCCCCGCACAGGACGTCGTCGTTGTCGCCGACGAACCGGGTGGGTCGATCGAGTTCAACAACGGACTCGTCAGGACCCGCGTCCTGAAAGAAACAGGAGCCTACCGCGAGGAACACTCCGCGTGGAATGGCTCGTGGAGAACGCTGCTCCGGGGCGGAAACGCCCTCAGGAGGGAACCAGCTCTGATGAGTGACGGCAAACGCCAGCCCGTTGCCTTCACCAAAGCCTCCGTCGCAGAAGCTTCTCCCGAACGTGCGGTTCTCCTCCTCTCCGGATCGGGGGGAGGTCATTTTATCTCCAAGACCATCACTCTGGAGCGCGGCAACAGGTTTGTGCAGTGTGTGGTCAAAGACAGCGTCCCGGGTATCTCCGAGCTCTCCTATCTTCTCTCCAGCTACTCGTATGTTCCGGACGGCAAAACATTTGATGAATACCGTCCGCTGGATTTTGTCTGGACCCCTCAGCTCCGGCCCGATTCTGATGACGTCATAGCTGACCATACGTTCCGGTCGCCGGCCCTGATGGTTCAGCACGATTCCTTCTTCTGCGCATTGATCCCCGAAGTGGAGAGAATTCAGCCGTGGAGGTCGATCCAGACAAGCGCCGATCTCCAGGTGCTTGCACCGGAGGCCCCGCTTCTCTCGTACGGTGCCATGAACTGGAGAACCCGGTCACACGTTTTCTACACGCATTCGGACAAGATGACGACCCAGCTGGTGGAGGGTCGTTTTTCGTACGGCTACACCCTCTATCTGGATGCCGGGGCTGAGAAGAGGTCCGGTTTCAGAGCAATACTCCGGTTCCTCTGGGAGGGGAGAGGAAGAAAGAACCTGCTCGACTCCCCGAGCCCTCAGGGTGCCCCGTTCGCAACATACATCCGGAATGCGTGGGAAGAGTATGTGCCGCTCGTTGCACTGGATACGACCCATGAGGGTGTTCCCGTCACCCTCCTGAGCCAGAAGAGACTCTCCTGGAGCAACAAGCTACCCCGCTCGGCGGACCGGGATGCCTGGTTTACCGTCTGGTTCAACTCCCTTCGGACCGCCTACGGCATGTATCTCCATGGACGGGAGACGGGGGACGGCGACTTGATGCAGCGGGCGACGCGGGTGCTGAACCTGGCGATGCTGGCGCCACAGCGGGATGGTCTCTCCCCATCGGTTTTCTATGTCGATAGCGCGGGTGGTCACTGGGTCGGGGACCACGGGTGGGGCGGCATCGAGGGGGGGCGGATGTACTCGATGTTCAACAACTGCTGGACACACTACTGGATGCTTGCCTGGGCCGATCTCCTGGATGAGAGGAGGGAGGAGATCCTGAATCGGTCCCGCGGTCTGGGCGATTTTCTCGTGAGGGAGCAACGCCCGTCCGGCGTTGTCCCCTCCTGGTTCGATCCGGAAACAGGGGAACCTGCCGAAGTCTATCGTGAGGAAAACGCCGAAACAGCCGGGGCGGCCCTCTTTCTGGCGGAGCTCCATGACCGGACGGGTGAGAAGAGATACCTGGATGCGGCGCGACGCGCGATGGAGTACGTCAGAACGGAGATTGTTCCGGAGCGGAAATGGTTCGATTTTGAGACCTTCTTCTCCTGTTCCCGAAAGCCGCTTGATTTCTTTGACCCATTTACGCAGCAGTATCCGCAAAACACGCTGTCGATGCATCAGGCGGCTGAAGCCTCTCTCTCCCTCTATCGCATTACGGGGGAGAGGAGATATCGGACACTGGGTCTGCATCTGATAGACTATCTCTGTCTCTACCAGCAGGTCTGGAATCCTCCCTGGCTCTCCCGCAACCTCTTCGGGGGTTTTGGCGTGCAGAATACCGATGGCG
>JBATTW010000314.1:0-2081 GCA_049670805.1 Bacteroidota bacterium
TGAGGTCATGTTCCTCTCCTTTCGGACTGGTCGATACATCACACCTCTAAATATACGGAGAAGACTCCATCATGTATTACATAATTCCCGGATGTTGTTACATCGTGCCGGAACCCGTCTGACTTGACGAATCATTATATGACAGTTATTGTTGCCTGTGCATGAAACTCTTCTTCCCTGGGCTCGTCGTTCGGACCTACTCTTCCTCATTCTCTCTCGGGTCCTCCTCCTCGGTTTGATTGACTGCCGCGTCTGCGTAGAGTACCGTCAGCTCCCTGCTCCTCCAGAGATAGTAGATCACCGGTATGACGACCAGTGTCAGAACTGTCGATGAAACCATTCCGCCGACCATCGGGGCAGCGATACGCCTCATGACTTCTGAACCGGTTCCTGATCCCCACATAATCGGCAAAAGACCAGCCATGATTGCGGTCACGGTCATCATCTTCGGGCGTACCCTCTCAACAGCCCCCTCGATGACGGCGGCATAGAGATCCTTAAGGGAGTTCATTGCTCCTTCTTTCCGAAGTCGTTCGTATGCATGATCAAGGTAGATAAGCATGACCACGCCGGTTTCGGCAGCAACACCTGCAAGGGCTACAAAACCCACTCCCACGGCCACACTAAAGTGGTACCCGAGCACGTACATCAGCCATATTCCACCGATGAGCGAGAACGGCAAAGAGAGCATCACTATCAAACTTTCAGTGACGTTCCGGAAATTCATATACAGCAGGAGAAAAATAATCATCAGGGTGATGGGAACGACTATTCGCAGGCGTTCCTGGGCACGCTGCATATATTCGTATTGACCGCTCCAGACAATGCTGTAGCCCGAAGGCAGCTTCACACGCTCATCAACAACCTGCTTGGCGTTGCTCACATAGGTGCCCACATCGATATCCTTGAGGTCAACATAGAGCCATGCTGTGCGGCGGGCATTCTCGGATTTGATGCCGGGCGGTCCCTTCCTGATCACTATCTCGGCAACCTGACCAATGGGGATCTGCGCGCCTGTCGGGGTTGGAATCAACACTCTCTTCAGATCGCTCATATTATCCCGAAGCTCTCGGCCATAGCGAACGTTCACAGGATAGCGTTCCAGGCCCTCCACAGTGTATGTGACATTCATGCCGCCAATTGCCGACACTATAATGTCTTGCACGTCTCCCACTGTCAATCCGTAACGTGCAGCCTCCTTACGGTCAATGACGAAATCGAAGTAGTTGCCCCCGACAGTCTTCTCGGGGAACACACTCAGTGTCCCGGGTACATCTTTAAGAACGATCGCAATCTCCTGAGCGAGATCCGACAACACGGCCAGATCCTCACCCATGAGCTTTACGCCAACAGGGGTCTTGATACCCGTAGAGAGCATATCGATCCTGGTTTTGATCGGCATCGTCCATGCATTGGTAAGGCCCGGAAACTGGACAGCCTTGTCGAGCTCTTCCACGAGTTTCTCCATCGTCATTCCGGGCCGCCACTCCTCTTGAGGGTTCAGCATGATAGTAGTTTCGATCATGCTCAGTGGCGCCGGATCAGTTGCGGTCTCCGCCCGTCCAATCTTGCCAAAGACGTGGTGAACCTCAGGGAACTGCATTATGATCTTGTCTGTCTGTTGCAGCAGCTGCTTTGCCTTGGTAATCGAAATCCCCGGATCAGTCGTTGGCATATAGAGGAGATCACCCTCATTCAGGGGTGGCATGAACTCTGATCCGAGCTGGGACAGCGGGAACAACGTTCCGATGAGGATGATCAATGCAACACCAATCGTAAGCCACTTCACGCGGAGGACCAGATTGATGACGGGGCGGTAGATCCTTATCAGAAACTTGTTCAGCGGGTTCTTCTCTTCTGGCATTATCTTGCCGCGAATCAGGTAGCCCATCAAGACTGGAACGATCGTAAGGGATAGTAGCGCCGCCGCCGCCATGGCATAGGTTTTCGTGTACGCCAAGGGCTTGAACAAGCGGCCCTCCTGAGCCTCTAGTGTGAAAATCGGAAGGAAGGAGAGCGTGATGATGAGTAGCGAGTAAAACAGCGCCGGCCCCACTTCTTTTGATGAGTCAATGATGATC